>JBNLBN010000001.1:0-107452 GCA_050303335.1 Candidatus Micrarchaeia archaeon
AAAAATAGAAAAGCATTTATAAGTAATGCACTATACTTTTATATGGAGAGGTGTGGATATGTATAAAATAGTGATTTTATCGTTATTGTTGGTGGGTTTTGCATTTTCACAGGGTGAGGGAATAGACTTTTCCAATCCTGTCGAAACATCCTGTTCAGGAAATGGAGGGATCGTCGATTTTACCTGTAACATCATGAAGACCCTTCTCGTGATCGGTCCCATGCTTGCTGTTATGGCACTTGTTCTTGCAGGAATACTATATGTTTATGCAAGCGTGTTCGTTACGGCGGATCAGAGGGGCAAATACCACACGCTTGCGACTAACCTTGCAATTGGAGGAATAATCCTTGCAGCTATCGTCGGCGGTGCCGGAATCATAGTCAATGCCGGAATGAAGTTCTTAACGGCATGATCTCATGTCATCCGACCTGCTAAGTGATTTCCCGGATGCCGGCTCAAGTACAGGAGGAGATGCCTTCAACATCGCCATCTACACAATAGTATCGATGGCAATCCTCGTTGGAATCACTTACCTTCTTGGAAAGGCGTTCAACATCAGGAAGCTTGAGGACTGGGCGAAATCAGAATTCCTGCAGGTTTTCATAAGTGCGGCACTAGTCGGAGGACTTTTCTTTTTGATGGCTCCAGGAACCGGACTCATTGTAATGGCATTCGACCAGCTTGCACCTGACGACATCGCAGTTTCCTTTTTTGATGTTGAGCAGGGTATAAGGGAGGAAGTAATAACATCTGATGGCTGTTTCGGAAACATCCCTGACGGAAGTTTGCTGTGCTATTCTTCCAATTACCTGAATGCATTGTTCTATCAGGTTGGCGGACTGCTATTCAAGCTGATGATAGCAAATACAGTCCTTGACATCGTATCCAAAATCGCTATTGACGTCGTTTTTGTCGAGATCACTCCATTGAGCGGGGCACAGAGCATCGTACAGGTACTTGGTACATTCGTCCAGACCCTGGTAATCATTGAGATCGGGCTTCAGGTAATCATCGCCCTTCTGCATTTCATCGCCTCGACAGCCCTGAACATCTTCCTTCCTGTTGGAGTTGTTCTCAGGTCATTTTTTTTAACAAGGAGGATCGGCGGGCTTCTAATAGGCCTTGCAGTCGGCCTCTACATTGTATTCCCCATGACAATTGCCATGAACGCGATCGCAGTTGATGCATCGATCACCCCAGAGCTGGTGCAGCTCGGTGAATTCTTCAATGCGGTTGATGCCCTGAATGTCACAAATGCATTTACCAGTCCGGGTGCGCTTCTGGATGCCGGAACCTGGACAAACTATTTTTCGAATTTCGGAACTGCAGTAACGACATTCTTCGCACTAATAGGAAAAATCCCAACTCTCCTCACATCCATAATCTCGCTTCTCGTGGTGCAGGTCTTTGTGCTGCCGCTCTTTTCCATAGTCCTTACTATTATCGCAGTCAAGGAACTTGGCGCATTCTTTGGTTCGGAAACAAACCTTTCGAGGTTCGAGGTGTAATTATGTTCAATGACTTAATGACAAACAAGAAAATGGCCCTCTTGGTCATACTGGTCCAAATAGTCCTCCTTTTTGCACTTATCATATACCAGAACTTCATAATAGCATTGATCGCTATCGGAAGCTTCCTTGTCGCTGCAACGATCTGGCGGTTCGGCTTCATGATCAAACCCATACTTGCAAGGAATGTCCATTATGTTGAAGGGTTCGGAAGCTACGAGATTCCAAGTTCAGAGGATGTGATTGTAAAGAAGATTGGCAACAAGTATTATGCATCTGTTTATCTCCTGGTCCGCTTCACACAGTCATCAAGCGAGAAAACCCCGGACCAGGTCTATCTTACGAAGCAAAGCTACGAAAGGGCGCTTTCGTCCCTCAATTACGTTTACAAGATATCGAACATGGTCTGCCCCATAGATCTTTCCCCTTACGTGGACAGGATCAAGGAGAGGAGGAGCAAGGCAGAATCAAGGCTTTCGGAGATCTCGAGTCTCCCTGCAAATTCCAATACAGGATCCGAGGTCGCGCTGCTGAAGAGGGAAATCGAATCCTGCGAAAAGCAGCTGGACAAGATCCAGTCTGGAGAGCGCCCGATGCAGGTAGTCAATTATGCGATGACGACAGCCTCCAGCCATTCAAAGGACGATGCGATTTCCAAGGCCAGGCAGCAGGCGGCAGAAATTAAGACCGTGGTATCAAGTACGCTAGATACAGAGGTCATGCAGTTGAACGGCGATGACATGAAGAGATGCTTTGAGTGGGAGTATGTACTTCCTGAAAAGGATACTAAGGACGAGTTCCTTTATTAGTTGATCATATGAAATGGGAGGAAAACCTGAAGAGCGGATCATTTCTGCGGTTTTACGATTCAACAAACCGTGACCTGGGAGAGCGCATGGTGCTCGCCCATCCTCCGGAGCCTCCTGCGGGAATTCTAATGAACGACCCGCTAAACTCCATATACATAGGACGAACCAAAATGATGCATGTTCCCTTTTACTGGAGTTTTGAGAAGCTTACAAATCCGCACATTGCAATCGTCGGAGTGACTGGAGCCGGCAAATCCTATCTTGTTAAGACATTCCTCACAAGAGCAGCTATCGTCTGGAAGACAAACGCCCTCATCCTCGATTGGGCCGGGGAATACATTGACTGGGTGGAACAGACCGGTGGCCAGATAATCGAGCTTGGCGGCAATAACTTTTTGAATCTCCTGGATCTGGGCGGCAATTCCCCGCTTAACAGGATACGGCAGATTATGCGCTCATTTGAGATACTTTTTGAGACCAAGGGGAGGGAGGACGAGCAGCGAGTCCTCGAAGCGTCGCTAGAAGAGGCATATCTGAAGAAGGGATTTTCGCTGAATACAAAAAACCAGAATCTTGAGCCGCCTACCCTGAAAGACGTGCATGAGATACTCCTGGCGAAGGCAGAAACTGCCGAGTCAGTCTGGATAAAGGAATATATCCTGAACGCTGCCAACATGATAGGCAGGTTCACGAAGCCCGGGATGGATTTTTTTGCAAGGCAGTCCACGCTCGAACTCGGAAAGCTCACAAGTTCAGGGCTTGTGAACATAGTGTTGAAGAAGCTTCCGGACGAAGACTTCCGTATACTCGCAGCCCTTTCCATCCTTCAATACCTCAAAGAGCGGATGAGGGAAGAGGAATGGTCTGCTTCGAAAGGCCTGAAGCTTTACGTTGTCCTGGATGAGGCCTGGAAAGTTGCCGGAGATGATCGTTCCGATGCTATAATGATTGTCAGGGAAGGTCGGAAATACAAGTTCGGCCTGATAGTGGCATCGCAGAATCCTACAGACATCAACGAGGCCATTTTTTCCAATGTTGGGACTACATTCATACTGAACCTGAAATTTGAAAGGTTCAAGGACTATGTGCGCGGGTCGCTGAAATACTCTGATTACATCGCAGAATCAATAGAAAAATTCGGAGTGGGAAATGCAGCAGTAAACCTGATGTATTCTTCCAAAGCGGATTTTCCAAGGACGTTCCTCATCGATAAGATTCACGGTGAGGATCCGCTTGAGGAAATCACCATCAGGGCCCCTGGCCAGGACCTGGTGCTAGACAAGAGCGATCTCAGGAGGAAACTATCTTATGAGGATCTGGATATAGATCCTAGTGCGATTCTTTCAAGATCAGAAATTTCATCGATCGAATTCGCAAAGCTTCTGGAAAACCACACATCAAGACACAGGACCGTACAGTTCCTCAATTACATAGGATTCGACATGGAACCGATAAGGAAGACATTCAGGGGGGTTGAACATGAAAGCTGAATTCGAACCAGAAAATTTCAACCGGCTTCTCCTTTCATCCGGCCTTAACGAGCAGCAGGTCCGTGAACTCGAACTCGAATTCACGAAGAACAGCAACGAGATCAGCGATGAAACTCTCCTCGACTATCTCCTAAAGTTTGGCATGGACCTACCAAAGATCATTTACTTATTCAATAAGCTCGGCCTTGGAAAAAACACGGCCATGTCGATGCTTGAGATCAAGCAAAAGAAGAAACTCGGAAAATTCGTGGAGATATATCATCTGGAGGTAGAAAAATGAAGATACCATTCTTGAGCGCAAAAAACGGAACTGCTACGGAATCTGGATCATTGGCAATAAAGGGAGAAACAAAAAACTTAACGAAGCTGGAAAAGGAACTCAAGACAATCTCGGTATTCTCTGAAGTCAAGAAAGAAAAGGACCAGCTGGTTGCGATGATCGTGGAAAGCACGGACAGAAACAAAAAACCCTACAAGTACATCCAATTCACATTTACTCCAGGCTCTGCAGAAGTGTTCTTTACGAACCCTCCAGAAGTTCCCAATCCCACGATCAGGAGGCTTGAAGTAACAAAATCCTTCTTTTCCGTACTTTCACTTCTGGAATCCAATGGCGTTTTCGTTCCTGACAGGAAGGAACTATATGAAAAGACCATGGATGCTTTCGAAATAAGGGAATCCTTCGTGTCTAGCGATGTCCAGAGGATGAAATATGACCTCGACAAGGCCAGGCTGGAAAATTCAAGATACAAGGAGGAACTGACCCGGCTAAAGAACGAGAAAGAGTCGCTCACGCACGAACTGCTCGGGCTTGAGAAGAAGACACAGCTTTTAGAGGACCGGGTAAGGAAGCTGGAGAGCCTTACCGACAATGAAATCGACCAGAACATCCTGAAGTGGGTCGAGGAGCATGATGGCAGTCTCAACGAAGGCAAATTCTGTGACACATATGGCATAAATGCGCAAAGGCTTGAGGAACGGCTTGATGCACTTTCCAAGAAAGGGGTGATCCGCATTGTCTAGGATTGAACTCTCCAACCTTAAGGCGGAGAAAAAATCAAAGGAGGATCCAAACCCGAAAATTACCCACATCGAGATCCTAGAAAAGTGCTCCTCGGATTTCAAGATAATACTCTTAGGTGGTAAGAAGTGAAGCAGGCAATAATTATCGTGCTGATATTGTTGTCCCTGATCATAGCGTATTCAGCGATCCAGACTACTTCACACGATGAATTGCCCGTAATTCAGGAACCAGCATCATTCAACATACTGATAAATGACTTCGGCCTGGTAGACTACAACGAAAAGACGATCGGCTACCTGTCTGCAAGGGTAATCTCCAATACAAACGCGTCCCTGGACCTGGTGCTCCTTCCCGATGAACCGAAATCAAAAATTTACAGGATCAATGATTATTCCTACTCACAGGAAAAGGGCAGGATCGTAAGGGAACTGACATCAAATCTCTCGATATATGGCCTGAGCATCGATTCAATACGTCTCGAGGATTCATTCTCCAAGAACAATTCGGTAATTATTATTCCTTCTGATTCGATCCCGAGCGACCTATCCAACGGAAGCCTGCAAAAGCTGATTGAAAATAATGTTGTCATATTTTTCGGCGCGCCGCTGGATGTCGGAATGGATGCCTCAGGATCGCAGGTCTATCTGGAAAATAAGATCTATGATGATCTGGATGTCACGTTCAATAATTACTTCGATCCACACATAGACGGTCCGAAAGTCTTTCCAGTTGCAAATGCCAGCGTTCTGGAATATGATAATGGATGGTTCGTAATCTATCCTGATGAAAAGCTGACGGCGGGAGAGCTTGCCGAACTGATCCTTCTGGAAAAATGGCAGTCCAATGGGCTAGGTGACAGCTTCAACCTGGTAAACGGATCTACAACGTTCTTTTCCAGCGCAGCTCCTAGAACAGACTATTACATGAGATACCTCTACTCTGCAAACCAGTCCATCTTCGGCATGAACCAGTTTCAGCTGATCCAGAACCAGCAGGGCCGCCTTGTAATTTCCGAACGGGCGGACGATTACAGGTATACCTACGAACTTGAATCTGACAACCAGTATCCTGTCAATTACAAGTTCCAGCTTCATTTCCTCAAGAACGGTGAGATAGTCCAGAAAATCGACATAACTCCCATTACAATGAAGAACTTCTCCAGGGAAAGCGGCATAATCCGCCCGAATGTCACCTCAGGTTCATATGTGGTCAAGCTTGTCGACCAGCAAGGCTCAACCAGGGCATCCACTTTCTTTAAGATCCCTGAACTGAAGATCCGCCTTACCAGGATTGCCAACAACGTGCATACCTTCCTTATCACCAAGGACGGAAAGCCCGCCACATCAGTTCCGATAAAACTCACAGTAAACGGGAAGGAGAGCTTCAGCATATATACCGATGAAGCAGGCGAGGCGGAAACATCATTCGTCCTTTCGCCTGGAATCCACAATTTCACAGTTGAAGTTGAGGGCGATAAGGCAATCACCTATTACAGGAAGGAGGGCGATGACTTCGGCCTTCTCTCCTACATCGCGATTATACTCCTAAGCCTTCTGGTAGTCGGATTCATTTCCATCAAGAACAAGCAGAAGAAGAAATGGTACATACGCACCTACGTTCGCCCCCCTACCTTTTCCAAGTCGGTCCGGGTTCCATATGAGACATTTCTTCAGATTTATGATATGACCCAGGAAAACCGGTCCAAGGGCCTTCCAATTTCGATATCAGACTTCAAGATCGGCCTGAGAAAATATTCCTCTTTCAAAGGAGCCCCGCTTTTTGTTACTGAATCCAATCTCTATTTGGTGGTTGATGATCTTGCAAAGGACGGTCTGTTCCTGTCCTATCAGGGGTATTTCATGCCGGCAGATTCTGCAAATGGAAAACCCATTGAATACTGGGTTGTAAAGAGGAAGATTAGTGACTATTTCATCGAACACGGCGAAGAGTTGGCATCATCGAAGGAATCAGATTTCCTGGTCGATAAGAAACTTGTGCACATCTATCATGACATAGATCCAAAAAAACTTGTGAAACTGTGCAAGAAGGACAACATAGTGATATTCCCTGACGGCAAAAGCAAGGATGATTTCATTAGAAAACTCCATACCTACGATCCGGACTGGATGAAACTTCTCCTTGAGTACCAGTATGGTAACCTGTTTTGCGAAACGTTGGAAGAATTCCTGGAGCGGGGTCTGAGTGTTAAAAAGTAGCCTGCTTCTGATACTGGTCATTTCATCCTCGTTCGCCTTAATAGATCCTCCGATAGAGGATGTGACGTTGCACAACTTCAACATTGCCCCTTCGGAAAAAGTGGGAAATGTCTTTTCCGAACCGGAAAAGAACCCCTCTCTCGATGACCCGACATTCTTCTTTTACGTGAAGATTCTCACGCTCAATCCTGCAGTGAACAAGACGATCGATTCGGGCCACCACCCGTCTATCATCTGGCTCGTTGCCGAAGAGCATGTCGGATCAATAACATCCGTCAACGGTAGGACGGACTATGACACGGATTCAAGACTGATACAGTATACCCAGAACGAGTTCACCTGGGATAATGCCAACGGCCCGGGCAATATCATATTCGTCAGCACACCCTCCGGCAACGGGGTCGATCTAGATTATTATTTTACCGGCCCCCAGCCGAATATCACTTTTCTCGACCCGGATCCCATCCTTCTGGATGAGGAAGAGAACAGCTATGAACCTGAAGGATGTTCCCGGACTACCGTCACAAGGACATATTATGACCTTGAAATCGAGAATGTCTCTGCAAACTACCGTCTCACAGGCATTATCAACGAGGTCGGCGGCAACCTGACCATGAAGGCAGCAGAAAGGCAGCAGACTCTGGCCACGGGATTCCCGGTAAGCCCTGTAGAAATCCCTTTCAAGGACCGCCTTACACTCTGTGACATCATACATTCAATCAGCGATTTCATATTTGCCGGATATCTTACCTATGAATGCTATGAGGAATCCCTCTCGCACGCCTCGCCCTACGCCACCGGGACATATAATCTCACAGTAAGGAACCTTTCTGTTGTGGATCCGAACCTGACAGTGATCCTTGATGCACGGTTCTACATCCCCTACGACGAGGAGAGGGAAGTCTGCCACGAAACCGAAGATGGCTGCGAATGCAATACATATCACAGCAGCGGAGAAATCGACCTTCGCGCATCCGACCAGGACAGCTACCAGGTGACAAACAACTACCTCTCAATCATCCCCTACTCACCGGCTTTCATGGATCTTAATGTAAACACCTCCGAAGATGTTATATATTATTTTTCTCTGCTTTCCACGGTCCCCGTTTACAAATACTACTCGTGGATGGACGGCAACCTGTCATCAGCCTATTACATCCATAATTTCACGGTGTCGGAAGATCCTTTCGGAACCCAATTCATCAATGCCAATATACTAAACCACAGCGGCATACTGGACTACGATCCGCTCCTTTCGGACAAGTATCTTGGACCGCACAGGCTGGTCGTTACAGACCAGTCATATAACCTTCGCAACCCGACCGAGATAACCAACCGCACATACAACTATTCGCTGATATACACTCTCGAGGAGATATTCTTCAACCTTTCTTCCGGATCCCACCATGCCGATCTGGATTTCTATACCTGGTGGGGCCATTTTCCAAAGACTTCGGACATCTATGCCAGACAGACGACGTTCCTTAGGCTGAGTTCATACAATAACGGCAGCAACATCACGATCGGATGCAATCTCGTAATGCGAAACGAAACCCCGATCTCTAATGCGCCTGTAATCATAGATTTCCTTGGTGTCAAAAGAACAGTCTTGACGGATCAGAACGGCTCCTGCTCTTCTGTTTTTATGACCAATGTCAGTTTCGGGGTAGTCAGGGGGGAGTATGAAGGCAACAACCTTTACCTGCCGTCAACCGCCCTGACGCACATATCAAAGAGCTTTTTCGACCTGGGCCAGTCCCTTGTTTTCAACAATTTCTTCTTGCTTTTGCTGCTCTCTCTTGTCGCATTGTTCTCATTCCTCCGCATAGAATCGAATGCTGTCCTCGGCGCCGGTATGTTCGGCTCAGCTTTCAACAAGTTCAGTTTCTTAGGAAAGGGAGGAACAATAAAGCTGTTCAGGGTGAAAAAGGGGAAAGAACTTGCTTTGTCAGTTGCCGGAGCAGTTGCCGGAGGAGCGGCAGGATCAGCCGCTGCGGGAAAAGCAGTTTCCAAAACCGCAAGCCAGGTCGCAAAAACCACTGCCAAAAAGGGCGCAGCCGGGTCAGCAAAACCCGGAAAAGGGCCCAAGAAGGACAAGACAGAGACGGAGAAAAAGAAGAGGAGGGATGAAAAGAAAAAGAAGGCCATGATGGAAGATAAGAGCAAAAAAGGCTTTTTCCTTACTCCGCCCGATGACGGCAAACCTCCGATAAAATCAGTAACTGATTATGAAAAAGTGGTTGATAGATGGGGAGAAATAAATGGGAGAAAGTATAAGCGTCCCGGAACTCCGGATCGGCTGCTTGAGACAAAGGAACGATTCAGGAAGGAATTCGTCCAGCCTGCACATGAAAGGATACAAAAAATCGTGCCAGGATGCAGGACCTTCCACTGCGAATTCGACATAGTCCCTGACAGGGACTTCAATTTCCTGTGGACTCAAGGAAAAATGACCGAAAATACAAATAAAGTTCTTGGCTTTTACGACAGCAACACAGATATAATTTACCTAAGGGAGTCATACTTCAAATACTATGATATGCGTTCAGAATATCGCGCAACTGTTCAAAATGTCATGGTTCATGAAATGTCCCATTCCGTTGCATTTTTCTATGAAGATCACCTTGCAGAAGGAGTCGCAGAAAGGATTCGTCATGAGTTTATGCAAAAATACCCCGATTTCATGGAGGGGCTGCCCCTTAGCGGAAGATATGTCGAATATGTCGCGCAAACTGAGATTATCGCGCAACTGATCGGTCCAGAATTGCTACAGGCAATCCAGGTTGATGAAAATTACGGAGCCAAATCTATACAAGTAATGAAAGAGGTAAATCAAAAACTGGGCGATATTAAATATGACACTATATTTACCCCGTACCATTCAGAAAAGCACCAAACAGACCTGCTCCTTCATCAGTATGAACAGATCACAGAAGACAAATCGCTAAGGGATAAAATAGAATTGCTCAGAAATAAACAGGTATTGACGCAAGATATGATTGAATTACTGGATTTGGGGGCGGATTAGCATGCAGAGACAAAAGATACTAGACTGGGTTAAAAAAACGCTTGACGGGATGAAAGATCTAGCATATGAAAAAATGGATGATGCTGGTAAGGACAAATTTGCTAAAAGATGCGTTCTAAAAATTGAATACAAACAGCCAGAATGGCTAGGGGAAATCATTGATTCAGGACAGAGCAAATCGGCAGACGATTTCCTAAAAAATCAACTGAAAAGGAAACCCATCTCAAAAGAAGAGGTCGAATGGATAAAAGAGAGGATTTCCGAATACAAAAAACCAGAACTGGATTCATCCGGTTTCGATGACGAATTCAAAAGGCACGTCATATCATCTGAGACAAAGCAGATGGCGGCGCAGGTCGAACTCGAAGAACCGGAAAATCTCAAACAGTTCGTTGAAAGGAAACTGGAACTAAGGGACAGGTTTTCGAAACTGCATATGGTGCGGTGGAAATTATGGGATCTTGATCCGGAGGATGACGAAGTTGAAGCTCTATATCGGAAAGCAAAGGAAATAATGGAACAGATAGAAGAACTCGATCCGAAAGAATATTCCATATCTGCTCTTTATTTCAATGATCTTCATATGGATTTCGGAGCTTTTATCTCTAAAGGAAACTTTGGAAGCATATCATCTGTTTATCGGGTGCAGGCCAAGTATATAAGCAAAATACTGGCTGAACTGTCCGAAATTCATGATATCCCCCTGCTGCAAAAATATGAGAAAATCCTGTTGGACATAAATTTCAATTCCAGAGGAGCACTGTTCTCGGTCTTTTTCTTTGCTTCCGGTCGGACTGACAGTGAACTCATTCCAAAATTAGACACCGCCAGGGAAGTGATCTCCAAAGAACTTTCAAAATTCGAAGAACCGGATAGGGAAAAGGTTCTTACTGAATTCGAAAGTATCTGCAAGCTGGCTGAGGAAAACCTTAAACTTCAATGACCCGGGCATACTTCCCACATTGATTCAGGCCCGCAGTCCCTGTCATAATCATTGCTGAATTGAGGATAATTCTCCTTGGAGCTGTAGATGTCGTAAGGATCGACCTTCCTGTTCGCATCTCCGTTCAGCCTGACCTCAAAATGAAGGTGCGTTGCAGTCGAGCATCCGGTGTTTCCCATTATCCCCAATACGTCGCCGGCACTGACTTCCTCCCCGAGGCTTACATAAATCTCTTTGAAATGCCCGTAAACAACCTCGTACATTCCGTTCTCGTCCTCATATCTTACATGGATCCGGTTACCATATGCTGCTGTGCTGTCCCTGTTTATGCATGCCTGCAGGCTTCCGCCATTAAGAAGGTTGCTGTTATGCCTTTCTATCCGGCTTATTGTTCCGGGAGTCGAACTGATTATCTCATGGTCAGTAGATTCATCATTAGGGACATAATCTATCCCCCTATGCTCTGCCCCCCTGAACCACCCGGATGAAATATAGTAATCGTCCATATCCTCCAATGGATAGAGCAGCGCTCCGTTGAATTCCTGTCCCGTTACAAGGCCTATTGTCAGCATCGAATCGCAGAAAAGATGCGAATAATCATAGATGTTCTTGACCTTGCCCCTGTAATTCGAGTAGCAGTTGTTGACGCACGAATTCAGGGGAGCAGTGTCAATTCCACTGTAGCAGCTGCTGAAGCATCCTTCCTGATCGCTATCATTTGCGCAGCTGTCATAGCATGCTATTATCCGGTCCCCGGAATTCTTATTGAAGCATCCGCTCTTGCAGGATCCGTACCTTTCGGTATTGAGATTGGATTTCAGTAGGTTGTAGGAGCACCGCGTATTGCATGCCCTTTGTTCTTCAATATTATCCAGCATTATCTGGCAGTTCAGGGTGCATAGCTGGTATGCGGTCCTGAGCGTACTGTCAACATTGTTATGGCATTGGGTGCTGTCGGCCCTGATCCATCCAATATATTCCTCAGCGTAGGATAATGACAGTATTAGAACCAGAAACAGGGCCCATCTCATAAATTTGTTTTGTTGAGAAATACTTAAAAACTACCAGACATGCGGAACAAGCCTGTATCTGGTCTTTTTGCAATACTCCCCATATCCAGGAAGCTCTTTCTCCAGAATTTTTTCCTCATTTATGATCCGCATTCCGATCAATGGAACAAGAAGCAGGAATACCGGCATAGCAACCAGGGATCCAAGGGCTATGGGGATTGAAAGATAAAGCAGCAAAGTGCCAAGGTACATCGGATGCCTGACGACTGCATACGGGCCGCTCGATATCACCTTCTGCCCTTCAACCACTTCAATAGTTCGCCCGGCGTAGCTGTTTTCCCTGAATGAGAGGAAAACAAAGCAATATCCGGCAAGAACCAGGATGTCTGCAAAAACAACAAGCAATGGCGGAATCTCGCTCCATCCGAATCGGTGGTCCAGTCCGGGAATCATGAATCCTACGAAAAATACCAGCATGGACACCATCACTATCATCCCCTGCTCCGGAATCTTCTCCTTGGTCTTCATTCTCCTTTCAAGGAATTCCCGGTCATTTTTCAGGAAATACAATGCAACGAAGTAGACAGGTACAAAAAGCGTAACAATGAACAGCCAGCCCTCCCAATAATCCAGGGTGCCAGCAGGGCCGAAAATGAATAATCCCACTATAATTGGCGAAAGAACCAGCGATAGCATAACCTTGTGTTCGATTTTCATGTGTCAGACCACATCCTATCTAGGATGTCATAAAAAATGTTTAAATAATGTAACCTGGATAATCCTATGCATGAGCAGCCAAAGGAGGGGGGATTCACAAGGACGCAAAGCTATGGAAAGCTTCAACGAACTAACCCTGACCTTCAGGGTAAAGGACTGGTTCCAAAAAAGGCCGCTGGAAGACGGGCCGCCATCAACTCTTACATCCGGGCATATCAAGGCAAATGCACGAGCTGTACTATTCTCATTATTGAACAATCCTTCACACGCCATCGTATCAACAGATGAGCGCGGAACGATTATCCAATGGAACCAGGCTGCACAAAGGTTTTTCGGGTATGAGTCAGCGGAAGTGATCGGGATCTCCTCCCAGGTGCTCTTTTCCCAGAAATTCAGGGCCAGGGCCGGGAAGATGAGATTTGAAGTTACTGACGGCATCCCAGACCTGTTCAAAGGAAGCTCTGTGGAACTCCAGGGCCTAAGGAAAGACGGATCCACATTTCCAATCGAACTGTCCGTTACCTCATGGAGCGGGAACGAGCACTCACTTTCCGGGGGATTCACGGCAGTTATCCAGGATATCACCGAAAGGAAGAAGGATGCAGTAAGGATTAAGGAGGCAACGACCCAGCTCGAAACCACTCTGGCAATTCTCATGGACAGCGAGGCAAGATGGAAGGCGATCGTGGAAAATTCGCAGGACATGATAATGGTGACAAGCGCAGAAGGGGAAAACGAGGGAAGGATCACATATCTCAGCCCTTCATGCCAATCGATCCTGGGCTATCCACCTGAGGAACTTGTAGGATTGACCTGGTTCAGCGATCCGGACAAGGGACAGAACCCAATTCATCCAGATGACCTTGATTCAGTAAAACGGGAGTACTACAGAGTTCTTTCCGGAATGTCAGTAACCAACCACCAGTTCCGAATAAGGACAGCTATAGGAGAAGAAAGGTGGGTTTCACATTCATCTTCTCCTATTATGGATGAAAATGGAGATGTGAAGGACATAGTAAGCATAGTAAGGGACATTACAGAGGAAAAGAAAGCAGTCAAGGCAGACCTGCTTCATATGAAGCTCGAGACTGCGCGTACAACAGCCGGTGGAGTTGCACATGACTTCAACAATGTACTGACCAAGATCACTTCCGGCATATCATTTGCGATTTCAGGCCTGTCAAGGATAGGCAACGGCCCTGTAATCGACATGGCAAAGGAATACCTCCAGAGGGCATCCCAGGAGGCGCACCACGGGGCAGACCTTGTTGCACAGCTTACTTCTTTTGCAAAGGGAACGGTACTCCAGAAGATGCCAATATACCTGAACGATCCGGTCATGGGGGCCATCAGGTCCTGCTGCGACGGGGATCAAATAGAACTCCGAGTTGACTTACCAGACGAACTGCCTTCAGTAGAAGCAGACCATACCCAGATCAAGCAGGTGATGATAAACCTCCTTTCCAATGCAATACAGGCAATGCCGAAAGGAGGCGCAATTGAAGTTACCGGAAGCGAAACATTCATTGAGGAACAGGAGCAAACTATTCCCCCAGGGCATTACGTAAGGATATCCATACGGGATCAGGGAGTGGGCATCGCACCGGAAAACCTGTCAAGGATCTTCGAATTCAGCTATACCACGAAGGAGGAGGGAAACGGACACGGCATCGGCCTTGCAATATCCTCCCAGATAATCAAGGAGCACGGGGGCACAATAAACGTCGAGTCAGAACTTGGGAAAGGCACCGAATTCCACATATATCTTCCTGTTTCAAGAAGCTGAATCCATAAAAACGATTTCTGCAAAAATATTTCTATGGAAAAAATGACGAAAAAGGATATGGAGCTTTCGGACCGTCTGGACGAGATCTATGATAGGCACGACGAAATTATGAAAGAGATGAAGAAACTGACCACAGAGTGGTTCGCCCTCCGCAAGGAACAGGAGAAAATTCTGAAAAAGCTTGGCTGGTGGTAGTTTCCTGTCACAACCAGTCATCTATAAAATTTCACGATTTTCTATCTTTCTGGTTTTTTCAAGTTCTTCTATCAATTCCCTGTAATTACTGAAAAAGTACGGGTATATCACCAGTTTCCCTCCTGAATGATAGATGTTTATAATTTCCGTAGGCGCCTGGTCAGCAAACGTTGCCCATTGATCTAGTTTGGCCTCTATCCTTGTTATGTCCCTGATTTCCTGTTTTCTTCCCAATAAATAATTTACCTGGATTTGGCTGCCTGAAATCTCTATGTTTTTAATCGACCTTGGAAGGCCATAGATATATAGACCTACAATTAGTGCTCCGAACGAAAACCAGAGTACCCTGCCGAAGAGCATCTGATCAAAAGGCTGAGGAGTGAATATTGCAGCAAAAATGACGTATATGCCGCAAAGAAAGATCAAAATAGCCCAAAAGCCTCCCAGAGGCCAAAACCACCAGGGCCTTGAATATTTCATAATCAACTAATAAAATCTAGATTTTTAAACCTGTCCTGGACAAGCCAATTTGTATCCGGCTGTACCGGCTAATTTAACTTTTTTGCCAATGCCGGAATGCCGTTTTTTCCATGTACTTTTCTTGGACCGAATGAGCCCTCAAGGACAGGTGTCCTGTCTATTGACCTTTCCAACATTTGTTTCCTTGATTCAGCCTTTGCTTCCCATTTTTCAATAAATTGTACTGTTTCCTGATTTGCTACTCCTTTTTCTGTCAAAAGAGCCTTGCCTTTATTAAGAGCGGATCTGAACTCCGAAATCTCCTGGCTGGTCCCGCATTTTTCCAAACACTGTTCAAGTCTATTTTCAATTGCCCTATCCATGCATACTGCAGTGTCCCTGTTAAATCCAATTGCAAATACCGCAAAAGGAAGCAGTTCATTGTTTTCTGCGTTATCCAAGCTTTCCAGAATAACAAGTGCCGCTCCTACCCGCACTTCAGAATTCTCATTATTGATAAGTGAATCAATCAAGTAAGGCCGTGCAAGTTCACCAAGTTCTAAAAGTCCTTTTCTAGCCGCCCTCTCCACTTCCTCTGAATATCCCCTACCATAAGATTGTCGATCTCTTACCTCCCAGATCAAACCTCCGACTATATCCATAACAAGTCCTTTATCTTTGGAATGATCCTTTGCAATTTCTACTAGTTTTGCCGGAAGAATTCTTGGAACATGGAAATTAAACTTGTGACCAGTCTGTTTGGGAACAGTTAATCCTGACTGATTTCCAACAGGAACGTTTGGAGGTATGCACACTAGCTTGTCAACAAGTACCCTGACTATTTGTCTTGTCTGTTCTGCGTCCTCAGGATTCAATTTTACGAAATCTGAAAGTGCCCTGACACTTGCTTCCTGGACACGGAACAAATCATGGTAAAGCCCGTATTGCATAAGTAATTGCGATTTTCTTGATCCTATTTTTCCAAGAGAAACAAGGGCCGCCGCCTTGAGATCACAGCTTCTATCGGATGCTCCAATCTCATCACGTTTCCATACAGGATCAAGTTTCGTGGTTGCAAGTTTGATTAATACCTCTTCTGCTCTTTGATCCCGTGTCTCTCCAATTTCTTCGACTATTTTCAGCTTTTGGTCAAAGGTTGTTGCCTTTTCAAGCATCTGTGATAATTCGCCTACTGTTTTCTCTCTTCCAGCAGTTCCAGTAATCATGCTACTTGTCATAACTATATTTGATACAAACTCTTTTTAAATGTTTTTATAAATGGTTTTTCGTGTCAGACCGCACGTCAATAATCATCGCAGTCGCCGTGGCCGGGTTTCCCCTGATCAACTGCCGCTGACACGGCAAATTGATGCTGGCTTAGGGCTGTGCTCAGTGATCACCTTTGTCATCATCCACAGGGATAATTCGATTGGTTATGTTTTAAATTGCATTTTTTATTTCAGGATAAAGATTTTCAAACTGCGAAAGCCAGTTTCTCCTCTCTTCTTTCAGTTCCTCTGTCAATTCCCTGTATCTTTGCGATGAATAGTGCCTTTCCGGATGAAATCTCGAAATATCCACCTCAGGGCAATGGTCGAGGATTTCATATCCCCAGTCCGGATCCTTCATCCACTTCACATTATTCTTTGCAATTTCCCTGAGGATTATTGCAGAATCATGCACTGTTATCTTCTCCTCGCCGTTTCCTCCCTCCCCGATTTTTCCGGTATTCAGAAGGTAGCACTGGATGTTCTTTAAAAGGTCATAGAACCTGTTTCCCTCATCTTCTTTCGGGCCTACAATAAACGGGTTGGTCCCAACGACTCTCCTTGGTTTTCCCGGCTCGATATCCGATGCAGAAGTTCCGACAGATTCCCCAAGCATAAAGAATGCTGCTCCCTGCTTCCTTGTTAGTTTTGCAACCGGGGGAACTATGGTATTCCTTCTAGTAATAAAGACTGCCATATCTACTTTTTCGAGATCCACATCTTTCGAAGTGCTTTCCATCTGGTTTCTTCTTACTACTGCCCGCCCGTTGCTCGTTAGGCTGTCATCGAAAAAATCCACATTGCCATCCTTTACCATCACGTTCTCAAGGATAGCCTCCTTCTTCCTCACTGCATCAAATATTATCGGCTCATTCTCGTTAAGGCCGATGGTCTTTACATAAAAGTTGTTCTCAGTTCCAAGGGCCCTTCCATTTTTCTGCAGAAGTACGATGTCATCCTGGAGTATGGTGATCTTCTCAGTGAAGTGGTCATGGCAGGTAAGTGTTGTCTTTCCTGTTGCACTCAGACCGAACAGGAGCATTCCGACAGATCCCATCCTCTTCGATCCTGCATGAAGTCCTAGGCCGCCCTCCTGTTTCATTTGGTACATGGCAAGCCTCAAATTTGCCATTTTCAATTCCCCTGCATAGTCCGAACCGAGAATCAATGTCACTTTGCTTTCAACATCGCTGAGTATCATTGTCTGCGGCCAGTCCGGTATCACAATCGTCCTGAAATCCGGCTCTCCTGTTTCATCGAACAGGGTGCTTCTCCAAATGTATCCTACCCTGGCATACTTTTCAGGGACATATGCCCTGCAGTAGAACGGCCTGCTCCTGCATAGCGACCCATCGATCCTAAGGAAGTGATTGTTCGAAATATACTCTAACACCTCAGCAATAGTCTTCTCCTGCTTCGGCGTGAAATCCCCTAAGACTACCTCGGTCTCACCCGCACTCCGCCTTCTTATCCTGCTCACGAAAGAGCGGCTCCCGAATTCAGTCTCTTCCCCGCCGCTGATCCTCTCCAGTTCGGCAAGGCCTATTATTCTGGATCGCTGGTCTGCAAGCTTCCCAAGTTCCAACATGTCCCCATTCCTCAGTTTATTTTTTTATCCCTTGCATATAAAGAAATTTCAATGATCGATTCCATACGGCTAGTCAACTGGCGCTCTCACAAGGACAGCAGACTAGAATTCAGGAAAGGGACCAACCTGCTTATTGGAATCATGGGTGCCGGAAAATCAAGCGTCCTGGAAGCCATCGTGTTCTCGCTTTTCGGCACATTCCCTGCCCTTGAGAGGAGGAAAGTCAAACTGGAAAATCTTATCCGCCTGAATGAGCCTGAGGCAAAAATAGTAATTGAGTTCAGCTCCGGCGGATCAAAATACAGGGTGGAACGATCAGTCGGACGCAAGAAGACCTCGGCCGAGGTCTTTAAGGATGAAAACCTGGTCGAAAACGGCACTATTGCTGTAACAAACTACGTCGAATCAATCCTCCAGGTGGACTATGACCTCTTTAGCCGTGCGATCTACTCGGAACAGAACAACATCGAATATTTCCTCAATCTGGATCCAAGAAGGAGGAAGCAGGAGATAGACTCCCTCCTGGGTCTCGACAGGTTCGAGACTGCAAGGTCAAACCTCACATCAGTGATCGGAAGGATACGGGAAAGGAAGAAATCAATTACTTATGATCCATCCAGGCTCAGTGAGATAGAGGGGAAAATGGCCGATTCCCTTGAAAAGAGGAAAAAGGCAGAAGCGCAGCTTGCAGAAATCCGGCTTTCCCTGGAGCAGAAGGAAAAAATACTCAAGGAAGAAGAGAAAAAATTCAATGATCTAAAATCCATAAAGGGAAAGTTCGAAGAATTCCAAAAAGAGCAGATTCGGCTGAAAGCCCAGAAGGAATCGGCTGAAAAAGGCCTCGTTCCGGTTGACCAGGCTGAACTCGATTCTCTTTCAAGTTCGCTCGAGTCGCTTGAAAAGCAGAAGGCCGCCCTTTCGAGCGAAACGGAATCCCTCCTAAGAAGGATTTCCGGAATTTCAAAAGAAATCGGTTCCATCCAATTTGAAATAAAAAATTCCCGTCAGCTAAAATCCAAGAGGGAAAAACTACTATCAGAACTAAAATCCATCCAAAACGGATCCACTGAGGAATCATTGGCATCAATGCTTGAAGTGCTTGAAAAGCAGGTAATCGAGCTTGCTTCTGAAAAGAGATCCATCGAGTCGTCCGTAATCGAGACACTCGACATCATGAAGAACCTGAAGCCTGGATCTTCCAACTGCCCTTTCTGCTCAACACCTCTAAACGATCACTCGATAGAAAACATCCGTTCTGAAAAGGAAAAATTCATAGAGGAATCCAAAAAGAAGGCCCAGGAAATCGAAAAATCTATCGCAGATGCAACCAAAGCCAAGCTGGACATTCAAAAAAAGGCAGACCAGATCCGCTCTCTTAAGAATTCTATTAATTCAATCCAGATTACGGATGAAGTGCCGATGCTGCAAAAAGAGGAGGGGCTTTTGGGAGAGCTGAAAACGCTTGAAGAGAAAAAATCAGCACAGACAAAGAAACAACATGAACTCCAGGAAAGCGTCTCCCTTGTAAAAGAAAAAAAGAGCAAGCTCGTGGAGATGAAATCCCGGAACGAACTCCTGCAGGAGATAAACCTGAAAATTGCCTCTCTTGTTCCAGTGGAATTCGACCCTGCTGCATATGAAAGATCGGCATCCGGGCTTGAAAAAACAAGAATAGAACTGCAGAAACTTGTGGGAAGCCTGGAATCAATAAACCCTCAGATCCGGATGCTTGGCGATATGCTTTCGCACCTTGAAAGGGAACACTCGATGCTCAAGAATATGGAGCGCGAGTCGAAACTCGTTTCAAGGATGGAAGAGGATTCCTCCATATACAGGAATGTTCTCCTGGAAACGCAGACCGGCATGAGAAAAAGCCTAATCGAAGCCATCAACGACGCACTAAACGAGCTGTGGCCGGTCTTCTATCCATACAACAACTATTCTGCACTGAGACTGAATGTAACGGACAAGGACTATTCCTTCGAGGTCTTTGACGGAGCATGGAAGCCCCTTGATCTGGTTGCAAGCGGCGGGGAGCGCGCATCAGCGGCACTGACGCTCCGCGTAGCGCTTGCAATGGTTCTTACCCCGAACCTCAGCTGGCTGATCCTGGATGAGCCGACACACAACCTGGACAAAAATGCAGTGGAATCCCTGTCTTCTGCACTTCAGTACAAGGTTCCGGAAGTAGTGGACCAGGTTTTCCTGATCACCCATGACGAGGGATTCATAGGGACAGACTTTGCAATGAGCTACAAGCTGTCCAGGGACAAGGAAAACAACATGGAAACGGAATTAGAGATTATCTAGTTGTATATTTCCTCTTCTATTCTGTCAACAATATCAATCTGCTCGTTTGGTTTTTTGCCGGTCTTCTGCTCGTACCATTCATTGCAGCTCTTCTCGTTTGCTCCGGCATATGTTGCAACAGAAACGTAAATATCGTCCTTTGATGCGACTCCTATTGCATAAAGGTACTGCAGTATTGCCTTGAACTCGTCGATTACATAAGCCCTCCTTCTGGAGACCCGAAGCCTCCTTAGGTCTGTGAGCTTAATGTCGTCTCGGCCAAGAAGTATGTTGTTGAGCGTGAATCTTCCGATAATAAGGCTGTTTGAGTGGAGCTCTGAAATCTTTTCAGTCACCATCTCCATAAGTTTCGATTTGCTTGCTGAATCAAGGTTGTCAACATCAACGAGGTTGATTCCTCCCTTTGCGATCCTTTTGTCGAATGCCCAGCTTTCCGAGTCGACCTTTGATATAGTATAATCCGATCCTGCTACCGTCCTGAGATAGCCGATCACGTGCTCTACAATCCCCTTTATCCTTCCGTAGGCATTGTAGATGGCCCTTGCGATCTCCTTTACTGTCTTCCTGAGAAGATATGTCCTTCCGTTGTGGACAAATGAGATGCTGTCTGCGCCGTCCCTTGCATTGATGCGGAACATGTTCTGGAGGTCCTCGCCCTCCCTGAATTCGATCTTCTTTACTTTGATGCTGGGTGAATTTACCGCTCCCCATTCATAGTCAATCCTGACACTACCTTCCTCTGTTGATTTTTTTGAGGAAACTGGGACTTCTTTAGTAAATTCAGGCAGCTCGTAGTCATCAGACTTTACGAGTTCCTCTTTCTTATTCTCGTTCATACGCATTACGTAATCTGGTTTTTTCATTGCTTGGGACACCTGTCTTTTTTGACCTGTATTTATACTTTCTGCCACAAACTATTTTTAAATCTGCGTATAATTTACTCGGTCTCGATTCTGGGTGCCAAATAGTATACGACGTGGGCTCCCTCGATGTCATATTCGAGTTTCAGCGGCCTGTCAGTCTCCAGGTTGATTCTGACCAAGGAACTTGAACTTGTCGCCTTGACCATGTCTTCCAGGTACTGGAGGGGGAATGTAGCTTTTGCCCCTGATTGGGTTGTGATTTCGGATACGTCAGGGCCCCCTTTTTCGAATTCTGCCTTGACATCGCCGTTTTCGCCCCTCACATCAACTATGAACTGCTCCGGGGACAGGTGCAGCCTTACGTGGGAACTGATCAATTTGGCGTCCTTAAGCGTTTCCTTTATGGCATCTGCTTTGACGACTGCGAAATTGCTGAATTCGATTTTAGGTTCCTTCTGTACCCTGTCTCCCGTCTCGATCAATGGCACCTTGAAAGTCCTCTTGTGCTTTTCGCCGATAAATCTGACAACGAGCCTCCCCTCTTCAGTTGAAAGTTCAGCCTTCTCGCCCCTTTTTCCTCTGGAAAGGACGTTCGAGAGCTGGCTTATATCCACACCGAGCTTCATCTCTTCAGGAACGGAATATTCGACGAATGCCTCCTTGGGCATACGGAATGATACCATGGATATCTGAGACGGGTCCATGGCCTTGAAGTTGAGCCCCTCGTTTCCGAGTTCGAACTGGCCCTCTTCAACAAGACAGACAATAGAATCGATTGCTGATTTCAATGCTGGTGCATCCTGAATCACTAATTTCATAGAAACCTCCCGTATACTAATCCGAGATAACACTATTAAGCCTTGCGCCTGAACAGAAGATACACATTATTATATACTGTTTTGACATAATTACTCACATGAATGGTCAAAGGTTCAGGGTAGTCCCTCCATCACGAAGAACCGATCCGGCATCGCTGGAAAGATTCAGCGGCGACCTTCTAGCTTCAGACAGGAATCCCACGCAAAACCTCCAAATGGCACGCGACCGGTATGCTTATGAACTGGGGAAGCTAGGCCCCAACGGCAAAGAACTCGTCCAAAATGCAAAAGAAGCCCGGAAAAAAGGTATCGATCCCCAGACAGAGCAGGATTTCCATGCAAGGCAACTTCTGGAACTCGGCGAACTGATAGATCAGCTCCAGAGCGCCGTGGATCTTTCAGCCAAAGTTAAATAGCGGCAACTCGGTAGCTACTCTTGTCATCATCAATCAGTCTGGGACGGTGTCGTCATCGTTGCCAATTATATTGATCAATCCCCACATTTAAATATCCTTCTTATCAAATTGACAAAAATATGGCCAGGTCGAATACCAAAACAGATATCCGTACCGCTGTTCTTCCGAGAGTGAGGTCGACGTTCGCTGATCTTAGCCTTACAGAGGGAATCCTTAAGATGAGCAGTTGCAGCCAGACGCTTGATATTGCTCGGATTCTTGTCGAACTTAACTCTCCGACCGATCTTGATCGGGCAGTAGAAGACCTCAAAACACAAGGGGCCACAATAGATGATGATCTTTTCAGGCTAAGCGCAAAGGCCTCGCCGGAAATTAAGGACCGCATCTCAGAAATTCTCCTCTCGGGCTTAATTATGGAGCCTTCTAACCTTATAGGTGCAGCGGCCATACTTGTGTTTTCCGAGAATGATGGTGACCCGGCGGCGCTTGCCATACTTGCAGACATGCCCCATGAAGAATGCCGTGAACTTTTGTATGCTCTTCACAGGCAAAAACTAGTATCTAATGATGATCTTGAATCTCTTCTTGATGACAATCATTTCACTTCCACGGCTGTACATAAGCTGAGCAGCAATCCGCCAAGGGACGAGAGCGGCCCGAAAACCGAACCTCCAACAGGCTTTGATGAAAAAACAATAAGAATCGACAGGAAGAAACTTACTCGCTGATTTTCCTGACTATTATACCTGCTTCCTTCAACAGCTTCAGCGGCACTTCTCCCAGCGGATAATCCGCATTGTACACCACTTCCTTGATCCCTGCATTGAGAATCATCTTCGTGCAGAGCAGGCAGGGGGAAAAAGTGGTATAGATCGTCGCATCCTTGATGCTGATCCCGTGGTAGCTTGCCTGGACGATAGCGTTCTCCTCGCCGTGGCTGCAGTAGCACTCGCTCAGGTTTTTGCCTCCGTCTGAAAAGCTGTTGCATCTCGGGCATCCGCCTTCGGAGCAGTTTTTCGTTCCCCTAGGTGTCCCGTTGTATCCTGTAGAAATGATCCTCTTGTCCTTTACTATGATTGCAGCAACCTTCCTCTTCACGCAGTTGCTTCTTGATGCAACGACCTTTGCGATCCTCATGAAATACTCGTCCCAGCTTGGCCGGACGAGCTTGAACTCCCCTGAAATCCCGGAAAGGGCCCCATCGATCTTCTGATATAGGTCCTCAAGGGCCCCATCATTTTCAACCTTCTTGTCTGCAAGCTTGGCAGTTTCTGCAAGGTTCTGCTTGGTCTTGTCCTCGTTTTCGAACTCAAGCTTCTCAAACTTATCAAAATCTTCAAGGGTCTTTGGGTCCTCCTCACGGTTCCTGGATTTTATCCTCTCAAACCGTATCGCAGAAGGCGCTGTGACGTATACCAGGTAAAACCTTCCGAGTTTCCTCAGTTCCTCCACTTCAGCAGGATTCCTGATGGAATCGATGACATAATTCTTGTCGTCCTGAATCTTCTGCGCGATCATTTTTCCCAGGGCGCCAGGGCCAAGCGATTCCCGCAGCTGGTTTCCCTTCTTTACTAGGTTTTCCCTTGTAACCGGAATTCCCTGTTCCTTGCACTGCTCGCGGATGATATCAGACAATGAATAGTAGTAGAAGCTCTTTTTCACAAGATAATCGGCAACCGTGCTTTTGCCCGCACAGTTTTCGCCTGTAAGACCAATGATCATAAAGGTAAAATTGGCCTCAAATCGTTAAATAGCTATCGAACCGCGGTTTCCCTCTCGATCATGCCTGAAAGCGCTTCCCTTGCATCACCTTCGATGTTCTTAAGAACAAGCGATGCCGCAGTCTTCGAGGAATTGTAGTTGATAGCCCCTGTCCTCTCAAGGTTCCTCCAGCACCTGCTTAACGTCCTGAAGTCATGTTTCGAAAGATTCAATCCAGAAAATATCTTCTCCATTGTTATCCTGTTTGCACCGATGAACGCCTTTCCTGATCCAAGATGGAACCGGTCTGCAAGCCGCCGGTACATTTTCTCCTCGTCCATTGTCTGTTTTTCCTTTTTCACCTTGGCCGGCCTGACACTCTGCACTCCTGATTTCGGTTCCGGATCGGTCTTTTCTGGAAATTCCACCCGGTGTGCGATGTTCCTCTTCCGGATTACCCTCCAAAGGGGGCGGTCCGCTCTTTTCAATTCATGCATCGAGGAGATCCCTTTTTCAGATACGAAGGAATTCGCCATTTTAAGTATCTGCTCGGTTGTCTTGAAATCCCAGGTTCCGATTATCCTTTCTGTCGGCCTTATAACAGGTTCCTCGCCCTGAGGCTCATTTATCGTGATCTCCTGCGGGGCTGGTTTCGGCGGGCTCCTGATTATCGTCTCGGTCATCGGGACCACCCTGAGCGTAGCGGCTCTTTTTGCGAATTCTATCCTGTTCCAGATCTCAGGTGAATTCTCCCTCTTCTGAACTGCCCTGAAGAATCCTGAATGCCTGTCTTTTGCCTGGTTTTTGCTGCAGATCCCTTTTTCCTGGCACTGCCTGCTCCCTTCACGAATAAGTTCAGGATCTGTCATAGCAGCCCAGTTGGTATATTGCCTTTTTGCCTCTACTCTTGCAGTAATTTGCCTGGCTGCTAAAGTGTTGGCTCTCATGTTACAGATGGTGTTTTCTTGTCTTTTTAAACCTTTGTAACAGGTCGGTGTGGACAATAGCCAGGAAGAAACCCACGACAATCGCTCTTATTGTAGTGCTCCAGAACAGATCATTGAAAGGCAGGCCGCAAAGCGGTAAAAACCAGCTGCTAAAGCCCGAAAAATGCCCTATGGCAAGAGAATAGAACACAGCCAATGGAAACACCTGCGGCGCCTTCTTCTTGCTTAGGATAAGCACCACCCCCGCCCAGAGCGATATCCACAGGATCGATGCAATAGCTGCCCCGAATGGCCCTGTCTCTAAAAAAAGCCTTGCAAGAGGGTTCCCCTCATTTGCCGGATTAAACAAGGTTCCCCTGACCGTAATGAGGATGTCAAGGGTTCCAAAAATGATCCAGAGGGCTATGGGGACAACGAAAGGTTCAAGTTTGACCCCGAACCTCCTGTAAATTGCTATCCATCCTATAATCGATGCCGCAACAGCAATTGCTGTTACCATCTGGAATGTAAATGTCTCTCCTGTGCCCAGGATGCTGTCATAGATGCACATCAGATCTTGAACCTCAGCAGGGCAGCGATCTTTCCAAAGCCCTTCAGCTTCTCACCAGCATCTCCGAGTGAAGAGACCACTACTATCTCCGCCCTGTTCCTGTCTGCAAGGTCAACCACTTCCTCTATATCCTTCTCCGAGCGCAGCGCCTCATCGAGGACAAGAAGCTTGTCGACAGCATGCGCCTCAGCGGCATTTTTCACTTCCTTCACCCCGTAAGCCGCCCTTCCGGTATCCTTGTATATCTCTGTCAGCACGTCCTCCATCAGGTTCATCTCCTTCTGGAGCCTTTCCTCGCCAAGGATGGCATCGATAGTCCCCCTCCTGAACAGCTCGTTCACTCCGCTCCGTTCTGCATAGCTTACGCTTTCAAAAACGATCCTTTGCAGGAGATCCGGTTTCCTCTTTTTTACGAATTCCTTGAAATTCTCTTTCGCGAATCCAGGACCAGCGACAATGAATTTTTCCTCATGAGTCTCGATTTCAGCCATTATCTTTCCAAAGTAGCTCTGCTCGTTCTGCTCGTATTTCTCGTCCCTTTTTGATCCTGAATTGTAAAATTCGGGGCCGTAATCCACGCCGAACGACCTCAGGATCGCGGTCAAAGCCTTCTCGTCATCCATCACTATTATCCTTATTTTAGGCTTTGCAGACTCTTTCTGCGCTTCCTGAAGCCTCTTGATCTCGTGGCCCTTCCATTTCTTTATGATTTTGATCCTGTCCCGGGGGCCAGCCTCTATTGTGTGGTGGCGCCCAAGCTGGACGAATTCCTCCGGAGTCCCCCATTCAATCGTCCCGAGCACCCTCAGCCTGTTGAAGCTTTTCGAGAATTCCACCTTCTCGGCCCTTATCCTGAGCGTCACCGGCTTCTTCTCTTCCTTGGTTCCGACCTTGTGGGTCCTCATGGTCCTAGATTCTACGAGATCCCCGGGCGCAAGCACCCTCTCAAGGTGCCACATGTCATCCAGTGTGTCAAGCTGGACCTTCATCTCTCCCAGTTCCCTGTCAAAATGCACGATCTTCATTTCAAGCCACTCAAAATAGGTTCGAGCTTCTCTTCTATGTTGAACCTGTCTGTGATTATGGTTCCGTTTACAAGCACCTGCGGAACAAGTCTCTTGTCGGGACTCAGGTTATATAGGTCCGCAAACTGCTTATAAGCCCTGCTTCCGCTTCCCGTCCTTATGGAATAGTTCTTGAAGATTATCTCCGGATATCTCTCCCCCAGTTCTTCGATTACAGGATAAGTCTCCCGGCATGCAGAGCAGCTTTCTGTATGGAAGAAATAAACCACATAACTGCCGTTTATGGTGCTGTTGAATTCATAGAATTCCGGTTCCGGGAAGACGGTATCAGCAGTGAGGACATTGGATGTATTCTTGACTGGAAGAGGAGCGACGGATGTGTTTTCCGCCGGCTCGATTCCCACCGGTTCCTCGACAACCGGCTCTGTAACATCCTCGATCGTCTTATTCACGGCGGGCTCCCCGGTCTGGATGCATCCGACAAGCAATACCATCAGTAGAAGGAATTCTTTCATGGTTTTTTTCCTCAGCTAATATTATTATCTCTTTACTCTGTGGCAATCCATATGAAATCTGAAAATTGATATGGATCGTCACACTGATTCCGAGAAAACATATAATAACAAAGTTATCCAGACTAACCTTCGGGGGATGATATGAGCAAACTTGCTCTATTCTTTATTTTTTTCATTGCTTTGTCTTTTGCATTAGACAGGCCGTGGGAAAATAAGATATGGATTCTGAAGAATCCAAACATTTATTCATATGGGATTGACATCTGGTGGAATCTTCCAGAATTTCAAAAGACTTTGGATTCAATCGGATTCCTGGAAGATGAGAAAATACCAGCTTACGAAAATTATCATATATGCTCCAGGAATTTCACGGTGTTTTATTATTCGGGTCTCGGTTTTATCGAATCATTTTCCAAGATCTCTAATTGTCTGGATTATAAGAATAACTGGATTCTGGTGGTGGACAAGGCACTTGACGAAGTTGAACTTAGTGTCACAGAAGAAAAAAAGGCGAAATCAGAACTCAGGGGACAGTTTGACCGCCTTCGCTTCCTTGGTTTATGCAATCAGAACTATTCAGGAAAAGGCAGCCAATACTGCAACCAAATGGAGATGGTCCTTACTGACAATAATACAGCAATCCTTTTGGAGAACTCTCTTCTGGAACTGGAAGAACAACTGGAAAATCCAGTTCCAATCCTTAATCAATCCCATCAAATAGTATCCCTCAATAGGAAGCTAATATCAGACTATAACAACTTATCCCTTCTCGCAAATATCAGTGTTAAGGAAGCAGAAAGCGAATTGCAACGACTAAAGATAACGACCAATGAGCGGCAGAACGAAATTGATGATCTGTTGGACACTTTAGAAAATGAAAAAATCTATCTGGTCAAGGATGGCAGTTTTGGAAATTCAATAGTCTCAGTTGTATCAGTTGAAAATATGTATTTTGATTCCCTAACAGAATACAATGTTCTGGGGGATAAGAGAAACCGAATTTTAATTGATTCAGAAAGTAAGTTTGAACAAGGTCATCTTGCAAACTCAATTGTTGGTTTGCAACTGCTGGATGAGGATCTTAATCTATTGTATGGGAATGTGAACGACCTCAGGATTCTAGCAAAGAATACGACTGATCAGCAACGCGAGGCAGCGTTAGAAGAAATCTCAGGGGCCGGCCCGGGCCTTTCGCCCGAATCAAAAGAACTTCTGGATAGGGCGGAGAACCTGATACTGAAGGGTGACAGTTCAAAATACCTTGGCGATAAGTACACCTTTTACAGGGCGGCGGCAGAATCGGCTCGTCAGGCACAGAATTCCAAAAGCTTTTCTGTCCAAGAAGGAACGAATCAAAAGATTGCCGAACTTGAGAGGCTTATATCACTTGCTGAGATGGACCAAATAAATGTGGAATCCGAAAAGAGCTCTCTTGAGATGATAAAAAAACTTAGTGACACCGATATTGACATTCATACAGAATCAGCCATATCCTCAATAGTTGCGAAGTCGATTAATCAATATGGACACCTTGAAAAAGAGCGTGTAGCAATACTCGACCAAATTGAGCTGTCCGGAGATCTTGCACTGGACTTGCTTACGGATCTTCAAAAGGCCGAGAACGGTATTGTAGAGAATGGAAGGCTGATGATGCCAGATTCAATAGGTAAACTGCATGAGCTGGAAGAAATTTATGCATATATTCAGAAAGAGCTGGATTTCCATATCTCTTCGATTGTCGCGAATTCAATGTCAACAAGATGCAATCCTTTATTTTCCAGCGTAAAACTGGATCTTCCAGCTGAGATATCCTTAGATCTGGTTCTTTCCAATCCACGCGAGTACCAGGCAAAAAACGTCACCGTTTTTATCCCATGCGATATCTCCTTT
Organism: Candidatus Micrarchaeia archaeon; assembly: GCA_050303335.1. Lineage (GTDB taxonomy): Archaea > Micrarchaeota > Micrarchaeia > Anstonellales > Bilamarchaeaceae > Bilamarchaeum. Next base: position 29,077 of record JBNLBN010000001.1, read on the forward strand.
GATTATTCTGATCTGTCGACTACAGAAGCAGTCTCTATTTACTACGACAATGGAATATATCTGATCTTTCCTTCTGTAAAGCCTTTCGAGGTGAAAAGATTATCATTTGAAAAAAATTCAACTATTGCTTACACCCATGAGAGAAAAATTGAATCCGAGGCTTTGGGGGATGGTGTAGTTAGAGTGGTCAGGGTCGTGGATTTCGAGCTCGACTTTCCGATACCCCACCTGGAGCTCGATCCAGGCCCTGACTATCTGATTGATGGAAACCCCCCAGGTCCATTGGCCAGGGGATCGCACCAGTTGCGATCAACAGAAATTATCAATGAAGCATATATCCTTGAAACAAGGAACATCCAATCATATAAACAGGGAATGAATTCAATAGTGGAGTATAATCTTGACATTAAATCCCAGGTCGATCTTGAGGAATTGGATGTAATAATTGATGCTCCTTCCAAAATAGAAAAATTCCATTCATATGCAATTACCGGAGGTCATGTATCCAGTTACAAGAAAATCTCCGATTCCCAGTACGCGATCAGATTAAAATCAATTGAAAATTCCACTCTAACGACCATAAAAATTTCATATGAAGTTGAGAATATATCTTCTTACCTCAGCTCTCAGATTGCTCAATATGAAATAAAAAATCTATCCGATGCAGCATACCCCTATTTCGCAACTGCCAAAGCACTGTTCAATAGTGGGAATTATTCTGATGCACTCGAACAGTTTGCGATGTTGGATAGGGTATTATCTGCTGAAAATAAGGAAAATGAAAAATTGAATATGAAGGTTCAAGATCTCAAATCCAGTATCCGAAGCGAGTTTGAAGAACTTGCTAATTATTCATCATCACATCCATTTTTCGAAAAATTAAATGCAAGAAAAGAAGAACTAAAGAGAGTTTTAGATGAAATTGATAGCCTCGATCCGGATAGTTCCCTGGAACTATTAAAAGATATTGATCCCAATTGGGTCAAAAAAGAACTAACTTCCTTGAAAAAGGAAAGCTACAAAGAATTCAACGGACTGAAGGAAAAATATTATTCATTCGGCAATTTTGGAACCCCCAGTGAATTTGGTTCATTTGAAGAGGCCCTACATAAACTGGAAGCCGGGTTTAGAATAGAATACGGGGAGGATCTTGTCAACGAGCTTTTGGGAGTCAGGTCTTTGGTTTCCAAGGAAGAAAATATCTACCAGGAAAAAATATCGGATATGGAAAATAAACAGGATAGTATCCGAAGAGAGGTAGAAAATATCTTTGAACAATATTCAAGACTTTCATCATCGGCAAAAGGCACTGATTACAGTTCCATATTCACGGTTTCAGAAAAGAAAGTCGATTCCCAATTAAAGGATCTTGGTTTAGCAAAGGAACCAAATTTCTTTCAGAACAGGTACCGGGACCTTAACGAGACCAAGAATAGGATGCTCGGTATAATTAGCTCCCTGGAAAATGAAAGCGAGTCAAAACTGATGCTTGTGGAATCTCTTTACAAAGAAAGCAAGGGGGGCGAATCCGTTCTTTATCAGATATCCAAAGCCAAGTCTCTTCACGACCAGGGTGATTTTGTTAATGCACTCAGGCTCTGCGACCAGATATCTCGGGATATTGAAGAAAAAACGGAGGAATTCCCATTGTTGATCTTTGGCATAACAGGTTTAGCTGTACTTGGGGGGATATCAGTACTCATTATCAAGAAACCAAAAAAAGAACTGAGGCAATTGAGAAAAATCACTGATCTGTAGTCCCCATATCAGAATATGGTTTTTCCTGGCGTGTATTGATATTGAATTTGGTCGAGAAGCTCACAAACACGTCCTTCTCATCCCTCTTTATAGAAAAATTCCATACAATCGGCTCGATCTTCCATATCTCTCCTTCAGTTGATCCGTCGTAGTTCACCCTGAAACTACTCTCTTCGGTTATATTCGCTTTTCCAAGATCATACTCGACAAGGTCGGCGTTCAGATATCCGAATTTGACTCCCTTTTCATCCACATTGAGCGTGGCAACCCCGACAAGATTCGCATATTCATGATCTCCTACAATTATCGAAAAGACCTCGTCTCCCTTCTCAATGACAAAAGAGTAGTGTTTCTCTTCTCCAGGATATTCATAATCTGCTGTAAGTTTCTTATCAAGACATGATTCGTCCTCGCAATCCTTTCTCGCTTCTTCAACCAGGCACCTTGTAACTGCCTTCTGCTTTCTGCAGGGAACAGTCTCCACGGTTTCAGTCTTCGGCTTTGTACCATCTGTTTTTGGATATGTGATCTCTTTCGGCGAGCTGGCACATGCAGCTGCCATTAATCCTATGAATGCGATTTTTCTCATACATATATTAGTGCTCATAACTATTTATAATCATACTGCTCCATCAAATATCACTAAAATTGTGATAATTCGTCAATTTCACTGGAAAAGTGCCGTTTTCCTGTTGATTTTATCAAGCATTTTTTCGCAATCATGTTAATTTTTACAGGGAATTGGTAAAAAGATATATATATTTTTACGTTCATAGTACTAATGTACCTTTTGGTGGGGGGTTAGAATGGTAAAGTTGCTGAATGTATCAAGAAATTGTGGGAGGACAATAGTCAATCATCTTAAGTTCACCGAACTTTGGGTTGGAGAATACGAGAGGGTTTGCTGAATTTGTTAGCAAAGGGCCAGCCTTATGGCTGGCTTTTTTGTTTAAAAACATTGTTTTTATTCTAGAATTGTGTTGTTGGAAATATTCATTTTGTAATATTTTGTGATTAACAACAAAACAGGGGGGAAAAGATATATATAGAAAAACAATTCTAAGTAATATCAGATGATCTTTTTGATCATGGGGGATTGGAATGGTAAAAATATTTGACGTTGTCAAGAACTGCGGGAGAAGTAAGGTCGGTCGCCTAAAATTCACCGAACTATGGGTGGGTGAGTATGAGCGAGTTTGCTAAGGCATTCTATATGCCTTTCCAAAGTGAAGAGGTGGCACTGGCCCTTCTAGGGCTTCTAGTGCTTGCTTCCCTTTGGGTAGTCGGATCGTAAGATCCGGGCTCATACTAGTCGCCTATTCCCTTAGATGTAACGGTGAACACGGCTTCACCTTCTGGGAGGTTTGGCGAATCAACCAGCCTAGCTATTCTCTTGTCGCCTTTGCTCTTCCTGACATATAACCTGTAGGTAGACATATGCGCAAGGACATGTCCCCCAATAGGCGTGGTTGGGTCCCCAAACAAAATTCCCGGGTTATCCATCACCTGGTTGGTAACATAAACCGCCAGGTTATATTTTTCAGCTAATTTCTGAAGTGTATGAACATGCTTGTTCAGCTTCTGCTGCCTTTCTCCAAGTGCCCCCCTTCCTATGTAGTCTGCCCTGAAATGAGATGTAAGGGAATCAATGACTATCAGCTTTATGTTGTGCTGCTTGATCACGTCCTCGGACCTTTCAAGAAGTATAATCTGGTGATCGCTGTTTTCCGATCGTGCAACCTGGATATTCTTCAATACCTCGTTCGGATCCAATCCGGCCCCTTCTGCAAGCTGGGCGATTCTCTCAGGCCTGAAAGTCGCTTCAGAGTCAATGAACAGCACTCCGCCCCCAAGACCCCCTTCCTCGACAGGCTTTTGGACATTTACTGCAAGCTGGAAACCAAGCTGCGATTTTCCGGAAGAAAACCTTCCATACATCTCAGTGATCGCCATTGTTTCAACTCCACCCCCAAGGAGTTCATTCAATGCATCCGAACCGGTCTGTATCTTGATAATATGTTTCCTTCGCTCAAATACCTGGTCTGCCCCTTCAAACCCTATCTCGACCATTGTTTTTGCAGCCTCAATTGCCTTTTTCGCGGATTCCACTCCGATTCCTGCAGCCTCTGCAACCTCGTGCGGGTTTGATGCTGCTAGCGCTGCAAATTCCCCGAATCCGGATGCCCTAAGCTTTTCGGCAGTAACTTCTCCTACGCCGGGAAGATCCTCCAAATCCCTGTAATATTTCTTTTTTTCTTCAGCCATTTAATCATCTCATTTATTCGGAAAAACCAGCAGCTTCAGGTTGCCGATCTTCAGTGTGTAAAATTCATTACCGTTCTTGGAAACATTTTTCCACATGCCGCCAACATTACTATAAACGACATTGCCTTCCTTGTCGCGGTCTGCCTGAACCACTCTCAGGTCAGGCCTGTTCTTTCCACCTGCTTCAGACTTATCCTCTGCAGTTACTTCCTCAAATCCTTCCTCTTCCAATTTTATCTTCATTTCAAAAACCTCCTTCTGCTACGCCCACGTGGTTTTTGGAATCCACCTGAGGCTTTTTTATGCCTAGATTTCATCTGCTTTCCACCTGAGGTCCCGGTTTTTGGATTTTCATCCATCCCCCTGAGTATATACATATACTTACATAGTATATACTAATGACTAGTATTTTCCTTATTTATAAGGATAGAGAGAGTTCATTTCCGCAGTAATTTAATTGTTATATCTTATGGTCATTAAAGACAATTATTTATAAATTGTTTCGGACAATATTACCTTGGTTGGAATTATGATGAGAAAAAAAATCGGAGCAGCAATATTGGGAGCAGCACTCGCAACAGGATGTTTTGCAAAAAAACCACAAGTAAAAGAGCCAGTTATCGACAAGCAAGAAACTGCGACAAACATTGTTGAATACAAAAAAACTATACTTATGGAGTATTGCGTTCAAATATCTGGTCCCTGCATGGATCCGATCCTGCAAGAAGAAACCTATTCCGATGTGCGTCCTGAGCCTTTGCAAAAACAATTGGAAAGATTGCCTAAATTAGACGAGTGCTCAGTAAACGACAATGGCGAGCCAGTCTCATTGACTATAAGGGCAGCAGTGATAAAAAATCCTGATTCTACCAGAGATTTTGTAGATACCTATGAGTACCAATATCCAGTGAAACAATGTGGTTACACTGAAATGAAACAGACAACAAAAGGGAAAATGGAGCCTGCCTCAGATCCTGCAGAAGCCAACCCCTCTGACAAACCGAAATTCGAAGAAACAAGATGATCAGGGAAATACCCGATCCATAATGCCATAGCTCTCGAGCGCGCCATGGAGTTTCGAGAATTTTCCCTTCAGCTCTGAAGGCGAGCTGATTTCATGAAGTTCAATATACATTCTGCCAAATTCAGCCAAACCATCAATGCCAAAACTTTTCCAGCAAATGTTGGTACGCTTTGTTACTGCGTCATTCATCAGGCCCCTTTCAACGATTTCCTTGAATAGCGGGTAATTGTTGGTTCTAAGGCCATCTACTCTTTTGGCAATATCAATAAGTTCCCCGTCATCCATCTGGGAATATGGTTTGCCGGTATAATATTCCAGGCATCCCAAAAGGTCCCTTTTCTTTAACTGATTGAACAAAAACGGATCCTCCAGAAGAAGGACTGATCCATCAGTTACTCCTCGTTGGTCTACGAGTCCCTGGGCAAAAACCAGCAATTGGATGTTCCTCATCCTGGAATAGGAAAGTGATCTCCTTCCCATCAATGATTCGGCAAAAGGCCTTTCGCTCCTCGCTCTCTGGACCTCTGCCCCCTTTTGTTTAAGCATACTGGAAAAATGAGGGGTCAGGTTTAAAAAAGTTATTAAAAATACAAAAAAATGATTAAGCAGGCTTCAACAATCCGGATGAAGTTTCCTGGATTATACTTGCGGCACCTGCGATAGCGCCAATGATCACGCCGCCGATAACGATGCTGATCGCGGCTGCCTGCCATTTACCTCTGGAATCCGGAGGCTGCGTCTGGGCTACCCCGTAGACAATTCCCCCGAGAATAATTAGGATCAATGAAATGACCGGTGCGATTGATGCAAGCAATCCGGCAACATTGGATGCTAGTACTTCTAGACCTACTGCCATGACTTAAATACGGGGAGAAGGCTTATAAACGTTTTACGAAATCGACTATCCTGTTCGAGTAGCCGTACTCGTTGTCATACCATGCCGAGATCTTTGCAAGCCTCCCGTTGCATTTCGTCAGCGAAAGGTCAACAATTGCAGATTCGCTCCTTCCTATTATGTCGCTTGAAACAATAGGATCATTGGTTACTGCGAGGATGCCCTTTAGAGTGCCAAGAGACGCGGTTTCAAGCACCCGGTTTACCTCTTCGTGATCGCTTTCCCTGTTAAGCAGGAGCGTTATGTCATTCATCGACCCGTCAGGAACAGGGACCCTGAAAGCAATTCCGTCGAGCTTTCCCTTCAGTTCAGGGATCACTTCCCCGATTGCAGCTGCAGCTCCTGTACTTGTCGGAATTATATTCATTGATCCTGCCCTCGCCCTTCGCAGGTCCTTGTGCGAGGAGTCGATAATGTTCTGGTCATTCGTAACCGCATGGATCGTGCTCATGAATCCGGATTCGATCCCGAATTTTTCATTTATCACCTTCAGGACCGGCGCCAGGCAATTGGTGGTGCAGGATGCAAGGGAGACCAATTCCTGCCCGTCATACATTTCATCGTTTACTCCAGGGACAATTGTCACATCCACGCCCTTTCCCGGTGCAGTTATCAGCACTTTTTTCGCGCCTGCCTTGATATGCTTCCTTGCATCTTCGGCAGTCCTGAACTTCCCGCTCGCCTCGATCACGAGATCTATCCCGGACCAGTCAAGCTTTTCCGGATCGCTTTCCTGGATCCATCTTATCTCATACCCGTTGACGACGAAGTTGCCGTTTTTTTCTTCCACTTTTCCGCCGAATCTTCCATAGACCGAGTCGTACCTGAAAAGGTGGATATGGCTCTTGATATCGCTTCTGGTGTTTATCGCCACTACGTCGAAATCCCGCCCGAGGGAACCTGTCGCTATCGCAGCCTTAAGAAATGACTTCCCGATCCTTCCGAACCCGCTTATTGCAATTTTCATAATATCAGCCTGAATATCTCGTTCAAAACGCTTTCAACGAAACCTTTCTTTACCCTAATCGCTCCTGCGCGGACGTGTCCGCCTCCTCCTTCGACAAACTGGCCCATGCTCGACTTTATCTGCTCAGCAATTCCGTTTGCAGACACCCCTTGTTTCTCAGCACCATCATTGAGCCTTATTATGATCGTCCTGTCATTGTAACCCAGGACGACAAGCGGGGCGTCCGTATCGTTGTCCTCGAAAATCTTCGTCGTGATCTTGCTCGATGGCGGCCACTCCCCTTTTGTGACGATGTTCTCGAGGGAAAAATGAAGCGCTCTCACCTTTCCGCTCCTTTCCTTTATTGCCACTTTAGATGATGCATCATCGATGGATTCCCTTGCCTGGAGCAGGATCGAGCTGAAAAGCTCCTCGCTTTTCATCACCTTCCTGTAGAACTCCAGGTTGTTTCCGAAAGATGAATGGGCTGCAAGAAAATCAAGGACCATCGCCTTCTCTCTATCGCTTTCATCGGATCCGAGGATCCCGCTCTTGTCTCCTGCGCATGCGACCTTCGCATTATCCATTGCCTCTTCAACATCGAGGCCTGCCATTGCAGCTATCTCTGATGCCAGGTAGCCTGCAGTATATCTCGATCCGTTTTCCGTCACCGTAAACGGGTTCACGACATCACTGTTCCTGCCGATCGGATGATGGTCTATTATCATGTGCTGTATATGCGCTGCCTTGAGAAGTTCAAGACCTGCCAGAGACTGGTCGGATGATGCAAAATCAAGAAGCAGTATGAGCGGATCGTCCTGCCCGAAATTCCCGATGTCTCGCAATGCGTCCTTGACCGAATAAACTGCCGAGTTCTGCTGGAACGATTTCAGGTGGCATACCGAATTGATGGCGAATGCAGCACTGATCCCGTCCGCATCCCCGTGAAACCTCACATGGACAGTTCGCCCGCATTTTTTTGATGCGACAATCTCTTTTGCCGCCTCCTTCAGTTTCGGTGCAAGCATTTCCGTGATCTCGTCCTTCAGCAGCAGGGGTCCCTCCTTCACAGAAACGGAGTCCCTTATCTTCCGATAAGCCTCCCGCGCCTCCTCGTCCGCAAGCACTTTTATGTTCACTGGAGTCGTGCCATCAAGTTCGAAACTCACGAAAGATCCCTGGTGATAAGTCCTGCTGTCCTGAAACGAGAATTCAAGGTTCCCATCAGTCAGGGTATATTCCTTCATCCTTCCCAAGTATCTGACTCTTCTTATTGCCCCTATCATAGGACCACCCTCACCCTGTCTCCTGTTCGCTTGTTCTTTTTCTTCCTGATGTCGAATCCGGCGATCACTTCGATCACGTCCGGTCCGTGCGAAGTGCGAAGAGGCACAATTATTGCTCCCGGTTCGTCCTCTATCCTGCATGGAAATGCGAATATATCACCGTACGTCCTGTCCTTGCCGCTGAAACCTGAAATGATTACGGGCTCGCTGGTAAGTATGCCCTCCCGTCCCCCTTCATCTATCCTTATGTTGAGTGTTCCAGGGTACGGGTCGAAGCCCAGCTTGTCGGCTATCTGCTTCCTGTAGCCCTCAAGAGACATGTAGTACTTGCCCTCCCCAAGGCCTTCGACGATTGTTCCGACGATCTCGACCTTGCCCTCAAGCGCCTTCTTGATTATTGAATATTCCTCCATGATCTTTTCTATCCCTCTCTTGGTTATGGTAATATTGCCCCCCTTTCGCCTGATGTATCCGTTTTCCTCGAGCATACCCAGTCTTCTTGATGCGTTCTGCTGGGACATCTCGGATTCGGCCCCGATTTCCCCGGTGCTGATAGATACCTCCTTCTTATGGGCTCCGAGCCTGAGAAGTAGGAGAAGTATATTATCCATTAATAAGATAATGAACGAAAAACTTTATTATGGATTACAAAGGGATTTCCATAGAGGTAACCCGCAATGTCTATCCGCCTGCAGAAGACTCATTCATGCTTGCCGATGCTGCAAGAAAGGCTGGATCTGTCCTTGAGATCGGCTGCGGCTCGGGCATAGTCTCTCTTGCATGGGCCATGGCTGGAAACGAAGTCCTCGGAGTTGATATAAATCCGGAGGCAGTCTCATGCGCGAGGGAAAACGCCAAACGCAACAGCATCAGCGCAAAATTCATCGAGAGCGACCTCTTTTCCAACGTTGGTGGCATGTATGATGCCATACTCTTCAACCCCCCCTACCTCCCAACGGATGATTCTGAGAAGCTTGAAGGAAACATCAACCATGCTTTCGACGGAGGACAGGATGGGAGGCTCGTTCTGGAACGCTTCCTCAATGGCCTGAAATCCCATCTGAAGAAAGATGGCGAACTCTTTTTAATCCAGAGCAGCCTTAATAATCTTGAATCAACGAAGTCAGAACTCATGGAAATGGGATTTTCCATTGAGTTAGAGAAAAAGGATTTCTTTTTCGAAAAATTGTATTTAATTCGTGGGATGATGACATGAACAACCGCTGAGGATCAGCGTTACTGGCTCCTACGCCTTGCTGTACCCGATGACGATGTCAACAGCGTCTGACCACAATTATAAATTTTCTCCTCTATATCCTAGCATGGCAACCAATGACGTTATGAATGAACTGATGGGCATAGGCGTTTCAGAGCACGATGCGGTGGTTATCGCTGACTGCGTCATATCGAGGAAGTCCTGCTCATGGATTGACAACGAGCCCGTAGACGACAAGCTCCTTGCTGACCTCAATTCACTGATCCAGAAAAAGGACTACAGGATAAGGGTAGAGGTTCAGGCAGTTCCGACCAGGGGAAAATTCATCTGGGACGTCAAAGTATTATGATTACATTTTTTTTCAAATTATATAACTTTTTTAAAATATTTCTCCGCAAACAGAATCCATGCAGAAATTCAAGAAGCGCAATTCCAAATCCGGTGCCCAGCCGATAAAAATTCCGGGTCCAAAATCCGATCCGATCCATATCCATACAGTGTTCGGCAATACCATTTTGCCGGGCAACTCTGATGTCCTTGTCCTTAACAAGGGAAGGGCGTATGTCAGGAAAAAGGCATGCGAGCTGACAAGCGGCGAGAAGATAATCTTCAAGAAGGAGGGCCTGGATATCACCCTCGAGCAGGTGACTGATGCGCTTTCTGCCAGTCCGAGATACACCTCAACCTATCCGATACTGTTCAGCGAAAAGGACGGAAAATACACGACCTCTTTCAGCATGGCCCTGTTTTCCGGTATCGCTGATGCAAGGGACATGTGGCCGAATGACCTCGACCCGAATGACCATCTTGCAATGGCGGATGCGATCAAGGAACACCTTGCAGGCCACGGGATCAAGGTGACGAGGGAACATATAGTCTACCAGTGGCTTGCAGGGCAAGTTATCGCTCCACGCGATGAGAGGGTGCTGCCTGCTCTAGTCCCGATGGCGCCGAAGCTGGGGCCTCTCATGGACGAGGGATTCCAGAGGGCGTACAAGACCTATGTGGCAATAAGGCAGACCGTAATGCGCTCGATCAGCTTCAGTCTTTCAGGAAAGGGTTCCGGAAGACAATCCACAAGACCCGGATCCACCTACTCGGCCGAAATAGATATAATCACTAAACACTTCCATGAAAGCCTGACCTCTATGGTAACCGCAGCAACAGTTCTCTCGGTCCGCCAGCATGAGCGTTCAAGTTCCCCAAATCCAATCCCCCATTCAAACCTTTTCAAGGGACCGCTTTCTGAGAGCGAGGATTTCAGGGAGCGGCCGATGATCGACATATACACCGAACATTTCCTGATCCGCCCGCTGATACAGCGCATTTGCGCCGACTACATACTGGCAAAAGAGCCGGATTTCCTGAGCAGCGGCGATGCGAAAGATTTCAATCTCCAGATATTCCATTATTTCGAGGTATCAAAGGCATTGGGATTTGCAGATACCGAAAAATCCATGGCAGAGTCGATGACTCTCATGGACATAATCCGCTCCCAGGGAATTCCTGCACCAACCCGCCTCGATCAGGCGATCAGGCCATCCACCTCAAGCCGCAGGCTGAGCAGCCTCCTTGTAAAGGCTCTCCAGGATGGAGAGATAGACGGGCGATACTCCCTACGCCTCGGAAGGGCAATATCAATTTTCGACCAGTATGCGCGCGATACATCCGCCCAGCCTGTTGAAATATCGTGGCTGAGGGTGCTCTCAAGCATGGAGGCGGCAATCCCGCTCCAGGATCCAAGAGTCCGGCCTTTCCTTACTGCTAAAATCCGAGCCATTTCAAAATCGGTCGAAGACCGGATGCATGCAAGATACGGATACCGTATGCTGGATTTCGTCCGGACCCATATCCATACGCCGATCGAGCACCTCTCATCCGAGGCACAGCCGTTCCTTCTGCATGTCCTTTCAGGGTCCATGACAGCAGGGGAGGCCCTGGTCCGCTCAGGAAGCGCCCCCGGAAAATACGATTCTTCACACCGTGCAAAGAAGAAGCTTGCTGAAATCGGCTATGATGATGTGGCGCACCTCTATCCTGTTATAAAAATCTAGCCTGCCAAAGACATCCCATGAGACCTTTTGCAAGCGACATTGTGCTTATCGAAAACGGAAAGATCCTCCTTGTAAAAAGGGGGAGGGAGCCATTCAAGGGCATGTGGGCCACTCCCGGCGGAAGGATCGAAGAAGGAGAAACAGCGGAACAGTGTGCAATCCGTGAAATGAAGGAAGAAACAGGGCTTGAAATCGAAATAATCCGGCTTACCGGGATCTACAGCGATCCCGCCCGCGATCCGAGAGGGATAATTGCTGCAGCATACCTTGCAAAAAGGACCGGCGGAAAGCTTTCTGCCGGCGATGACGCTGCAGAAACAAAATGGTTTGACCTTACGGACCTTCCCGAACTGGCCGCTGACCATAAGAAAATTATTGAGGATGCTATTTCTCAATGAGTGCAAGGTCTCCAAGCGCAACCATCTCTTCTTCTGCTTTTGCTGCTGCCTGGGCTTCCTTCCTCTGGATCGCCTTCATGTCCTTGTAGTTTTCATAAAGGCCCTTGAGTTCATCCCTGATTACTTTGAGCTTTTCCTCGATCTCGGTAATCTCCTTTTCCCCTTCCTCTATGTCCTTCTCGACGTACTTGATCTTTCTCCTCGCGCGCTCGACTTCCCTAACCTCTTCGAGCGACTCGTCGATCTTCCTCATCTTCTTGAGAAGGTCACGCTCCATTGCCGGGGTGTATGCTGCCGTTGAAATCTTGAACTCCAGAGATCTTTTCATCTTCCTGTACTTTGCCACTTCAACGTCCTTTGTCTGCTCAAGGAACGGCTGAAGCGCCTTCTGCTCGTACTTCTTGTACCTGATCCGCCTGTTGAGAGCCTTGATTTTCTCTATGAGTTCGCCCTTCTGGCTCTCAAGAGTGTCAATTCGGCCCTTGACGTCTTCTGATTCTTCTGGAGTGGTTTCGCTCATGCTATCACTAAAAACAAGTGTTTCGAATATTGAAAAGAAACGATTTAAAAACGTTCTATTTTGCTAGATTTCGAACTCAAGAAGGATATCCCGCTCAAATCTCGAGATCATGAGGTTCCTGGCCTTCCTTGCCTCCTTGATGAGGGAAATGCCTTCTCCTCCGATTACTGGAAGGGCGTCCTTTCCTCCGATAACTATCGGCGCGACGAAGATATAGAACTTCCTCGCAATCGGAAGGACGCTCGCATTCAGTTCGGATCCCCCTTCGACAAGTATCCTCTTTATCCCCATCCCTGAAAGTATCCTGAGAAGCCTTCGGAAATCTATCTCCCCTTCAAATTGTATTATCCTGGCCTTTTCCTCGATCTTTCCCATTTTCTTGGGATCAGCTTTGCCTCCAGTTACTACGATCGCATCCTTCAGTGTAGGGCTGTTGACCGGAACTCTGAGCTTCCCGTCCACTATGATCTTAACAGGATCCTTTCCTCCCCTGGATGTCAGTTTAGGTCTGTCCCTTATCACAGTATTGGCCCCGACCATCACTGCATCATATTCGGCCCTGAGCCTGTGGACCATCTTCCTCGAATGTTCGCTGCTGATCCATTTCGAGTCTCCTGTTCTTGTTGCAGTCTTCCCATCCAGGCTCATTGCCATCTTTATCGCGACAACAGTTCCAAGGGTATCGACATATTCCGAATTTATTTCCGAAATCCTTTCCTGGTCGCTCGGCCCTTCGACAGCTATTCCGGCTTTCCTGAGGATCGATGCTCCCCTCACTTTCGGGTTAGGGTCCTTCATTCCGAAGACCACCTTCGATATTCCCGCCTTTATTATCGCTTCGGTGCACGGAGGGGTCCTCTTCTTCTTGTGCGAGCAGGGCTCCAGAGTTACATAAAGAGTTGCTCCATTGGCATTGCTTCCGGCAGCTTTGAGGGCAGCTATCTCAGCATGATCCTCCCCTGCCTTTTTGTGGTATCCCTTCCCGATGATCTTCCCGTCCTTGACAATCACCGCACCTACCTTCGGGTTCGGGTACGGATCCGCTTTTTTGGACAGGGCGATTGCTTTTTCCATCATAATATTAATTCTATTATCAGATATCAATATATGCGCTTCTTGGTCCTGGTGTTCGTACTTATTGTGCTTGCAGCAACGCTTCCGGTGATATTTTTGATCGGACCCCAGCTTGATCTTTCTGTACTGGAAGAGCCTTCGCATCCGCCGGCAAAAAACATAACTCCGGCAGATCCTGATGCCGTAAGGTACTTCGAACTCAAGAACCGTTCATGCGAAACGCTTTCGAAAGATTTCTACATTGCTACAAGGGACATATCAGTTGCACATATCGAGGGCATAACTTCACAGTCAGACGTGGAGGAACAGGCGGCCCGCTCAATTGCCGATTCATTCAACTACAACGAGAGCAGGCGCACATATGTCAAAGGCGACTGGATGAAGATTTCGAATTCCACGGCTACAAGGATCTGGAAGCAGGGGAGGTACTATTTTTGCACAAAAAACTGCACGATGACCCTCCTTGACGAGGGACTTTCAAACCAGTATTATGACATGCTCTATGAACTGCGCACAAACTGCAGGTATTTTGCAAAGACGGAATTTCCAAGCATAACGGACTATATCCGGATAGAGAAAACAGGCGAAAGGACGATAAACGGCAACAGGTGCGATTATTTCGAGATCACCCCTGGCCAATTCCCGCAGAACCTCACTCAGAAACAGGACCAGCTGGTCTGGGGGCTCTCAAGGCTGAAAGGTCCGATCCACGAATGCCTCGACGAGTCGACAGGAATAGTTGTTTACAGGAACCTTACCCTGGATCTTTCTGACGAGTACATTTTCGATGTTGATGAATTCACGGTAAGCCAGGAAACTGTGCTCGAAACGTTTAGGCGGAATGTCCCGGACGAGTTCTTTGCTATTCAGAACTGATGGCCCATCTTCTCCTTCTTTGTCTTCATGTACGATTCGTTGTACTGGTTCGTCTTGGTGATCAGGGGGATTCTTCTTGATACTTCTATTCCGCACTCTTCTATTGCCTCGATCTTTTTCGGATTGTTGGTCATAAGCGCTATCTTCCTGATTCCGAAATACTTCAGCATCTCTCCTGCAACCCGGTAGTCCCGCTGGTCCTCCCTGAATCCGAGTTTCAAATTAGCATCGACAGTATCCATGCCTTTATCCTGCAGGGCATAGGCACGGATCTTGTTTGCAAGCCCTATTCCCCTTCCCTCCTGGTCAAGGTAGATCAGGATGCCGCATTCCTTTTCCTCCAAATATTCCATTGCAGCCTCAAGCTGTTCCCTGCAGTCGCAGCGAAGAGATGTCAGGGTGTCTCCTGTCAAACATCTGGAATGAATTCTTACAGGAATCTCGTCATGGACCGGATGGCTGCACCTTACAAGCGCAAGATGGTCATGCCCATCATCCTCGAATGCATGCACCGTGAATCTTCCGAACCGTGTCGGAAGAAAAGCCTCATCTATATGTCTCATTCCCTTATCTTCCCCATTATGTCAAGCGTCGCTTCCATCGACCGCCTTGCATATTCCTCTGCCCGCTTTTCTACCTGTTCCCTCGTGGCATCGTGGCCGATTATACCGAGCGATACCGGTTTTCCGAATCTCAGGCTTAGTTCGGCAAGCTTGTCCGCGCAGACTTTTGTTATAATCTCATCATGCGCTGTCTCGCCCTTTATCACAGCGCCAAGCGTTGCAACTCCCCGGACCTTCTTATCCATCAGCATTTTTTTCACGATAAGAGGCATATCGAAGACTCCCGGGACCTCCATAACCTTGGTCTCAAAGCCTGCCGCCTGCGCCATCTGGACCGCCTTATCAAGCATCTTTTTTGTTATGTCGCTGTTGAATTTTGAGACTACTATTCCTATTATGAATTTCTCCTCATTGTCCACGGGCCCTTCATCCTCTTTGCCCTGTCTCAGCCCCCGGCCTGCCTGGTGCGTCAGGTGGTCTGGATCCTGGATTATTTTTACTGCATTGTGCACATGCTTTCTGATCCTGTTCTGGCAGATCTCGACGAATTCCTCCCCGCTCCATGCCTCGTTCTCATGGACGAAGACCTCGATGACGTGCTTGTTCGTAAGGAGCTTCACGTGCTGGATCCCTATCGATGCCTCATGCGCGCACTGGGTGTCGATCGGAGCCCCCCCGACCATTCCAAGGGCCATGCATATGTCATATCCCTCATCCAGGATCCTCTTGCATTCGACAGGCAGGTCCTTTATCCCAGGCACCGTTCGTCTTGCATATTCCACTTTCGGATAGCTCTTCCTCAATTCGTCTATAGCGATCGCTCCCATGTTCACACGGGCAAAAGTCGTATCAACAATTCCTATCTTCATTCAAAACCTACCTCTGCTTCTCATACGTTGGTTTTCCGACAGTTCCAACGGAACTGTGGACCATTGAAGCTTTGCTTCAATTGGTGTATCCAACCTGAGTCAAAAACCTGCTTATGTTTTCCTAGGTGGTTTTTGGAATCCACCTGTTATGTCCTTTCCTTCTATGAATACCAGGTTGTTCTTTTTAGCATATTCCCTTGCCTGGCCCTTTGACAACGCCTTTCCGGAACCGAGCATCTCGCAGAGGACCATCACTTTCAGGCCGGCCCTCCTTCCCATCTCAAGCGCCAGCTCTGTATGGCCCTTCCTGTTTTCAAGCCCCCTTCCTATAAGGAGGAACACATGGCCGGGGGAATAGAATTCCTCATTGAATCCCTCCATCCCGCGTTCACATGACTCGTCGATCTTCCTCATTGTAAGCGACCGGTCATTGTCAGTGATTCCCGTATAGACATTGCAGTGGTTTACGGGAAGCGAAAATGCTGGCTTGTCGCCGTATGCTGTCTGCTTGCAGCTGATCCTTTTCAGTTCCAGTTTTTCAAGCATGTCGGTAAAAAACGGCAGGCCGGCTTTTTTTGCATCATCCAGATTTATCGCCGCGCAGATAAGGCCGCCGGCATCTTTCCTAAGCCTTTCGATAACTTCCGGGCTCGCGTATTTTGCCCCTATTATCAGGTCAGCCTCCCCCTCCCTCTCATCGCCATCGTAGATCAGGATCATCCTGCCTGATTTCAATTCTTCTGCAGCATCCATAACTATGATTTGTTGATCTACAAATAAATAGGTAGCTACCAGTTTTTAAGTAACAATCCTTCCTGTAGGGTCCCGGTGGCTTTTTCCGAATTCCCTGAATGAAAGTGCTTCCTGTGCCGTGAAAACCGGGCCGTCGATACAGCAGAGCTTGCCGTCAATCGCGCAGGATCCGCATACCCCCACGCCGCATTTCATGTACCTTTCAATAGAAACCTCGCAGAACTTTCCCTTTTCATTGGAAAGTTTTGCAACCGCTTCCATCATACTTTCGGGACCGCAGGCATAAACAGCATCCGCCCGGTCGATCAAATCCTCAACCTCGACCATGACATTTCCCTGCTTTCCCCTTGATCCATCATCTGTTGTGACGTGCACCTTGCTGCAGAGGAACAGCTGCTTTTCCCAGATAATGTCCTTTTCGTTCCTTGATCCGATTACTGAATATGATTCGATCCCCTGCTCTTTTGCCATCTTGGAGAGGAAGTACATTGGAACAACTCCGTATCCGCCTCCTACGCAAAGGATCTTTTTCGCACCCTGGGGAATCGTGAACGGATTTCCGAAAGGTCCCCTGTAGGAAATAGAATCCCCTTCCTTCAGTTTCGTAATCTCAGATGAGACCTTCCCGACATTCGCGACTGATATTGTCAGCGGATCGCTGTTTCCAATCGACATTGGCCTCTCGCCAACACCCGGAATCCAGACCATCAGGAACTGTCCCGGAAGGCACTCCATCCTGTGGTCAATCTCGATTGTCCGGACCCTGTAATTCTCATCAGTCACCTTAAGGATCCTGCTAGTATGCATGTTGTTCAATATCTCAAACCTGTTCATGTGCAGCACCAATTATCTCTTCAAGCTTTCTGTATCCGTTCAGTTCCATCCAGACATTTATCTCTTCGGCTATCTTCGAAAAAGCATCAAGCCCCCTGTAGTAAACAGCTGTCCCGACGCTTATCCATCGTGCTCCTGCCATCATCATCTCTATCCCGTCAACACCGGCATTTATCCCGCCCGTTCCGATTATCGGGATCTTCACTGATTCATAAATGTCATATATGCATCGCACTGCGATCGGTTTTATTGGAGGCCCTGAAAGACCGCCCATCTTGAATCCCAGCATCGGCCTTTTCCTGTGGATGTCAATTTTCATTCCCGGACCGAGCGAATTTCCCATATTAATGGCATCAGCACCTGAATCCTCTGCAGCAATTGCAGCTTTCACCTCGCCCGGCACCGAGGGAGACAATTTTATGATCAACGGAAGCTTGCAGTTGTCTTTCACTGAACCTGTAATCTGGCTGACTGATTCAGGAGTCCCCTGCCCGACCATCGTTCCGTATCCGGGAGTATGGGGGCATGAAATCACTGCCTCGAGCGCATCCGCCCTGATTCCTGATTCCTCGACCTTTTTTGCAAGGCTGGAAAATTCCGAAGCATCCTTTCCGACAATGCTTATCACGAGCGCCTCATCCCGCTCCCATCCGTCATATTCCTTCAGCCCTTCGGCTATTCCTGGATTAGGATAGCCCATTGCATTCAGGATTCCGCATTCTGTCTCAACGATGTTCGGGCCCTCATGACCTTTTCTCGGCTCCAGGCTCATGGATTTTGTTATGACTCCGCCGCAGCCATAATCACAGACGGATTCAAGGCTTCCTTTCGTCATGCCATAAATTCCGGAAGCCAAGAAGATCGGGTTTTTTATTTTCTTTCCGAAAAACTCGCTTGAAATATCCATATGATCCATATTCGCTCTCATAAGCTAATAAACTTTGTTTTTTCTACAAGTTTTTTTGAATTGCCGCAGTAGCTTTATAAATTTTATAGCAGTAGAAGTTTTCGGTGGGAGTAGAATGAAAAATATAATGCTTGTTTTCTTGATTGGTTCCATCCTCTTGTTTGGATGCACCCAGTCAACAACGGACAAAACCGGAGATAACATGGATAACTCCATGGATACCGGGGACAATATGGAAGATACCGGAGATTCAATGAATGATACCACGCAAGATTCCGGGGACAATATGGAAGATACCGGAGATTCAATGAATGGTACTGTAGACAGTAATGGTGGAACCGGGGGCTCAAATGACCTTCTTGGAAAATCCTTTGCTGAACTATCTGTGCTTGGAATTCCCTTACAATGTGATATCACAGCGTCAATCGAAGGACAGACAACCAACACAAAGGTCTATATGAAAGGTGATGATGAGGTAAGGTCTGAAGTCGATATTACAGTATCAAGCGGCTGCGATCAGTTCGTCTACATCATGAAAAACGGTAAGGTCTACATGGGTTGCGAAGAAGGCGAAGTCTTCGGAGACATCGCGATGTTTGAAGGATGCAACTGGATAGAGTTCGAGAAACAGGAAGGCACTGTAGAAGGCTCAGAATCCTCATACAGCTATTCGGCCTCGACTCCTGACTTCGGATCCGTTCCGGATTCTGATATCAGCTGCGTTCCATGGCTATACGATGCATCCAAATTCGATACACCCGGGAAGATCTGCAACATTGAGGAGATAATGTCCCAGCAGGGAACGACCTTCCCCTAGATGCTCATGGCGGGGTAACCACCTTTCCACCCACCCATCCCTCCTTCTGGTCATTGGTGGTGGCCCCCCATTTCATTTTTTCTTCGAAGAACACAAGTATTAAATGCTCTTCGACATAGCTAGTCTTTTTATACCTTCTTTGATATCACTTCATAGGGTGAGTCCCATATGTTTGATGATATTATAAAATCAGCAAAAGAGGGTCCAAATACTTCTGATCTGGATAATGCAACTATTAGGATTTCTGTAATTGGTGTCGGGGGAGCCGGATGCAACTGTGTCAACCGGATTTACAACGGCGGAATAAGAAGCGCAAAGACGATGGCAATTAACACTGACGGGAAGCACCTGAACATGATCAATTCCCATAAGAAAATACTCATTGGAAAGACCATCACGAGGGGCCTTGGGGCCGGTGGTGACGCCTCGATTGCAAAGAAATGCGCCGATGTCGATGCCCAGATGCTCCGGAATGAAATAGGAGAAAACGAGATCGTCTTCCTTTGCGCTGGTATGGGCGGTGGTACAGGTGGAGGTGCTGCTGCACCGATTGCAAAGATCGCAAAAGAACAGGGTGCGACCGTAATTGCCATGGTCACATATCCGTTTGCGCTGGAGCGTGTCAGGATAAAGAAGGCGCAGGAATCGCTACAGGAACTTGTCAAGGTCTGCGACACAGTGGTCGTAATAGACAACAACAGGCTTGCTGCATATGCCCCGAACCTTCCGATCAACAAGGCATTCGAACTTGCGGATTCGATTACTACCAGGGCCGTTACCGGAATATCAGATACCATTATGTTCCCGAGCCTCATAAACGTCGACTATGCTGATGTGCAGAACGTCATGGCAAACGGAGGCCTTTCGATGATCAGCCTGGGCAAAGGTTCCGGCCATGACAAGGTCGAAAACGTAGTCAAGGACACGCTGGAGCATCCGCTTCTTGATGTTGATTACGAGGGAGCAAAAGGCTGCCTCATCCACCTTGAAGGGGGAGCCGACCTGACACTTGGCGATGCAATCAAGGCCGGAGAGCTCCTTACCCAGAGCTTTGACGAAGAGTCAAATATCAAGATGGGCGCAAGGATCAACCCAAACCTGAATGATGCGATCACCATGACAGCAATAATCACAGGAGTCAAGTCTCCGTATATCCTTGGCAAGGAAGAAAAAGAGGACAACCTCGATTTCCTGTAGGTGTAGCAAATGCTTTCATTTGATATTCTGACATTCCTATTTTGGGTACTTGTATCCACGTTCATCCCGGGGGCGATCCTCGGCTTCGCTCTTTTTAAGAGCTTCAACAACATCGAGAAAAAGATCATGGGTTTTGCCGTGGCCTTCATAAGCCTGCCGCTTATCCCGTTCCTGCTTAATCTTTTATTGGGAATCAAGTATTCCTATGAACTTGCACTTCTTTCAGTTGCAATAATTTACATAATATCAATTGCACTATTTGTATACAACAAGAGTTACAAGGAAATCCGGCTCCCGAAAATGGACCGGGAACTTGCAATCACAGTTGCCCTTATCCTCATATTGGTGCTCTCGTATCTTGTTAGGATCGGGTCATACAGTCCGATTTTCCAGGAACTCGACCCGTACTTTTATACATATTCTGCACAGCAGCTGATCACTCTCGGAGAAAACCCGCTTGATGACCAGACAGCCTGGTACCCTGAGATGAATGTGAACCACAGGGTAATTCCCGCCCTTTCGTATACAGAGGCGATATGGTATTCCCTATATACCGGGGGAGGGGAATATGACAACCTCCTTATGGCAGTGATAGCCGGAATGTATCCGCCTATTGCAGCTGTCCTTGCAGTGTTCTTCATCTATCTTCTGATCTCTGTCATCGGGACAAGAGAGCTGGGAGTGCTCACTGCAGGAATTGCATCATTCGTTCCGATATTCATCTACAAGCTCTCGGCCGGAGAGATGGAAGTCCAGCCATATGCATTTTTTGCCCTGATGTTCCTGTATGCGATGTATGCCATCATGATCACAAGGAAGGACATGAAATTCGCAGTCCTTGCGGGGCTCGGATTTGCGGCAGTTTCCCTTGGAAGTTCCAGCCAGCTCCTTGCTCTTGCATCCCTGATGATTTTCGTTGTCCTGCAGTCAGTTTTCTATTATCTAAAGAACAAGGACCTTGAATTTTTGATTAAATCGAATGCCGTGATTTTCATAATCGGCCCATTACTGGGATCATTCATCAAGAATTTCTTCATCGCCGGTTCGATTACATTATCTATTGCAGCACCGTTCCTGCTTGTTCTCATCTTAGCAGCCCTTCTCTACTATCTCGGGAAGAACGTTCCCAGCAGGGATACGCAATACATGATCCTTGCAACTGTAGCAATTCTTGCACTCGTACTCTTTGTCTTCACCCCGCTTGGCGATGTCGTCAAAAAAATCGGATCGTCAGGATTCGGTTTCGCCTCGTTCAATGCGCCGCTTGACCGGACCATTGCAGAACAGGGCCTTGCATCAGGCGGGCTTGAGCCGCAGCTGGGATTCATCTCCTTTACTCCAGATCCGAACAATGTCATAGAGCTTGTGTCCTATGCCGCATTCCTGCCATTTACAATTATTGCGAATATCGTCCTTACAATCACAGTTTCACTCCTGAATGCCTTCCTTGGAACATCAGTTGATTTCATTGACCGGGCAAACAGCTTTTCCATGCTTATAATAGTCCTCTTCTGGGCGGCCCTTTCATATTCCCTTTACAAGATGTACAGGAAGGACGAGGATGACCTTCCATTGTTGTTCCTGGCAATCATCATGCCGCCGTTCCTTGTGGGGATACTCAAGGCAAAATTCACGATCTATGCAGGAGTTATGCTGGCACTTGCTGTCGGATACCTTCTTTCGGTATTCTCTAAGATCGAGTTCAAGATTCCAGGTCTTAACATCAATTCGAATATGCTCATGCTCATACTGGGCGCGCTCCTGCTGGTCGGCCAGTTCACATACAACGGCCTTGCAATTAATCTGGCATACGGTTCATTCATCCCGCTATACCAGAACGATCCCATGGCACTCCAGGAGAAGTTCCAGGCAATCTGCGAGGACACCTTTGATCCAACCATTTGCGCTGCCGCAGATGATCCTGTCGGTTATGCGGGCAGGGGGATCAACTACCAGTACGACCAGAAGCTCTGCCTCCTTTCCGTATTCACTGATTACACTTACCTGTCATCAGGAATGGCTCCTGCTGACCAGAGAACGATAGCATATTTCCGCTGCCAGAGGATATCAGACTACTGGATAGACTCGATGGAATGGATCAAAAAGAACACAGAGCCTGATGCACGCATCATCTCTTGGTGGGACTACGGCCACTGGGAGAACTTCTTCGGCCAGAGGAACGCAGTAATCAGGAACGATCACAAGAACAAGGAGATGATCGGCGCTGTGGCCAACTATTACCTAGATGCAACGCCTCAGGAACTTATATCATACATGAAATCGCACGACAGCGAATACGCATTGTTCGATGTTGAACTCGTTTCAAGCGGAAACATGCTCGGAGGCAAATACGGTGCGCTGAATTACCTTTCATGCGCGTGGAACAATGAGACCACGGTGGCAAATTCACCAGGAACCTCGCTTTGCGAGGCCGAACATTTATGGGAAATCATTTATGTTTCGCAGTCTCCATGCACAGTTTCAGCACTTTCCGACAAGACCGGACTCACAGCCTACAAAATATATGCAAACGGGGTCTACAGGCCTTATTATCCGAATGATTGTGTCTCTCCTTCCGACCAGGCAGTTGTATCAGGCTGCCAGAATGCGATCCAGGCAGTCCCGACCTATTGTGTTGCAGAGGCGATGCTTGCAAACGGGCAACCGGCCACTGCGACTTACTATCTTGATGAAAAGTACCCGAACGGCGACCTGAAGCTCAACAAGGCCATACTGCAGTTCCCGTTCTCGCTCCCCAACTCAGTCCATATGGGGCCTGCGACCGGCGTGACCCTTCTTTATACAGAAGATCCGGTATGGCTCGAGAACGGGGAGATAAAATCAGGCTACGAGGACCGGAAAGGCAAGTTCTATGATTCCAATCTGTACAATGCCATATTCACAGAATCTCTTGAAGGATTCGACTTCGTATACGCGACGGACCAGATAAAAATATTCAAAATAGCTGAGTGAAATGTATTCAAAAAAAATCACAGAGGAACTCAAGAAGAAAAAGATCGACATCGGCGACACGGTCAGCGTAACTTCAAAAGGAAAGCTTTTCGAGGGGCTCCTGATGCCGAAACCGGACCTCGGCGATCCTGAGGTCCTTGTCCTGAAATTGTCAAGCGGATACAATATCGGCATAACCCCAGAATCAATAGATCTTGTCGCAACTACCGGCTCAAGGTATTCCGAAGAGGATCCTCCTGAAGCGGCAAAAGACGGAGACATCGCGATTCTCGGATGCGGAGGGACCATTGCATCCAAAATAGAATACACGACCGGTGCAGTGTACCCGTCCATCCGCCCGAAGGAACTTCGTGCTGCTTTCCCTGAACTTTCAAAATGGCCCATCCACTCAAGGCAGATCTTTTCCCTTTTTTCGGACGACATGAATTCCTACCACTGGAAGATCATAGCAGATCATGTGGAAGAGGAAATTAAGTCCGGATCATCAGGCGTTGTCCTGATGCATGGAACTGACACAATGTCATACACATCATCGATGCTCAGTTTCATGCTTAAAAATCTCCCTATTCCTGTCATTGTCGTGGGTTCCCAGAGGAGCAGCGACAGGCCTTCAAGCGAGAACAAGATGAATCTGCTCAATTCCGTGTATGCTTCGACAAAGGACCTTGGAGAGGTCGCTGTGTGCATGCATGCTGATACCAACGACCATTTTTGCTACATCCACAGGGGAACAAGGGTTAGGAAGATGCACACTTCAAGAAGGGATGCATTCCAATCAATAAATTCCAGGCCGCTTTTCAGGGTTGACTACAAGAATGATATTTTTGAAAAAATCGGCGAACCAATGCACAGGTCCCACAAGGGTTTTGAAGCAAAGAAGAAAATCAACGACAATGTCGCAATGGTATTTGTCCATCCTAACATGAAGCCGGAAATGATCTCTGGGCTTTCGGATTATGACGGCGTTGTGCTGATTGGAACAGGCCTCGGCCACACGCCTGTTGGAGCCTTCGGGGTCAAGCACGTCAAGGGCATACTGGGTCCTGTAAAGGAACTTATTGATTCTGACATTCCTGTCGTGATGTCCTCCCAGTGCATCACCGGAAGGATATGCATGAGGGTGTATACGAACGGAAGACTGCTCAAGGAAGCCGGGGTAATAGGAGATGACTGCGACTGGACCCCCGAAGTCGCATTCACCAAGCTTTCCTGGGTCCTCGGCCAGACAAGGAAGATGGACGAAGTCCGGAGACTGATGGAAACGAATATCGCCGGTGAAATATCAGATCATTCAATTCTTGGTGATTACAAATGAAGATGGGCCTTGAGATACACCAGAGACTGGATTCGAACAAGCTCTTCTGCCAGAACAAGTCCGAACTTACTGAAAAGGAACCAACAGTCATAATCCAGCGAAGGCTTCACCCTGTCCTATCCGAACTCGGTGAAGTGGATCTTGCATCCAAAGCCGAATTCTCCAAGGACAGGATATACGAATACCAGGCGTTCGAGGACTACAACTGCCTTGTCGAAACTGATGAGGAGCCTCCCAGGTCGATGAACCTGGATGCGCTTAAGATCGCTCTTGAAATATCGCTCCAGCTCAATGCAACTCCAGTGGATGAAGTCCAGGTAATGAGGAAAATCGTTATTGACGGAAGCAACACATCCGGTTTCCAGAGGACTTCCATAATAGCGCTGAACGGACACGTGGACACATCAAAGGGACCGGTAAAAATCCCGACAATAGCTATAGAGGAGGAGAGTGCAGGGATCGTATCCAACACTGATACCAAAGTCGTATACCGCCTCGATCGGCTCGGTATCCCGCTGATAGAGATTACTACGGATCCAGACATTAAGGACCCTGAACATCTTAAGGAAACCGCTGAAAAGATCGGTATGATACTGCGTGCAACCGGAAAGGTCGCCCGGGGGCTCGGAACGATCAGGCAGGATGTCAACATTTCAACAGAAGGAGGCGCCAGGGTGGAAATCAAGGGCGCACAGGACCTGAAATCCCTTCCAGAACTTGCAAACAATGAAGTAAAAAGGCAGACGGAAGTTCTGAAGATCATCCATGAATTGAGGGTGAAAAAAGCCATCCCTTTCAAAAGCGATCCGGTGGATGCAACGTCCATATTCAAAGATACGAAATCAAAGATGATCTCAAAGGGCATAAGTTCAGGCTCATCTGTCCTTGCATGCAAGCTCCCACATTTCAAAGGATTCCTTGGAATTGAGATCCTACCGGGAAAACGCTTCGGGACAGAGCTTTCGAACTATGCAAAGATGGCAGGGGTAAAAGGATTGATACACGGTGATGAGGACCTCTCAAAATATCCTCTGGAAAAAGAGGAGGTCACGAGACTTGAGAAGGCCCTTGGAATTACGAAATCAGACGTATTCATCATGGTGGTTGCCCCGGAAGCCCAGGCCCGGCGGGCACTGGAATTCTCACTCAGGAGGGCCAACATGGATTTTGTCCCGAAGGAAACGAGGAAGGCGAATCCAGACAGCACCTCAAGCTACATGAGGCCCCTTCCCGGAAAGGCGAGACTGTATCCTGAAACGGACGTCCCGCCGATCAGGATAACAAAAGAGATCCTCGCATCCATTGCGAGTTCAGAATCCCTTGAGGAAAAACAGGCCCGTCTCGAAAATCTCCTCAACAAGGAAATGGCCAAGAAGATGCTGAAATCAAGAAGCCTCCACATTTTCGAAAAACTTGTCGAATCCGGAGCAGATCCCATGCTTGCAGCAACAACGATCGAAAACACGCTCGTATCCCTAAGAAGGGAAGGAGTCGAGATAGAGAATGTTGAAATGGCCCTGGAAAAACTCTTCGAGGAATTCAGCAAGGGAACGTTCGTGAAGGCAGCGATACCTGATGTTCTCAAGGGAATGGCAAAAGGCGCAAGCGCTGAATCGGTGATAAAGGTCTACCGCCTGCAGAAAATATCCGGAAAGGAACTCGAAAAGCTTGTGGAGAATGAAGGCCGTGACCTGAAGAAGATAATGGCAAAGTACAGGCTGCAGGTCGATCCGAAGGAAGTAGCTGCACTGATAAAGAAGTGAATCGATGGTCAACCCGTGCGCACTCTGCAAAGCAAACTGCTGCAAGACCTATATCATTACCGTTACATCGTTCGATGTAAAAAGGATAATTGAGAAGGGACACAAACCGGATTTCGTCAAGTTCCACCCACCAAATCTCCTTGCTTATGATCCTGATTCTGTTCTTGATTTTACCGATGATTATCGAGGGGGATTGCTCGGATTCAAGTCACACCCATGCAATTTTATCAAGAACAACAGGTGCACGATATATGAATATTCTCCCCTTTCCTGCAAGAGGTATCCATTCGATCTTTCGGGTAAAATCAACACCCGCCTCTGCCCGGTCGTCCCGTCGCTGGCATTCCGCCTGACCGGAGTCAGCATTACCCACGAAGAAGTGCTCTCAGAATATAATGAATATCGGAGGATAGTCCAGGAATGGAACAAGTCTCCTGGCAAAAAGAGTGAGTGCCTGGAATTCCTTCTTGAGTCTACTTCTTTAGCAGAAAAGAAATAACAAACAGGATTATAGACACCATAACAATGGCGCCTCCTGATGCCAGGTCAAACCAGAATGAAAGGAACAATCCGAGGACAACAGATGTCAGGCCGAATATGGCAGAAAGTACGAGCGTTCCGCCAAAAGACCGTGAAACCTGAAGAGCAGCTGCAGGAGGTATGATCAGAAAAGATGAGATAAGTATTATCCCTACTATCCTTATTGATATGACTACGACGACAGCGGTTAGCACTATCAGTAATGTGTTCAGCCTTTTTACAGGAACCCCAGATACCCTTGCACTCGTCTCGTCAAAGCACATGTACATGAGGTCCTTGCTGTAAACCAGGAGCAGGATTGCTACAATCGATCCGAGTCCGAGTGCCATTATCACGTCCTCTTCACTTATGGAAATGATGTTTCCGAAAAGGAAATAGTGCAGGTCCACGGAAAACCCGTGCGCAAGACTTATCAGTATCACACCAAGTGCCAGGGCGAATGAAAACACGATTCCTATCGAAACATCCCCGTAAATCTTTGCATAGTCCCTTAGCTTTTCAATAGCAAGAGCAGAAAGGACAGAAAAGACAAGTGCCACTCCGAAGGGAAGATAATTAAGGAACAATCCGAGTGCCACACCGCCGAATGCTATATGGCTGAGACCGTCTCCTATCAGGGCCATCCTTCGCAGTATCAGGAATACTCCTACGAGTGCTGTTGTGATTGCAATGACCGACCCTGCAATCAGGGCCTTTTGCATGAATCCATATCCAAGTATTTCAAACATCATATCCTCTCTGTAAGTTCCCAGATCTTCTCCTTGTTGAACTTTTGCGGATCTCCGTCAAAGACCACTTTCCTGTTAAGTACTATGACCCTGTTCACATGCTGGAGCACCTGCCCGATGTCATGCGTTATCAGGATTATTGTTATCTCCATTTCCTTGTTCAGCTTCTGCAGGAGGTCATAGAAGCTGTGCTGGCTGTTGTAATCCATAGCAGCAGTAGGTTCATCGAGGAACAGTATCTCCGCGTTTCCTGCAAGAGTTTTTGCAATGAACACCCTTTGTCTCTGTCCTCCTGAAAGAGATCCGATCCTCCTGTCTTTCAGGTCGTAGATTCCTACGATTTTCATGGCCTCAATTGCCGCCTTCCTGTCCTCATTATCGAAGCTGCGAAGTATCCCCTTCTTTCTGGACAGCCTGCCCATCAGGACCACTTCCATTACAGTTGCAGGAAATTTGAAATCAAAGTCCTCGACCGTCTGCTGGACATACCCAATCTTCTGCCAGTCATTGAAAGTTCCAATGTCATTTCCGAGGATACGTATTGATCCTGTATTTGGTTCCAGCAGGCCGAGCGAAAGTTTCATGAGGGTGGATTTTCCAGTACCGTTGTGCCCAAGAAGGGCGACGAATGCACCTTTCTTGATTTTCAGTTCAATCTTGTCAAGCACCTTGTGCTCGCCATATGAAAAATCAACATCAGAAAATACCAGGGAATCACTCACAGTCCAGCGCCTCCTTCATTGTGACAAGATTCTGATCCATTACTTCTATATAACTCTTCTGATCTTGTGGCGAATATGCCTCAATGGGGCTGAAAACCGCAGTTTTTCCGTCTATCTCGTTTGCAATCGCCTCGGACAGCTTCGGTGATATGTATTCCTCGAAAAATATGTGAGTTGCCCCCTTCTCCTTTGCTTCCTTTATAAGTTCGTCCAGGTCAGCAAGAGACACTTCTCCCTCGGGCTCGAAGTTGTCAATAATTGCAACCTGTTCAAGCCCGTAGTCTGCTGCAAGGTATCCGAATGCAGCATGCGATACAAACATTTCCCTGTGCCTGCAGTTTTTTGTCCCTTCCGTATAACGGGAATCAAGTTCTTCCAGTTTAGCAAGGTACTCTTCCTTGTTCCTTTTGAACACTTCCCTCTTTTCCGGATATTTCCTGATCAGTTCATCTGCAATATGTTCGGCCATTACCCTTGCCTTCCTCGGGCTCAGCCAGGTATGCGGGTCCTTTACGCCTTTGGTATCAATCAGCGGAATCTTTTCGCTTGCAGATATCACGTAAATATCATTGCTCACAACGCCTACTGTTTTATGGATCCACAGTTCAAAATAGTCATTCGTGTATATTATTGCATCGGCATTCTCCAGCTTTACGATATCCTGCGGGGTGGGTTCGTATGAATGTGCATTGAGTCCCGGAGGAAGCATCAGCCACACTTCGATCTCCTCACCTACAATGCTCCTTGTCATATCGTAGACTGGATAGCTTGTCGTTGCAATGAACCCCGAACCTATCTCGCTTGTACAGCCGAAAACCAGGAATAAAAGAATGAGCCATCTCATCAGATCTTCCTCCCATGGGGGTCAAGCTTCGGCTCACCAAGGAATCTATAGAGCTTCCTTACCATCTCATCGCTTACTGCATGTTCCATTCTGCAAGCTTCTTCATGTATCTTTCCTTTTTTCATCCCGAGTTTTTCAAATAGGAATGTTTCAAGCACCCTGTGCCTGAAGTTCATCTTCTTTGCGACCATTTTCCCTTTTGGGGTAAGATATATCCTGCCGTACCTTTCCTTTTCAACATATCCTTTATCAGACAATTTGGAAAGCGTTATTGCTACGGTGTTTTTGGAAAGCCCAAGCTCCTTTGCGATGTCGATGGACCTGGCACCGTTATCGCTTATCTTGTCAATAAGACGGCAGTACTCCTCGATGGTTTGTTTCTCCATGAAAAGTTCTACCTATAGAACATTTTAATAGCTTTTGCCTGTCCATGTTCGCTGCCGGTTACTCCTCAGGAGGCGTCTCCACTTGAGATCCTGCGCCCTTGGGGACGACGGCGAAGGTCGCAACCTTCTCGCCATCTTTCAGCCGGAATATCCTCACTCCCTGCGTGTTCCTGCCAATAACCGAAATGTCCTTCACGTATGTTCTTATCGCCTGGCCGTTCGAACTCATCAGGATGATCTCATCGTCATCGTCGACTGCGCGAATTCCTACGACATTGCCGTTCCTTCCCTCGGTCTTGATGTTGATGACACCTGATCCTCCTCTTGCCTGTAGCCTGTATTCATCGATAGGAGTCCTTTTTCCGAATCCGTTTTCAGTAATGGTAAGGAGGGTGGGCTTCTTGCACACGGCTATGCCGACTACATTGTCGTCACCCTTCATCCTGATTCCTATTACTCCCTGGCCGGTTCTTCCGATCTCCCTCGCGTCCTCTTCCTTGAACCTGATCGCCTGGCCTTTCCTGGTTGCAATTATAAGCTCCTTAGATCCATCTGTCTTGCGGACTTCGTCAAGCCTGTCTCCGTCCTTCAGGGTGATGGCAATGATTCCCCCGCGCCTCACGTTCTTGAAATTCTCGAGCGCGGTCCTCTTGATTATGCCCTTCCTGGTGCTCATTACGAGGTATTCGCTGCTGTCGAATCTGTCTACAGAAATCCACGAAGTCACCTTCTCGTCCTTCAGTTCAAGCAGACTGACCAGCGTCTTTCCTGTCGCATACCTGCCGGTTTCCGGAATCTTGTATGCCTTGAGCCAGAACACCCTTCCCTGGTCGGTAAACAGCATGAGGTAGTTGTGGTTTTTCGTAACGATAACATCCTGGACGAAATCCTCCTCCTTGGTTTCAGTTCCGATTATTCCCTTTCCGCCCCTGTGCTGTGCGCGGTACTCGTCAAGCCCGACCCTCTTCACATAGCCCCTGCTGGTTATCGCGATGACCACATCATCATTCGGTATGAGGTCCTCTATGTCAGTGTCCTCTTCGGAATCGCTGATCTCGGTCCGCCTCTCGTCATTGTATCTCTCCCTTATCTCGTTCAGTTCGTTCTTGATGATCTCAAGCACCTTGTTGATGTCTGAAAGCACGCTCTGGAGCCATTCGATCTTCTTCATGAGTTCTCCATATTCGTTCTCTATCTTCTCCCGTTCAAGTGCAATCAGTTTCGAGAGCTTCATATCAAGTATGGCATTTGCCTGGATTTCGCTCAGGCTGTAATTTTCCATCAACCCTGCTCTTGCCTCTGCAATGTCCTTGGATTTGCGCAGGAATTCCACTATCGGATCTATGTTCTCAAGCGCTATCCTCAGTCCTTCGAGCACGTGTGCACGCGCCTCGGCTTCCTTCAATTCGTACTGGCATCTTTTTGTTACGATCTCCTTCCTGAATTCTATGAACTCATTTATCATGTCATACAATCCAAGTATCTTGGGTTCTTTGCCTACGATCGACAGATTGATGATGCCGAATGTCGTCTGGAGCGATGTGTGAGCGTATAGCTGGTTTATCAGGACATCGTAATCATGGCCCTTCTTTACATCCAGTATTATCTCCATTCCCTGCTTGTCCGACCTGTCGTGGATTCCTGAGATTCCCTCGATTTTCTTGTTCTTGACTGCGGCAACGATGGAATCAATGACGCTCGTTTTGGTTACCTGGTATGGGATCTCAGTGATTATGATCGCTTTCTTTCCTTCGTCCTTGCCTACTTTTCCCCTGAGCCTGATGGTTCCCCTTCCGCTCTTGTAAGCCTTGTAGATTCCTGATCTTCCGCAGATTATGCCTCCTGTCGGAAAGTCCGGCCCTTTAACGATGTTCAGCAGCTCGTCTTCGTCCTTGCCGTCAATGAGCGCTATCGTTCCGTCGATTATCTCTCCGATGTTATGTGGTGGGATGTTAGTAGCCATTCCGACCGCGATTCCTGATGATCCGTTGATAAGAAGATTCGGTATCTTCGATGGAAGATATAGCGGCTCCTTCAATGTGCCATCGAAATTCTCTCCCCATTCCACTGTCTCCTTGTCAAGGTCGGACATGATCTCTGCTGCAAGCTTTGCCATCCTGACCTCCGTGTACCTCATGGCTGCCGGGCTGTCTCCGTCGACCGATCCCATGTTTCCCTGACCGTCAACAAGCGTGTACCTGAGCGAGAATGTCTGCGCCATCCTGACAAGCGCATCATAAATGGCACTGTCGCCATGTGGATGGTACTTACCGAGCGTTTCACCGACAACCCTCGCACTTTTCTTATGGGGCTTCCCGTAAACATTCCCCAGTTCATGCATTGAGTAAAGGATTCTCCTGTGAACCGGCTTGAGGCCGTCCCTCACGTCCGGAATGGCGCGGCCGATGATTACCGACATCGCGTAGTCAAGGTAGCTATCCCTCATATCCTTTTCAATTGGTATATTGACGATCTTTTCCATTTTTACACATCCAGGTTCTTGACATAAACTGCGTTCTTTTCTATGAATTCGCGCCTCGGTTCAACCGCGTCCCCCATGAGGATCGAGAACAGTTCGTCTGCAACCATCGCATCCTCTATGGTCACTCTCTTCAATGTCCTTGTTTCCGGATCCATGGTGGTCTCCCACAGCTGCCCGGCGTTCATCTCTCCGAGACCCTTGTATCTCTGTATTCCGGCATTCCCTCCGATTTCTGTAAGGACTTCCTGGAGCTGAGCGTCGGTGTATGCATAGTTTATCTGCTTTCCCTTCTGGATCTTGTAGAGCGGAGGCTGTGCAATGTATAGGTAGCCCCTTTCTATTACATCCTTGAAATACCTGTAGAACAGGGTGAGGATAAGTGTCCTGATATGCGAACCGTCCACATCCGCATCGGTCATGATTACAATCTTATGGTACCTGATCTTTGAAATGTCGAACTCGTCCTTGAAACCTCCTCCTAGGGCCAGCACCATATTCTTGATCTCCTCGCTTGCAAGCACCCTGTGCATGGGCGCCTTCTCG
The DNA here is from genome assembly GCA_050303335.1 of Candidatus Micrarchaeia archaeon. Classification (GTDB taxonomy): domain Archaea; phylum Micrarchaeota; class Micrarchaeia; order Anstonellales; family Bilamarchaeaceae; genus Bilamarchaeum. The sequence continues at coordinate 61,625 of JBNLBN010000001.1, forward strand.
ACATTCAGGATTTTCCCCCGAAGCGGGAGTATTGCCTGGTAGCTCCTGTCCCTTGCCTGCTTGGATGTTCCGCCTGCCGAATCCCCCTCAACAATGTAGAGCTCTGCCTTTGACGGATCCTGCTCGCTGCAGTCTGCAAGCTTTCCTGGAAGAAGGCTGCTTTCAAATACGTTCTTCCTCCTGATAAGGTCCTTCGCTTTTTGCGCAGCTTCCCTTGCTTCCATCGAGTTAACGATCTTTGCGCAGATGTTCTTCGCGTCGTCGGGGTGCTCTTCAAGGTATGTCTTGAACGTTTCGTATACCATGCTGTCGACAGCCCCCCTAACCTCGCTGTTTCCAAGTTTCGTCTTGGTCTGTCCTTCGAACTGGGGCTCCTGGACCCTTGCGCTGATTACAGCCGTAAGGCCCTCCATTATGTCGTCCCCAGTGATCTTCTTGTCCTCCTTCACAACCCTGTTCTGCTTGACATAGTCGTTGATGACCCTTGTCAGTGCGGTCCGGAATCCTGTCAGGTGCGTTCCGCCTTCGATAGTCTTGATGTTGTTTACGAAACTGTAGATCATGGGACTGAAGCTGTCCGTGAACTGCATCGCAACCTCTATTTCGACGTCATTCGAGATCTTCTCAAAATAGTATGCCTCATGCAGCTTGTTCCTTGCCTTGTTGAGATGTGATACGAACTCCTTGATTCCCCCCTCAAAGAAGAATTCCTCCCTTCTGTCATTCCTCTCGTCACTTATCACTATCCTTAGGCCCTTGTTCAGGAAGGCGAGTTCCATCAGCCTTTCCTTCAAATAATCATATTCAAATTCCGTCTTCTCGAAAATCTGCGCGTCCGGCTTGAACCTGACGTAAGTGCCATGCGAATCACTATCCTGCTTCACCTGCATGGGCTCGGTCATCTTTCCCCTGCTGTAACCGATTGTATGTACCTTCCCGTCCCTGTGTACCTCGATCGTCATCCATTCCGAAAGCGCGTTGACGACGCTCATCCCAACCCCGTGGAGTCCTCCGGATACCTTATATGCCTTTTTTCCGAATTTCCCGCCTGCGTGGAGGGAACTTGAAACCAGCTCCAGAGCCGATTTTCCGCTTGCGTGCTTGTCGACAGGGATTCCCCTTCCGTTGTCCCTGACCTCCGCCCAGCCGTCCTTTCCGAGGGTAAGTTCTATCCTGTCACAGTAGTTTGCAAGGGCTTCGTCGATACTGTTGTCGATTATTTCGTAAATAAGATGGTGCAGTCCCCTTTTGCTGGTATCACCAATGTACATACCCGGCCTTCTTCTAACACCTTCAAGACCCTCTAAAACTTGTATTTCCTTTGCTGTGTATTCATCCATGTTAAAACCATTAGTATTTTTGTCAATTTTACGTCGGGAAAATAGACCTAAAAATTAATGTTGAAGAGTCTTTAAATTCGTTTTCATTGGTCGATTATTTTCATCTTCGCCTTCCACTTCTCAATGGCCTCGTTGAACCTCTCCTTCCTGACAAAAAGGACCGATTCGCTTGCCTTCCCCTTCATGTACACTATGACCTTTGAGTTGCCCTGGCAAACAAAACTCTGCGGGTCGTGCTGCCCCAGTTTCTTTGCAAGGCTCTTGATGTAATTCCTCAGTTTCAGCGCAAGCGCCTTCTTAACCGTTCCGCTTCCCTCGCTGAATTCCGACATCTCAATCTTGTCATGCCTGATTACCAGTATTCCTTCGACAAGGTCCTTGACAATCAGGCCGTGGATGATATTGTCTACCGAGACCGTCTTTCTCTTCAACCCGTCATGGTCGAGCGAGACATCTTCGTGTTCTGTCGCGTATTTGTTCAGTGCCCAGATGCGAAGTGATGCCGGTATCGTCATGAGGGATGCTGAGTAGACCTCATTCTGTTCGTCCAGAATCTTGGTGATGCTGTCCGACCATGCCGGCCAGTTGGTATCTGCTGATGCCTTCTTTTCATTCAGGCTCTTGATCGCGCCTTCAACCGATGCAAGGTTGTCATCGATTACTGATTTGGTCTGTGCAGTGATCTTGGAGGAGAGCTTCTTCACGTCAAGCCCCTTTGCAGATGTGAGGATATCGTATTCCCTGCTGAATTCGAAATTTTCCTTTGTGTACTGGTTGATAAGATCAGCCAGTTCCTGAATCTTCTCCTCGAGCTTTGCAGCCTTTGCCATGTACATATCCTTCTCATGCCTGATGACCATACCGTATGCGCGCTCGAGTATGGTGATCTTCGTCAGGTTCTCGAATGCAAGGTAAAGCATGAGTATTCCGATCGCGCTGAGCCCGAATCCGAGTATTCCCAGTTCGCTCTTTATAAGTGTTTCAAACGTTTCCGTGATCGGAGGAATCGTGGTGGGCTGGTCGCTCAGGAATTCGCTTACATAGAATCCGATTGCAAGGAAGACGATCGCGATCACTATGTCGCTCTTCCATGTGACTGCCGTTCTTCCGAATGCCCTCCTGAATCCTGCAGTAAATGTAGCCCCTGCCGCCCTCTCGCTGACCAGTACGAATGCAAGGATTATGATGTTGTAGATCAGGAGCAGTATCGCGATTGTGATTCCGATTGCGAATCCAAGTGAGAGGAAATAGTTGCCCAAAATTGACTGTACGATGTCGAAAATAGCTGAAGTGAGGAAGAATCCCCCGAGGCCTATATTCGAGGTCCTGATTTCAGGCCTTTCAATGGCGTTCAGCAGTTCCTCAGGAGGCTTGTTTGAGCTGAATTCATAGCCCACCATATATCCGTTCTTGTTAGGCATCCTGGAATTCCAGACTATTACCGTATCGGCATTCTTTGTTACGTCTATCTTCTGTATGGAGAATACGTCATCCGGCTCAATGAATCGCACATGGTCCGTGATTCCGGCGGATATCAGTTCTGTTCCCTCTTCGGACTGCGGACTCATGAGGATCACTACTGTGTACTCATAGCCTTCAACCGAAGTACTGTATTCCCCGAGTTTCTTGGCAGCACTTATTGCGTATTGCGTTCCGAAATCGCTGTATGAACAAAGGTTGAGGTTGTTATAGAGGGGGTTGGAATTGATGCTCGAGACCCTCGAAACCATGTCCCTCGTTATCTGGAGGAACTCATTCTTCTCTTCGATGCTCTGGTTCCTTAGCCCAAGGACCATCCTCCTTGAATCAAGAATCAATGACCTCAATTCGGTGTTATCCTGGACGTATGTGATCATCGAGTCTGTCAGCACTTCGTCAAAGTCCTCTGCTATCGACCTGCATCTTGTTGTGGAAGAGCAAAGCCTGCTGCATGTTGTGATGTCCGAGCAGACGACGTTCAATATACCTATGTTCTTGCTGCATGCCGCATCTGCCTGGATCCTGGACTGGGAGAACTCGTCAAGGTCTGAATCCGCAAAAAGCAGGTCCACGTCAGTAAGATTACTGTCCAGCGCAGTATACTCTGCCCTGGTTTTTGTCGAGACGGTGACAAACCTCTGGACCTTCATGTTCCCCGCTTCGAAGGGGGAATATGTTATTGCCACATAATCGCTGATCCCGTCCCCATCAATATCCTCTGATACTGTATTCATGACATTCTCGTTTCCAAGCCCGGAATAATTAGAGTCTTCTATGCATCCGAACGCGACAAGGAATATTAATAACAGATATATTGCACGCATGTGAAACATTTATTAGGCTTCTTTTAAAACCTTACCTCATGAAGGAAGTTTTAGCCAAGATCAAGCCCTCAAAGGAGGAGCTCCAGACAGAGATTAATTTCGCAAACAAGCTGATCGACCACATCAGGATGCACGTCCCGGACAAATGCGAAGTGGTGCTGACAGGCTCGGTTGCGAAAAAGACGTTCCTGAAGAACAAGAAGGACGTTGACATATTCATTCTTTTCAGCATTGACACACCAAGGGAATCGCTCCAGCCGATAATAAGATCGATAATGGACAAAGCATTTCCAACCCTCGGCTACCAGCTGAGCTATGCAGAGCATCCCTATGTCCGCTTCCATATCAGCGGCCGGAAAGTCGATCTCGTTCCAGCCTACAAGATATTGAATGCCAGCGAGAGGGTCAGTGCCGTTGACCGTTCCATCCTCCATACCAAGTTCATCATGAAGAACCTGAAGGAGAAGCAAAGGGACGAGGTGCTCCTCCTGAAGCAGTTCCTGAAGGCCAATTCCCTTTACGGGGCAGAGATCAAGATCAAGGGCTTCTCAGGCTACCTCTGCGAGCTCCTGATCGTCCATTACGGGAGCTTCAAAAAGCTCCTGCAGGCGTCAAAAGACTGGGACAGGGTCTTTATAGACATAAAAAAATACCACAAAAAGAAGACTGATGCTTTCGGAGATTTTGCGGTTATCGATCCGACCGACAAGGACCGCAACGTTGCAGCAGCCCTAAGTGCCCAGAACATATCGATATTCAGGAAACTTGCAAGGGCCTACCTGAAAAAGCCCGACAGGAAATACTTCTTCAAGCCGCCCGAATCGTTCGAAAAGAAGATATCAAGGCTCGGCCGGGAAAGAAAGAAGCTCCTCCTATCCCTTCCGAGGCCTGATGTTGTAGACGACATCCTCTGGGGCCAGCTTTACAAGCTGGTCAAGCAGCTGGAAGCACAGCTCAGGGATTACGAGCCGAGGATAATAGCAGACGATTCGAGGCACATGGTGCGAATAGCATTCCTTCTCAAACGGGACCGCCTGCCTCCGACAATGCTTGTCGAGGGCCCTCCGCTTTCAATGAAAACCCATCTTGCAAAATTCAAGAAGGCCCATAAGGATACGGTAACGAAAAAGGGCAAGATCTATGCAAGGGTCAAGCGGCCCGTGACAAAAGCAGCCGATGCTATAATGGAGTACATGCGGAAATTCAGCGCCACCGATTCGCACCTGGCTTGCCAGGAGGAACTGATAATCCTCGAGAAGCTCTAGATCTCGATGACGTCGCCGCCCTTCGGGGCGATAGCGTCGTATCCGAAGTTCTCGTTCAGTTCCTGTGCAAACCCGGCAGTACTGTCCCCATGGATCAGCACTATCTTTTCAGGGTTGGCGTGCTTGATGAAATTCAGCAGGTCAGCACGTCCTGCATGCGCCGAGAAGTCAAGGTATTCCCATGGTATGTCCACGTGGAGCTCCTCCCCGTCCTTGATTATGTAGCCCTCGTTCTGGAGATACCAGCCATTCGTTTCCTCCACGCAGTATCCCGTGAAGCAGAGCTTCGACTGTGCGTTGGAATGGAACAGGTAATTGAGAATAGGGCCGCCGTTCATCATTCCGGCGCTCGATATGATAATTGAAGGTTCCCTGGTTGCCGCCTTCTTGTCAGGTATCCCCTCGACCATCCTTACATTACGCACGGCATCCCTGAATCCACGCGGATCCCTAAGGTATTTCGGATGGCTCTGGTAGATCCTTGTAACCTCCCGTCCCATGCCGTCTACATAGACCGGAATCTCCTGATCATAGTTCCTGATTGTCGCGATCAGTTCCTGGGTTCTCCCAACCGCGAAAGAGGGAAGCAGGAAGTTTCCGCCATTGTCTATTGTTTCATATATATGGTCCATAAGAGTCTCGTCCAGTTCCTTCCTGTCCGGATGCTCCCTGTTGGCATATGTGCTTTCTATTACAAGGACATCGACGTCTTCATAGAACCCCGCTCCGCTGTGCATGAACGTATCCTGTCCCTTGAAGTCTCCAGTGTAAAAAACCCTCTTGCCTTGGAACTCTATATCCACCATTGACGATCCTGCGATATGCCCTGCATCATGAAGGACCACTCCCGTTTCTCCGAATGACCTGGGCTGCTCGTAGAGGATTGGATCCCATCTCTTGAATGACCTCTTGAAGTCTGCAAGGTTGTATGGAAGCCCGTCCCCCATTATCTTCATCGAGTCCTTCCAGAGCAGTTCCACTATGTCCTTTGTTGGAGGGGTCGAATACCATCTCATATTCCTGTGCTTGAAAAGGGAAGGCACACATCCGCTGTGGTCGAGGTGTGCATGAGTAAGTATCGCGAGATCAGGTTCGTTCCCCTTGATCGGGAATTTGGCCGATCCGCTCTCATCGAATAGTTTTATTCCGTAATCTAGCATGATTTTTTTGTCGGTGTGGAGAAGGAAGGCGCTTCTTCCGACTTCCCCTGAGGCTCCTAAACATTCAATCTTCATCTTTTTACCTTAACATACAATAATTATAAACTTCTTCTTCAATTCTATTCCATGCGAAATGATTCGGTCGTAACCAACCTTATGAACATGCTTTCTTTTCTGGCAATCCTGTATGCCGTATCAGTTCCTTTCTACATGCATTTCGAGGGCTGGAGGCTTATCGATGCAGTATATTTCACCACAATGACAATTACGACCGTCGGATTCGGGGACATTGTCCCTGAAACCGACATCTCAAAAATATACACCATGTTCCTTGCCTTTGCAGGAATATCAGTGCTGTTCTACCACATAACCCACATCGGGCAGTTCAGGGAAAGGGCGATAGATCCGCATGTAAAGTCGCAGATCAACATGCTCAGGAACCTCACGCACATTTACGGGGTCAAGAAAAGGGACATAACGAAGATCAAAAAGAAGATGGAAAAATGAAATTCGACAGGAATCCATTCAGCAGGATACACCAGTCCCTGATAAGGGATACCCCCATCGCCCTCGTCGGACTAGGGGGGATCGGCGGCTTCGCATTCGAGAACCTCCTCCGCCTCGGAGCCGAAAATCTCATCGTTTTCGACAATGACCGGTTCGAACTCACTAACTTCAACCGGCAGGTGCTTTCAACAGATTCGACTCTGGACCGCACCAAGACGTCCGCTGCAAGGGCCCGCGCAAGGAAAATCAACGGGAACGCAAAAGTCCGGGCCTACAGGAGTTTCCGGTCGCTGGATGAAAAAATCATCATCGACGCCACCGACAATCTTGAAACAAGGATTGCCCTCTCCAGGATTGCAAGAAATGAAAGGATTCCCTATGTCTTTGCATCGGCAAACGATTCCAGGGGGATCGTCTCGCTTTTTACTGATTACGAATTTGAAAAGGCTTTCCAGGTCGCTGGCAAGCAGACTGGAAAATGCTCCACAATCACATGCCCTGCGGCCGCGGTTTCCGGATCCATTGCAGCATCCCAGGCTGTAAACCATATTATCGGAAAGCCGGTGATAAAGGCGCCAAAGGCCCTCTTTTTCGACCTTGAGAGGCCGGATCCGTTTTGGATGGTGGATCTGGAATGAAATACTATGTGCTCGAGCCGTGCAAGAGCTCGAACGGATTCGAGATCAAGTTCCAGGCAAAGATTGACCTTGATAGGTCGGCAGAAGTATTCGAGCCTGTTTCAAGGTCACTCGTGGTGCTCCTTGCAAAGTTCGGGGATTACACTCTGAGCATATATTCAAGCGGCAGAATTATGATAAAATCGGACAAGCGCATGGACCGGAAAGATGTAGAACATGCGGCAGAAGAAATTACTGCGAAACTGGAGGAGGGAAATGCAATATGAAAATCGACCTTCATGTCCATACCGAAAGCTCGATCGACTCGATAATCAAGATCGATGACCTTGCAAAAAAATCAAAGAGCCTCGGGATCATCCCTGCAATAACAGACCACAATAACATCAGGTCCCACGAAAGGTTCAGGAAGCTTGGCACGCCATTCATTCCCGGAGAGGAAATACGAACAGACCGCGGCGACCTGATAGCCCTGTTCATCAATGAGAATATACCAAAGGGAACCGGGTTTGCCGAGAGCCTTGACATGATAAAGGTGCAGGGCGCACTATCCTATCTTCCTCATATGTACGACCTGACGAGGGCCGGAGCGATTCCGGAAAAAGGAGAAATAAACAAGATCGATATAATTGAGACTTTCAATGCAAGGACGCTTGACAAGAACATGAACCTTAAGGCCATGGACTTTGCGAAAAAACATTCGCTTCTCCAGGGAGTCGGATCCGACAGCCATTTCCTTTTCGAGTTTGGCTCTACCTATAATATCATGCCTGATTTTGACCTCGGCGACCCTAAAGATTTTTTAAGGTCAATGGCAAAGTCCAGCTATCAAAAGACAAGTGCGCCATTTTATGTGAGGGGGACCACGACAATGGTAAAATTCATGAGGAGGATCAATGGATCCGGTTGATGCAGGTTTTTGGCATCTTATTGCCGGAACCAGGGGAGGCCCGACACGGCTGGGCATACTTTTGGCTTTGTTAGAAGGACCGCTGAATGCCAACCAGATCTGCGAGATCATGTCCATGGATTACAAGACCGTCCGCCATCATCTTGATATTCTTGAAAAGAACCACCTTCTTGAGGTGTCGAAGGAGAAGAAATACGGAGAGCAGTATGCGCTCCGGGAATTCGTCAGGGAGAAACTCTCCAAGATGAATTTGGGGAAACTATAATAAATGAAATAAACGAGGTAAAAATATGGAAGTAATCGATATCGCGGTCATAATAAACGTGCTCAACGTCCTGCTGCTCTCAGCCCTGCTTTACACCTATGGAAAGAATTATTTCTCGGTCAAGGCGAAATTCTGCCTCGGGCTGATATTGTTTGCGGGCCTTTTTATGATTCAGAACCTTATCGCGATCTACTTTGAGCTCTTCCAGTCCCACTGCTATTCGCAAGACACTGCGCAGTTCTCGCTGATACTAAACATCATCCAGACATTCGGCTTCACGTCCCTGCTGTATATAACCTGGAATCCCTAGCGAAAGCTATTTAATAGATGGATAAGATTTGGCTCCTATGGCAGATTTTCCTGGTGTAGAGATCGCAGTCACTGTTGTTTTCGCCTCGATCCTGCTCGCCGCCATCATGATAGGTCTTGGCAGGGCACTGCAATACAAGCGGATCGAATCCTTCGGAATCGAGGAACTCATACAGTCAATCATTAACGCAGCGATAATCGGAGCCTTCGCAGCAGTTACGGAACTGGTCGCATCGATAAGCTCCACCATCGTCACTCCGATATGCCAGGAAGGGAACGTTATAGAGCAGCTGATCTGCGTGCTTTCCTCTGTAAACGATATGCTCTTCTCGATGTTCAAAGAGCTTGTGCAGATCATGAACCTGGTGGGATACTACCAGTCGATCTCGCTTGATTTCGGCGCCTTCATGATCACGCCGTTCGAGAATCTTGCCACCCTCTCAGGGGTGCTCTCCACCCAGCTGTTCACGCTCAATGCGCTGATAATTCTTGTTTCCCTCAATATCCAGGTTGGAAGCTTCATAGGAGAAAACGCCATGGGCCTCCTGTTTCCGGTGGGCCTTGTCCTGAGAACGTTTTTCGCAACAAGGAAGGTCGGCGGATTCCTCATTGCGCTTTCCCTGGGGCTATTCATCTTCTTCCCGACATTCATCATGATATTCCCGGATCCGCAGCCGAATGCGAACGAGTCTGCACTGCTGATGCAGAATTTCACGAACAACAGCTTCTATGCGACCCCGCCAATCATCGACCTGAACGACAACTATGCCATTGCAGGAAAATTCGACATCCTTTCAGGAAGGTGCAAACAGCAGAACACAACCAACATAACGAACGTCACATCGAACTGCAATGAGACGCTGGTACTCTACAACATATCCAACCTCTCGGCCAACAACACCTCGGTTGATTTCACGTCCGACATAACTGAAATAGTGCAGTCAAACAACAACGTGCTTGCGAAAGTCCTCCTTTATTCAGTTCTAGCGCCCGTCTTCTCGCTGCTTATCACAGTTGTTTTCGTCAAGGAACTCGCGACGATTCTCGGCAGTGAAGTAGGGATAAAAACCATAGCTTCAATTTAAAAATTTGGCAGGTGAGAAATTAACATGATTATAAACCGCGCTATAACCATAATTGCTCTTGTAGGCGGAATTCTTGCTATAATCCTGTCTATCCTTTCCGGAAATTTCCTCTTTCCGATACTCGCATCATTGCTTTTCAGTTTCAGCCTGCTCATATGGAAATACGGCTATCTTTTCATTCCGGTCATCACCAAGGCGACGAACATAGTCGAGGTGCGCGGTTCATATCAGGTGCCATCTTCCAGGGATCACATACTGATGAAGACTGACAACGGCTATTACGCGTCAAAATTCCTTGAGGTTAAATTCTATGAAAGCTCGATGGAAAAGGACACCACGGAAAAAAAGAACATGTTCGAATCCTTCGAGAAGGCAATAAGTTCGCTAAAATACGTTGTAAAAGTAAGCCTGATGATCACGACGCTTGACCTTTCTCGCCATATTGACGAGATAAAGACAAGGCGGGCAACTGTTGAAGCGAAAAAGTCAAAGGAAGCGAAACTGGCGCAGAACGAGGCACTCAGGATGGACCGTGAACTTGCGTACCTGAACAGGCTCCTTGACAGGATCACGCAGGGAGAACGGCCTGTCGAAGTAGTCGCATTCGCATCCACTACGGCCTTCGGCCTGACAAGGGACGAGGCGACCAGCAGGGTGAACCGGCAGGCAAAGGAAATACGGACAATACTTTCCAGTTCGCTCGGATGCGAGGTCCGCGACCTGAAGGACACAGACATGCTCAAATGCTTTGAATGGGACTATTTCTTCCCGACAACAAGAGAAGAAATCAAGGATTCCCTCTTTTAGAAAACTTTATATATCCCACTGTTGAGTACTTGTTGGGTTGAGGTGGAATGAAGTCTTCATATATGCTCTCTAAGGAGCTTGCGCGCAATATGATTTTTGTGCATCCTCCGGAGCCGAGAAAAGATCTATTGCTTTCAGATCCGATGCAGGGAGTCTATATCGGGAAAACAAGGTTTCTCGGCACTCCCGTATTCTGGGATCCGAAGAAGCTCATTAATCCGCACATTGCGATACTCGGAATTACCGGTTCCGGTAAAAGTTATACTGTAAAGACTTTTCTCACAAGGGCATCTTTAATCTGGAACACCAATGCAGTGATACTTGACTGGGTCGGAGAATACAGGGAATGGGTAAGGCAGGCAGGGGGGAGGATCATAGATCTTTCTGAAGAAAGGCTTAATATCCTCGACCTGGTCGGACTTCCGAAAAGGAGCCGGATCAGGCACATAATTTCAGCACTGGACATACTTGTGGACCTGAAGGCATATCCCAACGAGCGTGACGAGATCGAGCAGTCGCTTGAGGAGATATATTTCAACCATTCTAGCAAGATGCCTGCAATGGCCGAGATAAACCGGAAGCTCTCGAAGAAGAACATAACCAAGAAAGAGAAACAGGAACTGCTCTCAAAGCTAAGCAAGCTGGAGAGCTGCAAGCCCACGCTTATCGATGTCGTCAACCTCCTTGAGAAGAAGGGGAAGAGGAAGGCTGCCAGGCTACTGAAGCGATTCACCGTGGAAGGCACTGATTTCTTTGCAGGAAATTCTACAATGGACGTCAAGGCGCTTACAAACAGCGGACTTGTCTGCGTTGATCTCCACAATCTCCCGACAGAGGAGATGAGGAGTCTTGCCGGGCTCACGATCCTCCAGTACATAAAGGAGATAATGCGCCAGGAAAAAATGGAGGAGGACCATAAGAAGGTGAAGCTCTTCGTCGTCCTAGATGAGGCATGGAAGATCGCGCAGGACGAGAGGTCCGACGTGATCACCATAGTCCGTGAAGGTCGGAAGTACAACTTCTCGCTCGTGATCGCTACCCAGAACCCGACAGATATGCACAAGACGATCTTCAGCAACATCGGCTCGATCTTCGTGCTGCGCCTTGTTCTTAAGGAATACAGGGATTACGTAAAGAATTCCATAGGATATTCCGAATTCATTGACAACGAGATATCCAAGTTCGGTGTGGGGGATGCCGCGGTCAACATGATATTTTCTGAGAGGCAGTCAAAGGTCATGACATTCCTGATGAATAAGATTGATGGAGAAGAGCCTCTTTTCCTCTACAAGATAAAGGGTGGAGAGATGAATATTGAAATCGAACGTGAACAGTTTGTTCAGATGCTTTATGAATTGGGACTTAACGAGGGCCAGCTGGGAATGATAAAAGCCCAGTTCGAGAAGGGAGACGGTCTGCTTGAAGGCGAGGAGCTTGTTGCAATACTGGAAAAGTTCGGATATTCCAGGCCATCGATCATATCATTCCTGCGGCAGCTTGGGATAGACGAGAAGAACCTTATAAAGGTGTTTTCCCTGGTCAGGATGCGGAAAGCGACCAAGGGGGTCGTTCATCTCGTAATGGAGGATGGAAATGTCTGAAGAAAAGATCGTAGTAAAATGCAAGCAGAAGAAAAACCTCAAGGCCCTTGCATCGCTTTTCGGGGGGCTGGGATTCACCAAAATCACATACTCAAAGGGAACGCTGGCAATAGAAAAGACGAGGGGCACCGATCTTCGGGGGAATCCCTATCTTGAATACAGGGTTGAATTCATCGGCGACGAGATCATCTTCACATTCAGCCTCTCAGGAAAACGCAGCAAGAACGCGAGGCTTCTTGAACTGATGCCGACATTCCTGAACATCCTGCAGGTCGCGGAGGATTACTACGACATAAACCCAACTCAGATTTTTTCCAACATCAACACTGTTCTTCAGGAACTTTCAAAGATCATAGACAAGGACGCGGTCGAGTTTTCCACGCAGCTAACAGACCTGCAGGCGAAATTCGACGATCTCAACAGGAAGTATTCGGACCTCGTCCGCTCAAGCGAGGCAAATACCAGGATACTGCTGGAGTGCGAAAGGAAGCGGGATGAGCAGCAGAAGAAACTTTCCCAGCTTACCGGCATGAGCGACGAACTCCTAAAGGAATCTCTGTTCACATGGATCAAGGTCCACAGCGGATCGATAGACATCCGGGAATTCTCCAAGGTCAATTCCATCTCAGTATCAAGGACGGAAGAGGGCCTGGACCAGCTGATCCGTGAAGGGTACATAAGGAGGAGGGTTTAACCGTGAAAAAGCTTGAAGTGAACTACCTATTCGCCTTCGAGATCCTCAAGCCCTACAATTTCACGAGGTCATACATTATCAAAGCCCCGCTAAAAAAGTCTTTTAAAGAGAAGTTGGCTGAAATGTTAACAGGTCGGATATGATGAAAGTCTTACTAGTTGGAAATGGAGCAAGAGAACATGCAGTGGCAGCAAGACTCGCAACGGACTGCGAAGTATATTCAATCATGTCGAAAAAGAATCCGGCAATCGCACAACTCTCAAGAGAATACTGGACCTGCGACATAGAAAGTCCGGAAGAAGTCTCAAAAATTATAAATGACAGGGATTTCGACCTAGGATTCTCAAGCCCGGATGCCACGCTGGCCGCAGGGATCAGCGACGTACTTTCAAAAAAGATGCTCGTTGCCTCCCCGACCATGGCTGCATCGCGAATAGAATGGGACAAGTCGTTCATGAGGTCGCTTGCAGAGAAATACCACATTTCAGGCGCTCCTGTCCACAAGGTGATTCAGGATGATTCCGATCTGGAATCATTTATCAGGGATCTGCAGGATGTAGCTGTCAAGCCGCTCGGTCTCACCGGAGGAAAAGGCGTTAAGGTAAGCGGTGACCACTTCAGGGACCCAAGCGAGGCAATTGATTATGCCAAGACGCTTATGCGCAAGGACGGATCTGTTCTTATTGAGGAAAAGCTGATTGGCGAGGAGTTCACGCTCCAGGCGTTCTGTGACGGATCCAGGATCGCCCTAATGCCCCCTGTCCAGGACCATAAGCGCGCCTATGTCAATGACGAAGGGCCGAACACCGGCGGCATGGGAAGCTATTCCACAGGAAAAAAGCTTCCGTTTCTTACTGATTCAGATCTGGACGTTGCAAAAAAAGTCATCCAGGAGACGGTTCATTCGCTCCGGAAAGAAGGAAGCCCGTTCAAGGGAATCCTCTACGGGCAGTTCATAATAACCAAGAGCGGTATAAAACTCATAGAATTCAACGCAAGGTTCGGAGATCCCGAAGCAATGAACGTGATGACTCTGCTTGAAGGCTCGCTTTCAGATGTGTTCCTTTCGATGGCGGAAGGACAGCTGAAGGGCGCAGATTTTTCGGAGGACAATACCGTTGTCAAGTACCTGGTTCCCAAGGGCTATCCGGACAATCCGCTAAAGGATGCCGAAGTGAATGTCGATGCATCATCTCTCGAACAAAGCGGCGCGTCATTGTTTTATGCCTCAGTATATGAGAAATCCGGAAAGATCTTTACAACTTCGTCCAGGGCTTTCGGGCTTGTCGGCAGGGCAGCAACCCTTGAGGAGGCAGAGAAAATCTCCGAGGAATCCTGCAAGTACATAACAGGCCCGCTTTGGCACAGGGAGGATATCGGAACCAAGCAAGTGATCGAGAGGAAAATCAGGCGCATGAAAGAAATTCGTGGTTAAATGAGATTCTTCCTCATACTGCTCATCCCGCTAGTGTTTTCTTCCTCCGTTATTACCATCGAGCGCACATGGGATATCGATCCACTGTCCGAGCTGAATGGTGCGCTGGTCCTGAACAACAGCCACCAGAAGGTCCTTTTCGTCGATTCGAACGCAAACATCTCCAGCCTCGGAGAGAAGGTAATGATCAATTCCCAGGGAAAGCATTCCGTATGGGCAAGAGCGAACGTCCTTGTAAACTATGACGTGAAATTCCAGGAAGATCCGCCTCTTCCTGCAGGAAGTCCTGAACTTACCGGGATGACAACCTATGACGATCTGATCCGGGACAAAGCGAGGAATCTTTCAACAGATTCAACTTTCTCGACAATCAAGAATGTCCTACTTTTCGTTCACAACAATATTGAATATGATGAGAGCTACTGGGACAAAAACCGCACGGCGATTGAGACGTTCGCAGAGAAAAAGGGCGTCTGCGTGCAGTATACCCACCTTTTCATTTCCATGATGAACTCGCTAGGATTCGAGACCCGCTATGTTGTTGGATATGTGTATCTGGACGACTGGCAGCCCCATACCTGGGCGGAAGTGAAGCTTCCTTCCGGATGGCTTCCGGCAGATCCGACCCTGGGTCAGCTGGGAAATCTCGAATCAAATCATATAGGCATCAATTTCGGGAAGGACCAGATGACGACCTATGATTCCATTCTCACGCAGAATCCAGGGGGAAATTTCAGTTCCATGGACAGCCTCCTCATGACGAGGGATCCTCCGGCAAAAACTGGGTTTGTCTCAATGAATTATTCCAATTACACTGTAACAGTTAAATTGCAAAATCCCGGCAGTTCATATCTTTTTGCAAACTTCGCATTTGAGTCACCATTCAAAAGCGAAGACACCATCATCGTGATGAAGCCGAATTCCACATCATACAGGTATTATGGCCTGAACCGCTCAGTAAAAGACACAATACCCATAACGGTCAGGCTGAACGACGAAGTGCTTGAGCGCAGGATAGTTGTTACTGAGCAGCAGTCAACCTGCATAGGCATGTTTATCCTCGTTTTGTTAGCGCTTAAAAATGCTTTTATCCAGTAATCTGCCATGGCTGAAGTTCACATAATAGGCGCTGGTCCAGTTGGATCACTGGCAGCTATTTCAGCATTGAAAAACGGCCATGACGTGATCGTATCAGAAGAGCATGCGAGTGCCGGATCGCCTGAAAACTGCTCGGGGCTGTTTTCAAGGGACGGACTCGAATCGCTCCATATTGATTACAGGAAACTGATCGTCAATCCGATTTACGGCGCCGACATCCACATCGGATCGGAAAAACTTGAGATCAGGAGGGATGATCCGGTAGGTTTCGTACTCGACCGGGGGCAGCTTGATTACAGCCTTGCACAAAAGGCCCAGGACATGGGAGCCAAAATTAACTTCAACGAGAGGGTGAAGGGGAATTTCTACTCCAGAACCATTATAGGAGCAGACGGGCCGATGTCCCATGTAGCTTCGCATTTCAGGTTCCCGAAAATATCTTCATTCGCCTCGACAATGCAGGAAACCCTACCCTTCAGTTCGGAAGATCCGCATATTGTCCAGGTCTTCCTTTCCTCCAGATTCCCTGGCTTTTTCGGATGGATAATACCAAAGGACGAGGACTTTGCAGAATTCGGAGCAGGTGTCAAGGTTCCGAACCAGCCCGCACCGGCATTCCGCCATCTGCTCAAAATGAAAAGCCTGGCCCCAAAAAAACCAAGGGGCTGGCTGATACCGATCAGTACCAGGAAGAAAACATCAATGAAAAACGGCTACAATGTCCTTCTTGCAGGGGATGCAGCAGGCCAGGTCAAATCCACCACAGGTGGAGGTGTAATATTCGGAGGTTACTGCGCGGAGATAGCTGGCCGAACCCTGGATCCGCTCAAATACGACATTGAATGGAACCTGAGGTACGGTCCGGACCTTAAAATCCACAACCTTGTACATTCATTCCTGGAAAACAAGTCTGAAAAGGAGCTTTCCCGGCTGGGCCAAAGGCTTAAGAAGCTGAATTGCGATGGTTTTCTGTCAAATTTCGGGCATATGGATAAGCCGACAAAAATGATCGGACCCCAGATAATGGCCCATCTACTCAAGGTGTTCTGATGAAAGTTGAAAAGTACATTAATGAGGAACTTGAAAAAAAGAAGGGTCTTCTCTTTGCATTGATCGACCCGCTTGATTACAAGTCTCCGGAACAGGCGATCCTCACAGCCAAAAATGCTGATGAGGGGGGAGCTGACCTGATACTGATCGGTGGAAGTACAGGTGTGCAGGGCGAGGTGCTTGACGCTGTTACCAAGGAAATTAAATCCGTGACATCAAAACCTGTCGTCCTTTTCCCGGGAAACATCGGCACGCTGACCAAATATGCCGATGCCGTCTATTTCATGTCAATGCTCAATTCCAGGAACCCATACTGGATAAGCGAAGCCCAGATGCTTGCAGCGCCGGTCGTCCGGTATTACGGAGTGGAGCCGCTGCCTGTTGCATATACGGTAGTCGAGCCGGGCGGAACTGTCGGCTGGGTGGGCGATGCAAAGAAGATCCCCCGCACGAAGCCCAAGATAGCAGCCGCATATGCAATGGCGGCAGAATACATGGGATTCAGGATATTCATAACTGATGCAGGATCGAATCCTGAAAACGGCCATATTCCCCTGGAGATGATCAGCGCAGTCAAATCATCCATCTCCATCCCATACATCGTTGCTGGAGGAGTGAGGACTCCGGATCAGGCAAAATCGGTGATGAAGGCAGGAGCCGACATCATACAGGTCGGGACAGCATTCGAGAAGGAAAATGCGATCTCAAAAGTAAAGGCAATGGTGAAGGCGGTAAGGGAGGGGAAAAAATGAACACCTCCTTCATAGAATTCCTTGCAAGGAGCGAGGCCATTAAATTCGGTGATTTTACCCTGAAAAGCGGGAGGCAGTCACCGTACTTCATTGATATGGGCGTTCTCTCAACAGGCGCCCAGTCAGCCGTTCTCGGAAGATTCTATGCAGAACTCATCCGGGATAAGTTCCCGCAGGCAAGCACGGTCTTCGGTCCTGCCTACAAGGCTATACCGATTGCAATAAGCTCGGTTATCGCACTGGATTCCATGGGAGTCCAGAAGAAATGGCTCTTCGACAGGAAGGAAATGAAGATCCACGGGGCTGATGCAAACTCTGTTTTCGTCGGTTCGCAGTCCATAGACCACGGAGAGAAGATAGTGCTCGTGGACGACGTCATGACCACAGGAGGAACAAAAGCCGATGCCATAGCGAAGGTGAAAAAGACCCTCAAATGCGATGTCGTGGGCATTGTTATCGCAGTAGACAGGATGGAGCGCGGGAAGATAAAGAGCGCGATATCCGAATTTCAGGATGAAAACGACATCCCAGTCCATGCGATAGAGAACATTTCAAACATATTCGAATATCTTGCGAACAACGATATCGGCGGAAAAAGATTCGTCGACAAGGATACATACAAGGCTTACAGGGAATATATCAGGAAATATGGAGTATGAAATCCATAAATGAGTCGTCTATTTCTGTTACTTCAAGATCAGTGCATCTTGCAGATGTTCCAAGCAGGCCGGATATGCTCGGGGTCGTCCTTCCGGAATCTCCTGAAATCATCTCCTTGATGTATGTTCCTGGCTCGGCCTTGACGGAGATTGTTGCACTGTTTCCTTCCATCTCTTCTACTTCCAGCTCCTTAATCTTTCTCATCCTTACAAGGTCCGCCCTCCTGTGAGAGACGCGGAGCGGGGTTTTCTGGCTTAGGGTTTTCCCGACAAGCGATTCCATCAATTCCCTGTCTTTTTCATTTATCTCCCTTCCAAATTCAATTCTTGCCCGGTACTTCTTGTCGAAATGTGATTCAGTTACGAATTCAACGAACCTGCGCTCCACTATCCTGACGTTCCTGATAGCAACGCCGTCCCCCACGCTTTGTTCGATCTCCCCGATATCAGCATCCCTGTTTTTAGGATTCGTTATTTCCATCACGAATGCCCTTCCGGCTGAATTGGTTGCATCGACATCCTCCCTTCCGGAGGCATGGAGCACATAGTCGTCGGCATCGAATATCCTTTTGAGCGGTTCCCCTATTTTTTCTTCCACCGAATCATAAAGCTTCTTTCCGTCCCTGTCGATCCACCTGCTCTGCGAGAGGCCTTTCCTGCTTTTGAGATACCTTCCGAATACGAATATCGGCAATCTCTCGAAGTTGACAGTGTTGCTCTTGAAATCGAAGATCAGCCTGATCTCCCCTTCCCGGACGTAATTTCCCCCGAGCTGCTCAGGAATTATCCTGTTGACCCTGTTCTTTATGCTCTCGTTTCCAAGGCTCCTGTCGAATTCGGCCTCCTCTTTGATCATCCAGTCTGAGGGGATTATCGTGGATATTGAATAGCTCTTTGCTGCTTCCTTCTTCAGAATGGCCCTTGCATCCTCAATCATCTTTTCCATAAGAATCAGAATATTGCCTTGTGCGGCTCGGACGGAAGCGCGTGCTTTATCCGGTATCCCTCGATGATAAGTGCTGCCCTTTCAATCTTATCATCAAGGCTGTTTGTAAAATCCCTGCCCCTCACCTTGTTTACGAAAAGTCCGAAATCAGCAAGAGTGTCGGTGCCGTTCCTGCTCATGAGGTCAAGGATCTCGACAACTACCCTTTTCCCCCTCGGTCCGCTTCCCCAGATGCTGAGGCCGAGTGCTACCTGGTTGATGAAATGGCCCTTATCCTCCTGGTTCATTTTCTTCCAGAGCTTCAGAATCTTCTGTTTGCACTCATCATCAAGAAAATCAATCATCCTTCCACCCATTTCTTCAGGTTCAGTTCCTTGCCGTCCTTTGCCATCTCGAACTGCTCACCGAGAGCCAATGCCTGGTTCAAAGCCCTTGCAGTCATATTCCTGCTAACAGTAGTCCTGGTTTCCTTTACCCGCTTGAACACAAGCTCTCCAATATCGGATTTCCTCGGAGTGGCCTCCTTGAGTTCCCTTGATTCCAGGGCGGTTTTCTCGTATCTTGCAAGGTTTTCCATCGAAAAACTTGGGCCGGTCTTGAACACCTCATCAAGGAATTCATTGAACTGGATCCTCAAGTCCTTCTTCTTTTGAGCAGGCGGCGTCATAAAAGCTATTCTTCACTATTCTTTAAAATCGTTGTGACAAGATTACTCAATATGAGGAGGGTAGCCGTAATATCGAACGAGCCTTCTTTCCAGGAGCCGATGCGTTTCCGGGGAAAGCTGGAAACGATAAGAGGGATGGTTGATATCCAGCTCCGGGAAATGGGCGCAGAACCAAGAATCTTCAGGCCTATTGATGATAAAACCGATTTCCCGGACATCAGAAAATTCTCAGCCCTGATTGTTGGCGGATCCAAGCTGAACATTACAGACCAGGACCTTAAAAAATACGAGTGGATGAGGATGCTCTTTGATTTTATCAGCGATTCCCACGGAAAGATCCCCATTCTCGGCCTCTGCTTCGGCCATCAGGCAGTCGGCCGCGTTTTAGGCGGAAAACTGGAAAAATATGAAGGCTATGAAGTGGGTTTTACAGGTACGAGGAAAATCGGCAATGACCCGTTGCTAGATGGGATACCTCCAGTATTCGATGCCCTTTACTCGCATTTCACTTACATCACCGGGATTTCTCCAATTGCCCTGTCTACTGACCCACAGAATCGGAGTGTGCAGGCATTCAATTCAGGGACCACGTGGGGGGTGCAATTCCATCCTGAATACGAGAGCGCTGCTGTGCTGGACCTTGTCAATGCAAGAAGAGAGGCAATCGAGCACCTCATAGATTTCGATTCCGTAAGAAGCAGGCTCCAGTCGGTGACAGAAAGGCACGATATCCGCGTCCTTTCGAATTTCATAAGGATGATCTAGAAGAACGAATCGAGGCTTTTTTGCATTCCCCCATGCCTCATGCTGTATTCGTCGTAACCCAGTTCCTTCATGATCTTCATGACAGCAGGAAGTATCTGGTGGCTTATGTAATATTCAGCATCATAGTCCTTTGCAAGTTCGAGAGGCTCGGCCTTTTCCGATATGGTCTCTCCCCTCTTCCCGATAACATAGGAGATCAGGGTCCCCTTCTCAGCAGGGATCCCTGCCCTCATCATTTTCCTTGCAGCGCTAAGTTCCGGGCTTTTTACCTCATAGCTGTCAGGATTCTTGTTGAGCTGGGTGCTGATTGCAAGATTCTCGAGAGCAACTTTCCCGGAATTAAGCTGGTTTATCGTCTCCCTGATTATCTTGACGGCCTTTTCCTTGCTTCCTTCTATGAGGATCGCCTCAAGCACCCTCTTCTGGGTATCTTTTGCCACATTGGACCAGTCGCGCCTCACCAGCTCGAATCCCCGGATCTTTATCCTTCCGTCTTCTCCAAGGAGGGCGTATTTCTTCTTTGCCCCCTTCTCGTCGCCCTTCTTCGAGACGAACACGCCACGCTTGAAGAACCCTTCAAGTTCAAGTTCCATCTTCTCAGGAAGATCGTCATTCACCCTGTTCATGAAACTGGTCACTTCCTCCCTATCCTTGTAGATGAGGAAGACCGAATCGGTATCTGCATAGAGCACCTGGAACCCGGATTCCTCCGCCTTCCTGATGGCATCAGCTATATGCTGCCTTCCCCATGCAGTGACACTCTCGGCACAGGGCCTGGAATACCACCTGGATCTTGCATATCCAAGATACCCGTAGAACGAATTGGAGAGTATCTTCAATGCCTGGCTCCTTGCGCTGATCCTCACGTAGTCAAGGGAATCCTTATCCAGTTCCTTCAGCCTGCGCTTCAGCTTTGACCTCATATCCACAAGGTAATCAAGCACTTCTGGGACAAGGCCCACCTCCTCCTTGCTGAATTTAGCCCCAGTTGGAGAGATATGTACATCCTCCCCATCCTCTACGAGCGTTCCGGGATCAATATTGTATGAAACTATGATGGAAGGATACAGCCCCCTGAAATCAAGGACTGCAATGTTGTCGTAAATCCCAGGCTCCGGCAGCTTGACGAATGCACCCTGAATGGGAGCATTTATCCTCTCATAGATGGATTCTCCCACCGGTTTCCTCGGTATGATCTTGTTCCTTCTTGATGCATGGAACATCAGCAGGCTCTCGACGAGCTGGCCGCTTGTGGACAGGGTCGTCTGGAAAAGCGGCATCTTTGATACGGATGAGATCTCCACTTCGAGGGGAAGGAGCCTTTCGGACAATGATTTCGTCAATTCGGCATCCACCAGGGAATACTTGAACAGCTTCTCGTCTCCGGCGTCCCACAATTTCCAGATATCATCCTTTGCAACATCAACCTTTTTCTCTCCCAGGACGCTTTCGCAGACTGCATCAAGTGTGTACCTCTGGGTCTTGATCACCCCAATGAATCCGAAGAGCCTTGCAATTGGGTACATATCGAAATGCACCCTCCCCTTGACCTGGAAACCCTTAATCATCCCCTTCTTCATGGGAACGAGCTTTCCTCCGAAGCGTCCGATATCAAGAGGTACATTGAGCATGTCTGCCCTCGCTTTGAGATATGGTAGATCGAATGTAGAAGAATTATATCCTGTAATGACATCCGGATCCTCCTCTTTTACCACTTCCACGAACCTCCTGATCATCGACTTCTCGTCATTGAGATCCTCAACGAAGTCCTGGCCTTTCTTGAAACTAAGGACGCCGCTTTTTTCTCCTGCATAACTAATCATGACGACAGGATCCTTGTTCTCCCTCGGCGCCCCCACCGGGTTGTAGGTTTCGATATCGAAGGCGAGCGTCTTAAGCTGCGGCGGCTCGCCTGATTCGACCTTTATGATCTTTTTTATGACCTTCCCTTCCCTCTCGTATGTGATGACATCGAAAGGGGAAAGCTGCATGTCATATATGAACCTTCTAGCAAACGGGATGCTGTATTCAAAGCACGGGAACGGTATCGCCTGCTTGATTATGGGGACATCTGCAGGTATCTTGCAATAAACCTTGATGATCTTCTTCTTAAGAAGCCCCTCCTCCTTGTCAATGATCTCCACGTTGCTCGGGGATGTGTATTCGCCGTTTTTCCTCTGGACCTCTATATCGAGAAATTCCTCCGCCCGTTCCACCGGGCCCTCTACAAGGAAATACGGGTCCTGTTGGTAATACAATCTTGTTGTTACCTTTCCCTTGAGAAGAAGCGATACGTATGTCTTTCCGCCTTTGACGGTATAGCTTGCGTCTATAAAATAGGCCTTCTTCTTCATAAACTTCTATATCATAAGTAGATTTTTTAAAAAGAAAGAAAAAAGTGATGCCTAAAAAGATTATTTCCTCAAGGATGACTCCTTGCTGACGAGCTCTGAGAGGATGTCTTCATGGACATACCTCCTTCCGCCGATCTTGACGTGAGGGATCCTTCCACGGTCCAATCTCCTCTCAAATGCGTTCCTCTTGATCCTTATCCCGTTCTTGTGCAATTCCTTGATTGCCTGGCTGACGGAATAATAGTTGGAACTGATGTGTGTTAAAGCATCAACTGCATCCTTTGGAACAAGTCTCCTTGTTCCGAACTTCACTGACGGAATGGATCCTTTCTCGATCCTTCCAATAAATGCCCGGAAGTTGATTTTCGGATTTGACTTCTTGTATGATTCGAATGCTTCCTTTACGGTATAGAACTCTCCCTTCGTGCTTGTTATGTCGTCAAGTACGGATTTCGGTATATACCTTTTTCTTCCAACTTTAACGAATGGAATGGTTCCGCGCTCAATCCTTCCTCCGAAAGCCCTGAATGATATGAATACTCCGTTGCCCTTTAGGTAATCGTATGCAGACCTTACTGAATAGAGGTCATGCTTTCCTTCAAGCTCATCTTCTGATGCTTTCTGACGATAAAGATTCTGTGCGACCTTAAATACGCTGCCTATTGATGAAGACAAGCTCTTCTCGGTCTTGTCTCTTTCCTTCTTTATTTCCCCAACGTCGATGGACCTAAATCTGTCGACATAGTCATCATCGACTTCTGTTTCTATAATGATTTTCTTTCCACGAGGCATGGCATCACCAATTTATTATAATTTATACATTTTTATGTTTTATCTGATTATTACTATAAATGACACAGTTTATAAACGTAATGTTTGTGTCGATCTATAATCTAGGCTTTGGATTTTATGCGAATTACCAAATATATCGCTAAAATCACTACAAAAATACCACCTACAATGTAAAAAAGTGGTAAACCCTGATCTGATCCTGTGTTTTCTTGTGTATTTGTCTGGTTTTGGTCATCAGGCACTTCAACGTCCAACGTGGAGAATTTTCCCTCAATCGTTGCACGATTTCCTACCTTGTCCTTAACATCAGCTCTAAATGAAACGATGCTATTTTGTGGTAACTCAGGAAATTCTGCAGAAAAAGTATTAAAACCTACCGTATAAACGGTTGCAGGTGAAAACGGCGTTGTCGCGTCAGATGGCTCCACCCTGTAGCTTACCTGCAGGCTTTTTATGTCAACCCCGCTTCCGAATTCACCGGGATCTGTAACAGGTATGGTCAGTTTTGTCCTATTATTCACTGTTTCTGGAATAATTTCTCCAAAAGTCGGTGGATGTATATCATAAATCACCAATGCACTTGTATTTTCCTGTGTATCAATCTCTCCCGTTTTTATCTCGTTCTTGTAACTTACTTCAAATGGAACAACAAGCCCGTACGTTTTTTCTGTTGTGTAGCTTCCCATCATCTCATGCGTCTCATCAAAAATGGTCAGTTTTGCCTGCAGCGGTCCTCCAAAGTCATCGATCACATTGACTGTCAGCTGCTCGAAAGGAAAAGTCACTATAAAATTTATATCATCATCGACAACGATGACTCCGCTCTGCTTCGCCCTTTCGTAACTGGCAAGATAGTCGTATTCCCCTTCAGGAAGGTATATCCTTGTGAAACCGTTGTTGTTGGTCTTCTGGAACCTGTTTGAAATTGTTACTGATGCGTTCGGTATTCCAAGTCCGAACTGGTCCTTGACATAGAAATTCACCGGAAAGACATTCTCAAGCACAACGCTTACTATTGATCCGTGCTGGTTTGCCTCGACCTTCTCTGTCTCATTAACTTCGTTCAGCTTGGCGAAGATGGTGATAGTGCAGTCTATATCCCGGATAGTAGTTCCCTGGTTTATGATCTTGAAGTGCACCATCCCCCGTTCGTCTGTCTGCCTCACTTTGGTTGTAAAGTACTGCTGTCCGAAGGAGGTCCCGGTGTCGTATGTTATGGTAACATCGACGTTTTGGATGGGCCTGAGATTCGCATCAAGCACCTGCACATCGAATTCATCAGTCTTTCCCGAACAAAAATCCTCTGCAAAAGCAGTTGTTATCAAAAGTAGCAACAGCAAGTATTTCATAACCCTTCTTTATTATCTAAAATTTTTAATACTCTCCCAATGTCTTCTGCCTTGAACTGAGCATCTCCCGTATGAGGACGCCCTGGTCAATGAACCTTGATATCGGCAGCTTCATCTTTGTCGATACATAATTCATCGCGGACCTGAAGCTTTCGAATTCCCTTGGCTTTTCATTCATCGCATTCCGGACATTCTCCCTCACATTGAACACTCCAAGAGGTATATATCCTTCGCGTGCTTCGCGCAGTATTATCGCTCCGGCCTGCTTTTTCATCCTCATCAGGCCTTCGAGCACCCCGAACTTGGCGCTGTAATAGCATCCTCCGACCACAGAGTAGCTTTTCTTTGGCTTCCACTGCTCGTAATCTGCAAAAATCATTTCCTCGTTTCCAAGGATCCTGATAAAAGCCTCTATCCATTCGTACTGCCACGGAGTCGGAAGAAGGATTATTGCATAATAGTTGTTGAGGCTCGAGAATTCGAATACCTGGAAATTGTGGAGGATATCGAAATACTTCACATTATCATAAAGGTACGATGCAAGCATGCTGTCTACTGCGGTAATAGACCATCTTGTAGGGACAAGCTTCCGCTCAATTCCCATAGATCCTGTAGAAAGCGCCTTCTGAAGGTTCGAGACAAGCACCCTGTCATTGTAAAGCCCGACAACTGCATCCCTTGCAAGGAGGTCGGTATCATAATACGCCTTCTCAAGTCCCCGGTCCCACTTTACATTTTCGATCTCGAATTTGTCAAGCCTGGCGCTTGGCCCATGCGGCTGGTGCTCGTTGTCGAACATGAAGCCCCTTGGTTTGTGGTGGAATTCAGCCTCGCTCTGTACCGATTCGCGAGCAAGCGATATTTCCTGGAGCTTTGTAACCAGTTTGTCATCCAGGTCCCTGATTCCCACGATCTTTTTTCCTCTAACAAGATCCATCCTGAAGCTGATGATGTCCTCCTGTCCCTTATTCTGAGGTATCCATGCCTCAGGCCGGTCAAGGATGGTGCTCTCGTCATATTGGGTCATCATGGGCCCTACGGCAACCTTTGGATAGCCGAAGCTTCCTATAAATACCGATGGCGGGCTGCTTCCATCCATCTTTTCTGAGACATCTGCAGTCTTCCATCTGATGTTGCTGGTAATTTTTTTGAGATAGGCGCCTTTTCCCAAACCCATGGATATGAATTAGATCATTCTTGATTTAAACCGGCTCTATCTTGTTCCCGTTCCGCACGACCTTTATTGTTCTCGGGTAAGGTTCATCGTGCACAATGAAATACTTGGGCTCCTGGCCATTATCAGTAAGGCATACGATGTTCAATCCGTACTGAATCTGAAGGTTGACATTGTCAGGAGGAATCTCCTGCAGCCATCTGGGCTTTCCTTCGGGCAAAGCGTTTATCAGAGGGACCCTCTCCGACGGTGATGTGGGCAGGCTTACGTGTTCCGGTTTCAGGGATTCCGTTCTTCTTGAAATCTCATCCCTCATCCTCTGCAGCCTTTCGCCTACGTTATCCGCTTTCCTTGCAAACACCTTGATCTTCCTGTCCTCGAACATTGTCTTCCTTGATCCCATGTAATCCTTGTCGAAAACAAAGTACCATCTCCCATGGAGGGATATCAAGGGTATTATTTCATCATTCTCAAGCTGCTTGTTTGCGATTCTTACAAGCCCTACAAGTTCGACCATAGGCATTTTTGAAAACAGGTCGCCGATAGGATAAAGGTACCTGACTTTTGATTCCGATAGTCCGACATCGTAAGCATCATAAATCTCGGCCATCTCGCTTTCATAAGGCTGGACATATCCTGCCTTCACTGGCAGAGGAGGTCCCGCCTTTCCGTAAAAGCTCAAGTGGCTTGTCTTCTTGTTCCTGAAAATCCCGTGGCCGTTCAGTTCGGTAACGTCGATCCTTCTGCCGCTCCTGCTGCAGATCCTGGCCTGGGGGTAATCCTGTACAAGTTCCTTCCATTGCTGGACCGTCTCGGCCCTGACTACATAATACTCGCGATTGTTTATCGTAACGCTGCGGTGATCGGCAAAACTCCTGAGAACCTTAAGGTTGTAACTGTTTTTCGTATCTGCTTCAGGAACAGGATGGATGAAAAGCACCCTCTCTTCAGGAAGATGCTGGAGGAAATGTTCATAATCTTCCTCACTGGCATGGCCGCCTATGAATCTTTCCGGCCATTTAACCACATCATATTCCCGGGCCGAAATTCCGTAATGATCAAGAAAAGCCTCGCTTGTCATCTCGTTTGGCCATACCAGGAGCCTGGATCCGAATTTAGCAATAGATTTCTTTCCCATTTTTTCGTTAAGGAGATACTTTTTCCCAAGTATTTCACACCCCTCGCTTGACAATGATACGTAAAACCTCCTCCCCTCAGGCATTCCTTTCAGGCCCTCAACTTCGCTAGAAGGAAGGATGAATTCAGTGAGTTCTATGACATTCGGTATTCCCTGGATCTGGTACCTCTCGATAATTTCGATCTCTGATGTCTCCAATTCCGTTCCCTCGGATTGGTCTTCAGCAGGCGGTTTTGATCCGTTGCTATTTTGTCTCCTTTCTCTTGCCGCCTCGTCAAGCTGCCTGTGTCTCTTTTCCGCCTCTCTCCTCATCGATTCCTGCGTTTTTCTTAGTTCTTTCTGGGCAGTCTCCCTGGCTTTTTCCGCCTCTGTTCTCATTTCCTCTGCTTCTTTTTTCTTCCTCGCCTCTTCAGCCTCTCTCCTCAGCCTCATCTCCTGCTCTTTTCTTGCTTTTGCCTCTTCAGCCCTTCTCCTTCCTTCATCAAGGGCATTTTCTGACAATTCCCTGATATGTGCAGTCGGCTCGTGTACTGAGGAGTCATCATCCTTTTTTATTCTGAACAAAACTTCGCTATCATCAACAGCTCCTGTCCTCTGTTCTTTGTTTTTCGGCTTTGGGAGTGCAACCAGCCTTCCGAATATCTTCTCATGTTCAGGTGAACCTAGTATTATCGGGTTGGCATAAGTTCTTCTGATGCCTAGTCTGGATCTTATTAATACGCTTGTAATATGTCTGGCCATGTCGGTCTCTCCCATCATATAGTGGTAAAAACAGTTTTTAAATGTTCTGAAATGCCATCAATTACTTTTTATTTGTTTTCCATTATCATTTTCTTCTAATTCATGCGACCGTAGTCTACCGGTTATGATTCGAGATTGCCAATCTCGCGGACCGGGTTCGATTCCCGGCGGTCGCATAGTTGGTTTTATGAGCGCGCTCGTAGATGAAATGCTAAAAACCCTAGAAATCCGACCAGTCGCAGAATTACTCCCGCACGAAGAAACTATCCCCTTCAACATCCGAAGGCTCAAGGAAGGGATGCTGAATCTCGGCCAGATAGTCGATCCGATAATCGCTGACAAGGAAACAGGTCTTGTAATAGACGGCAATCACAGGCACAAGGTACTTGAGATGATCGAATGCCCTCTTGCCGTCGTCCAGGTTGTGGACTACAAGAGCGACGAAGTGACGCTTGGCACATGGTATCCTGTCTGCTCGCTCAGCCCGTCCGAAATATTCAACCTGGATTCCATAAGGCATGAAAAAGTTGATTATGAGGAAGGCAAAGCCGCTGTTGATAATCTTAAGGCTCCTTTCATGATCGTCTCGAAAGACGAATGCCACCTTCTCAATCCAGGGAAATACGATATGAAGGGTATGATAAAGGAGCAGGTCTACATATTCTCGCTTCTGAAAAAATCCACGCTGGATTTCGTCGCGGATCTTGAAGAAGATGTCGCTGCAGGAAACACCGTCTTTTACAGGAGGGCATATACGAAGGAGGAAGTCCTCAGCGCAGCGAAGGAAAAATTCCTTTTCCCGCCGAAATCAACGAGGCACCTGGTTCCCGGTAGGATCATCCGGCTAAATATGAGGCTTGGGTGGCTCCACAGGTCGAAGGAATATGCAGAAGAGGAAATGAAAAGGAACCTCAGGAACAGGGTGTATAGTGGAAATGTCCGCAAATACTATGAACCCGTCTATGTCATCTACTAGTTCCTGAATGGATCGAAGATCGTATTATTGATAAAATCCTCGCGCTCGACCTTGGGGTTCCGCATCGCCTCATTGATCGCTTCCGGCCTGAATCCGACTATTATGTTCCCCTTGACATCAAGCACAGGAACGCCCCTCTGGCCGCTTTTCTTGATCATCTCGATTGCCTTTTCCCTGTCTGCTGATACGTCGTGGTCGACAAACTCTATCTTGTTGTTGTTCAGGTATTCCTTTGCCATCGAGCAGAAAGGGCACGACGGCGTGCTGTAAACTATTACATCTGCCATTTAATTCACCTGTGCATACATATTGCACAAATGCTTTTTAAAAAGAACGGACTAATGTATTTCCAGAACCAATATGCACAGGTGCAATCATGCTTGATCTTTCATGCGTCGACCTTTCGGTATCGGACCTTCTGAAATGCTCCTTCGGGCTCAGCCAGCTCGAACTGGAAGTGCTCACGGCACTGCTTGAAACGGATGGTATGACCGGCGTCTCTGAACTGTCAGACAAAATGGATCGCGACCGGTCCGTAGTCCAGAGGGGGCTGAGTTCGCTGATGGAAAAGTCGCTTGTGAGGCGCGAGCAGTCGAACAAGGATGGCGGCGGATATCTCTACCTTTACTGTGCAAACGGCAAGAAGAAGATAAAGAAATCGATACTGGAAAAAAGCCGGTCCTTCTGCTCCCTTGTGAAGGAGACCGTTAATCGCTGGTAATTTATTATTTACATCCCAAATATCCTTATGACAATACTGCTTACCCCAGGCCCAGTGCCTCTGATGGATGAAATAAGCAATGCTCAGACAAAGCCCATGATCACGCACCGATCGAAGGAAATGACCGAGCTCTATTCCGACCTCGTAACCAGGCTGAACAGGTACCTTGGAAGCGAGGAAGCATATGTACTTACCGGATCAGGTGCTCTCGGCATCGAGACGCTGGTGCTGAACCTGGTCGAGAAGGACGAGAGGGTGCTCTGCCTTCCAAACGGTGATTTCGGATCAAAGCAGGCGCTCACAGTGAATGTTTATGCCAATGCTGTCGAACATAAGCTTGAGGACGGTAAAGGGTGGAATCTCGAGAGGGCAAAGGATCACATAGATTCGAGCGGCGCAGATGCCCTTGCCATGGTTTACAATGAAACAAGCCTTGGCATAAAAAATGACATAAAGGATATCTGCAAGTATGCAAAATCCAAGGGGATGATGACGATAATAGACGGCATATCTGCCTGGCCAGGAACCGAGATGAACCTTGATGAATTCGGTGTCGATGCTTTTGTTACTGGATCGCAGAAATGCCCTGGTGCTCCTCCGGGAATGGCTCTGATGGGCCTCTCAGGGAATGCTGTCAGGAAATACAGCGGAAGGGAATCCATTCCGAGCTATTACTGCGATCTAAGGCGCCACAAGAAACGATACGAAAAAGACCGGCAGACGCCAAACACCCCCGGAATCACGCTGTTCTGGGCGCTCCAGAAGGCCTTCGATATTATCGACGAGAAAGGGGGCCCTGTTGCAGCTGCGAGAAGGCATGAAGCTGCAGCAGCATACGTAAGGAAAAGGCTTGTTGAGATGGGCCTCGGCCTGATTGCCGAGAAGGGATTCGAATCCAACACTGTTACCGGCTTCACAACAGAACTGCAGGCATCAGAGGTAAGGAAAAAGCTTAAAGAAGATTACGGCGTTGAAATTGTAGGAGCAAGAGGCGCATTCAAGGAAAAGGGATTAAGGATCGCCCACATGGGCAACTTCAATATGGATGAGATTGACCTGGCACTGGATGCGATTTCGAAAATCATTAAATAAATTAAGGTAAATATCCATGGGGTATATTTGATGCAGGAGGAGCACGTTAATCTGAACAAACTGGTTTCACTTACTTTTGACGAGGATCCAGAAGTCCGAAAGGAAGCTGCAAGGTCGCTTGCAAAAACAGGGGATCCGGCGGCACTTTTCGCGTTGGTTGAACTCAGCTATGACAAGGAACCCTCAGTCAGGGAAGTGGCAAAGGACCTGCTTGCAAACAAGAAGGAGGACGAGCAGGACGTGATGTCCTTTGCAGAACTCTTTTCACGCGGAGAGAAGAAGGAGCCTAAATCAAGGAAGGAGAAGGTTCTCGATCCCATCACGCAGATTTTCGAACGCCGGCTTGGAAAGGAAAAGGCAGACATAGTCAAGCAGAAGATGATGCCTTCTATCGAGAAGATGTACCAGAAGGCACAGCAGACCCACAAGAAGGAAGGTGAACGCAAGGTGATGCAGGAATTCCTTACGAACTATCTTGAGGTTATTTCAGACCTCGACCAGGTGGGAAGCCACGGCGAGATCCTGGAGTCGGCTTCTGTCGAAGTGACCCTGCCACAGGCAGAGATTACTGGACTGGACGAAGTTGGATCAAACGAACAGCTCGACCAGATATCAACCGAGATCGCAACGCTCGAGACCGAAAAAATAGAAGAGATAAAGGAGGAGAACGAGATCGAGATTCTTCCGGACACTTTCTTCAAGAAGGCGTATGAAGTGATGATGCTCTCCGGCGGCGACGACCAGGTCATGAGAAAGGAAATGGGCAGGATGATCGATGACGCCAAGCGCGAAATCACGCTTGCATTCAACCTGGCAAAGAAAAAATTCAAGGAAACGAAAATAACCGACATCACCAAGATCAAGGACCGGATGAGGAACATCAACACCGATCCGCTTATCGTACTTTCCGTAGAGAGCAAGGAATACCAGAAGAGCAAGAAAGTGAATGCATTCTACACGAGGATCGTGGTAAATGATGAGGAAGGAAACGAGGGTGTCATATACCTCTTTGACGACCGCGGAATAAACATCAGGCAGGGCATGAAGATCAAGATCGAGCGTGCACTTGCAAAGACATTCAAGTTCTCGAACGAGACTGCCCTGACACTTGGAAAAAAGAGCAATATTTATATTGTTTTGTGAGTGTTATTTTTTCATGGATCTTACCAAGTATGAAATTGCACGTATAATCGGAGCCAGGGCCCTCCAGCTTTCAATGGGCGCTCCCCCGCTTATAAAAGTGAAAGACGGATCAAAAACCTTCATCCAGGTTGCAGAAGAAGAACTCGAAAAGAAGACTATTCCTTTAGTTGTCGTCCACTAGGCCGACTTCAAAACCCTCGCCCTCTATCTTGAGGAGGATTCTTTTTTCAACATCCACCCAGTCGTATTCATAGGTGCCGTCGGTGGAGTTTATGGCAACCTTGTAGGCCCTCCTTCCATTAACGTCCTCTGTCCCAACCACCCTGTAGCTGTTGTCTGCTATGTGGCGCATGACCCCGTCAAAGTTGAGATACATCGAATTCTTCCAGCTCCAGTTTTCCTCAAGCGCCAGCATCCAGGGCTTGAATAGGATGAAAGAAGGGTCCTCGAAGCTCGAATTCGATTTCGTTTTGTCCATCCCCCATTTATCAAGGCAGATGCTCGTTTTGTTCACGCTTTCAGAAATGAAAATGACCGTACAATCCCTCTGCAAGGCAACGTAAGTGATGTTGACGACCGTATTGTTCACATAGTACTTGTATTCGTACACGTCGCCGTCCGATATCTGCAGCATTGTGTTCTTGTGAAGCGGTTCTTCAACGAAGGCGAGCGAGGGATCCTCGAACCCTGGCCTGATAAACATGAGGCCTAGGACTATGATCGCAAGAAACGCCAATACGGTGATTGCAAGGATGCTGATCTTCATGATAGTATTACCCGTCCGGATTTTATTACTGGTCCCTTGCAATGTCCCCGAATTTCCTGTAGGGCTTCGTTGTCCTGCTGTCCATCCTCTGGAATACGACCTGGGATATCCTCATCCCGGAATAGAGCTTCACGGAAAAAGGTGCCAGGTTAGCAATCTCAAGGACCTGGTGGTTGGAAGATCCGGGCTGGACAAGAGCGCTTGTCATATGGATTATTAGGCCCATTCTCGCATAGCGCGAACGCCCCTCCAGCTTTCCCATTATGTCCGGCGGGATGCTTATCTTCTCCTCCGTCTTTGCAAGGCACATCTGTCCGGGCCTCAGAATGATTGATTTGGCCTTCTTGGTATCGAACGCTTCCTGGAACGGGAGCTTTTTCAGATCCACCGTCTTTATCTTGAGCCTGGGCTTGAAGAACTGCCATTCATCCGAAAGGGTTAGGTCGACTGATGCCGGTCCGATCTGCTCGTCCTTGAGGGGCTTTATCTCGATCTTCTTTTCCTTGATCATCTTTTTTATATCCGAATTTGAAAGAATCATGCATTTTTCTTTCCGTTTGTTTATAAAACTCTATTTAAACATTTCCACATAAATTATCACCATGAGGTTTACCCAGAGAGCACTAGCAATAGGTCTTTGCACAGTAGCGTTTGCAGGATGCGGAAAAAAGGAATTACCCCGACAAACGCCATTGGCCGAGAACCACTGCAGAGAATCGTACGAGGAATTATCAGGAAAGCTCCGAAAAATCACGCCGCAGGACATTACTTTCCCTGGAACGATTGAGCTTGATGTAAAGGTCGACAAGAAGGGCAACACCTCTATTGAATCAACTAGGACAATCTGCAGGAGCATCGAATGCGAGACATCCCGTGTACCTGACCTTTCGATCATTTATGAAAGAGCAAAGGAAATCAAGTTCCCTCCGCAGAAAAAGGACTGTACCATACTAGTAAAAATACATTAACACTAATTTTTTCCATGGACAAGCTGGTGCACCTTGCAAAAAAAATAAGGATCAACAATGATTACCTTATGGAGCAGGCAAGGTCGATGCGAGATCTTGCAGTCCCCGTTTCAGGAGTTCCGCTTGATCTCTCAGTCTGCGCCGTAGACGGAGGATTGCTTACACACAGGATGCACGGAATTGATATCGCTGTGAGCAGGTCCGTCGGGGTCAACCTTGTATATAGGGATTCATCGATAGTTGAACATAACTATCATCCGACAAAGAATCCCCGCCCTGATATCGATGTAAAAAGCGCCCTGGATGACCATGAAGCCAACACCTTCAAGTCTCTCGTGCGCCTGAAATCAGAAATCACATGCGCAATCGAGACGCTTGAAAAATTCAATCCGGACCTTTTATTGCTGGACGGTTCGCTTCTTCCGGTACCAGGAGATGTCCCGTCAAGGGAAAGCGAGCTCCATCCTCTTTATACCGACATTCTCGGCCTCTATGAGAGGCTTTTCTCATCAGGAAAAAACATTGCGGGCGTGATCAAGGATACACGTGCAAAAAGGCTTTCATCCCTCAAGTGCTCCGATTCAGTCCTTTCATCCTACCTCCTCAATGTCAATGAAAGGACGAAGGAAATCGACTATTTCGGGGAGATCGCAAACAAGGAACTCTCAAGCCTTGGAAAGAAGATAAAGGTAACCTACATGAAACCCTCGCAGGAGGACCTGCCGCTTCGAGTCGAAATTTTTGGTGATGTTGAAAAAATATCATCACAGGTCTATACATTATCGGCGATAAGCAGTCATTTCGCCTATCCCGCGATCCTTGTCGAAGCAGACATGTGCGCGGCGCTCGATCCAATAGAGATGGAATCAGTAGAACTCTCGCTTTCAAGGCTTGCAGGGATCAAGCCGCTAAGAAGGAATTTCAGGCCATTCAGATAGATCCTTCAGCCTTTGCCTGTATTTGTGGTAGTTGTCCCATTCAAGGTCATACTGGAACAGGTCATTTTCTGTAATGATGAATTTTATCGAGTAATAGAATTCGCAGTCATCATAGCACATGGAGAATTCCTTTCCGATCGATCCAACGTATTTTCCGTCCTGCGGCTCAACAAGCTTCGATCCGTTGAAATCTCCAACAATCTCATTTTCGATCCTGTTCTTTGTGAACATCACCACGCAATGCCCGAGTAGGAGCGACCCGCTTCTGTCATAATAATAGCAGACGGGATAAACGTTCAGTTCATCCAGTTTTCCAATTTCCACGGCATCCGCATTCTCATAGTACCATACCTGCGAATTATCCTGGTAAACATCGAATATTCCGCTCCCGTCATCAAAAGCGACAAGTTCGTATCCCTTTTCCTTCAGGCTGTTCATGAGCGCAGTGAAAAACAAGGAATAGTCTTCGCAGTCTCCTCCCTTCCGCTCGATTATCTCCTCGTTGGAATAAAGCCTGTCATCGAAATCTGATTTGTAAGTAATCCCAAGTTCCTCTTCCATCATGAAAGAGACGCATGCGAGATTCAGCTTCTTTCCGTCAGTGCACCTCCTTTCCACGATGCTCTTGAACCTGTCGGCCTGGTATAAATCAGGCAGCCTCGAATTGTCGTTGAACCACTGGATTGAGCTGTTTATCCTTTCCTCAAGAGCCCTCGCATCCTCCCTTATCTCCTCGATTTTTTCTTCAGTCAATACAAGGCTGCTTTCTGCCTGTGCAAGTTTCTCCTCGCTTTCGGAAAGATCCTCTTCCAAGTCGCGGATTTTCGAGTTTTTTTCCTGCAAGGTTGAGTTCAAATCTTGAATCTGCGAATCCTTCACAGCAATTTTTTGCTGCTGCTCCGTGATTTTCATCCCAAGATTACTGATGGCATCCTGCAGCTCATCCAACTTTTTGTCCTGCTCAAGATTTTCTGCCCGAAGGTCATCGTTTTCATTCAACAAAATAACTATTGCGGATCCAAGAACAGCAAAGCCTGTTATCATGGCAAGAACCGCCGCTACAATAGCTATTTTCACAAAAAAAAATCCAGAAGAAAATTGATAAACCGATCTGTCCATTATCTTTTTAGGTGAGGGGCAGGTGACCCACGGTAAAACTGAGGAAGTTCTGCCCTCCGTGAGGATACTGTAGCTTTAAGGGCTATATGAAGCAGTACAGAAACGATACGAACCATGTTCGATGAAACGAGTGTTTCCCTATCCGATGACGGAGCAAGGAGATTGTCTCCGCTTAGTCAAAAGTTTTTTCTGGCAAAATTTGCCAGCAAAGCTGACAATGTCACTAAAACAGAAGGCAGGCTATGTCCCTCACCTACATTCCAAGATTCCCCATGCCGCCCTTCATCATCTTTTCCATCTTCTTCCTGAAGCCGCGGTTCTTCTTGAACATATTCATCATCTTCTCCATCTTCTCGAACTGGCTGATGAATTCCTTTACTTCCTTCTCCGTGCATCCGGATCCGCGCGCGATCCTTGCGATCCTTGCCGGGCTACGCAGAAGCTTCGCATCCTTCTTTTCTGCCTTCGTCATGGAGTTTATCATGTTCTCGAATTTCTTCAGCTTTTCCTCGCTCTGCTGCACCATTTCCTTGGGCACATCAGCAGCTCCGAGCATTGAAAAGACGTTTCCAAGCGGCCCAAGCTTTTTAGCAGCCTTGAGCTGCTCGTAGAATGATTCTATCGTGAGTTCGTCAGTCTCGATGTTTTTAAGGTCAGTCTCCTTCTGTATCTCCTTGATCTTTTCCATCAGCGATCCGATGTCAGGAACGCCCAGGAGCCTACCCACGAATTTCTCGGAATTGTAAACCTCGAGGTCGTTGATCTTTTCGCCGGTTCCTATGAATGCTATCTTTGCATTGCTGGCACCGACCGATGATAGCGCCCCCCCTCCTTTTCCGGATCCGTCCATCTTGGTCGCAATCACTCCCGAGAGCGGCACAGCCTCGTTGAATTCAGTTGCCTGCTTGCCTGCCACCTGTCCGATATCAGCACTTATCACGAGATAGTTTTCGTCCGGTCTGAGAATATCAGCAATGGCCTTCAATTCGTCTGTCAGGCCGGAATCAAGCGCCGAACGCCCTGCAGAATCGACAATAACCACGTCCTCATCTGCTTCTTTCAGTGCAGACTCGACGATCTTGACCGGATTCTTCTCGCCTTTGGTCGTATAGAATGCTGCCCCCACTTTTTTCGAAAGCTGCTCCAGCTGCTCCTGTGCAGCCGGTCTGTCGGTATCCGCAGCAATCAATGCAACGCTCAATCCCTTGCTCTTGTAAAAATGGGCAAGCTTTGCACAGCTCGTGGTCTTTCCTGAACCATAAAGCCCGCACATAAGGATCCTGTGTTTATCAAGCCTCGGCTGGTAGGTCTCTCCCATCAGCTTCACAAGTTCGTCATAAACTACCTTTGTTACATGCTCTTTCAGGCTGAGTGCCTCGAGCTTCTCGCTCCTGAGGGATCTTTCTTCTATTGATTTCGAGAGCTTCAGGACCAGCTTGACATTGACATCATTGGAGATCAAGACTCTCTGCAGGTCCTTAATCAATGCCTTCACGTCCTTTTCATCGACGTAAGGACGGTTGGTAAGCTTGGAAAGCGCCTCCCTGAGTTTTCTGCCTAGATCCATGATTTATCCTCTTTGTAGAAATACACGTTTGCAAGTATTATTATTGAAGCCATTAATCCTATAAAATCTAATCGAATTAACGGTCCCGCAATTACGGCAAGCGCCAGCACCTTTTCAAGCTTCCCGGTTTTTTC
Source organism: Candidatus Micrarchaeia archaeon (assembly GCA_050303335.1). Lineage (GTDB taxonomy): Archaea > Micrarchaeota > Micrarchaeia > Anstonellales > Bilamarchaeaceae > Bilamarchaeum. Next base: position 98,850 of record JBNLBN010000001.1, read on the forward strand.
CCTGTAAAGGAATCCAAAAACAAGGATGAAGTAATTGAATATGGATTCATATCCCGAAGTGACGGTATTACCCAGGAGAATATCAACAATAAGCATTATCAGGAAAGTGAACACTGCTGTAGACAGGCTCCGTAATGATATTATTTTGAGCCTCGAAACATTCATGCCCTCAAATGCCAACATGAACATGTAAATCAAGATTGTGGATTGCACAGTCCCGACCAGATGCGAGAAAGGATTGGTGCTTATCTCAATATCTGATATCAGGATGAAAACTGAAGGAATTACAGTGAACAATAAGGAAACAAGAAGATATGCTGCGCCAAGGTTTTCCGGCTCCCTCACTTTGAAAAGCCCCCCGAATTTTAGTATCAGGTACGCATTGACAGGGATCACGAGCAGGAAATAGACTGTGAATAGTATATCCGACATGCCCTCTCCTATGAGTGCTCCTGCCGAAACGATCACAAATCCGATGATAGTCAGAAGCACCAGGGCCCCGATAACCGAAACAAGATGCTTCAGCCTGATGCTGAATTCCTCTCCTAGCACTATCATGTTCCCTTAAGGAAAGGTGGTTATTTTATTACCATAAGTAGAACGCAAGCGCGGAAACGACAACTATCCCAATGATGGTTAGCGGAATGCCAACCTTCAGCATGTCCACAACGCGCAGGTGGCCGTATCCGAACGCCATTGCAGAAGGGGGCGTTCCTGCAGGAGATATGAAGTTTATGGATGAACTTATCGCAACGAGCGATGCCAGTTCCCTGGATTCAGATATTGCGAGCATTATGGGGATGATAAGTGCCGCGGTGGAAGTATTGCTGACAAAAGATGAGATTCCGGACGTTACTGCTGCAATTAGGCCGAAAACGAAGATCTCGCTTCTTCCATCTATGCTGTTTTCGATGAAATTCCCGATATGTACTGATACGCCCGATACGTCTATCACGTTCCCCAGGCTGAGGCTTCCTCCGACAAGAAGTATCACGGCCCAATTCAGCTTGTTCAGGTCCTCCTTCTCAAGCGAACCTGCAAGGTAGAGAAGGACGATTCCGAATACAGATATCGCTGAATCAGGGACCCTGTGGATGGGGGAACTCAGCCACAAGAGAGCTATCAGGAGCGCTACCCCGACGGTCTTCGTATGAACAGATGCCCATTTCTTCGTCTTGATCTTTAGTATGGAACTCTCCTTTTCAGGAGGGTAGACGAACGTCACGACCGAGTATACTGCAACCAGCATGATGGCGACAAAAGGAATGGCGATCACCATCCATTGGAAGAAATTCATCTCGATACCGCGCTCCATCAGGGCTGCTGCAGCTATCGCATTAGGGGGCGTTCCGACAAGAGTCCCGATCCCCCCCACAGTAGCGGCAAATGCTACGCAGAGTATCGCAGCCTTGATGTAGTTTGTCTTGTGTGCTGCAGTCATTGCTATCGGGATCATGATCGCGGCAGCGGCAGTATTGCTCACCCAGAGCGAGAGAAATGCTGTTGCGACCATCATCATCGCTATCACGATCCTTGGCTTTCCCCCTGAATGTTCGAGGAGCATCACTATGAATTTCTTGTCTATGTGGTGCTTGTTGAGTGCGAGGGCTATTGCAAACCCCCCCAGAATGAGTGCAACGGTGGGGCTGAAATACGGTTCAAATACAACCTTTGCATCCATTCCAGCAAGAATGAACAGCACGGACCCAAGAAGAGCCGTGACAAAAAGCGGCATCGCCTCGCTTATCCAGAGCGCGGCAATAAAAACAGTTATGGAAATGATAATCCCCTCGAAACCCTGGAAAATGGCAAGCGCTAAGAGTGCTATGATAACCGAGAGAGTTATGTTAACGGGCCTTACCAATATCTGCAACCACCTGTTATGACCACTCGCCATAGTTTTAAAAAAATTAGCTATAAATAGTGAATTACTATTTTTAGCAGATAAACTGCTTAGAATGATATTTGGGTGAAAATATGAGTAAACAAGTAAGCGGAGAGCAAATGGTTGTATTACCTGAAGGCTCACAGAGAGTCTTGGGAAGAGACGCAATGCGAATCAACATCGCAATCGGATATGCAGTAGCAAACATCGTGAAGACAACACTTGGGCCTAAGGGAATGGACAAGATGCTCGTTTCCGATCTCGGGGACATCGTCATAACCAATGACGGTGCAACGATATTGGAAGAGATGAACGTCGATCACCCGGCAGCAAAGCTGATGGTTGAAATCGCGAAGACGCAGGACAAGGAAGTGGGTGACGGAACAACCACCTCGGTCGTAATCGCAGGAAATCTCCTCAAGAAGGCAGGCGAGCTTCTTGACCAGAACATCCATCCGACCGTGATAATAAAGGGGTATGAACTGGCATCAAGCAAGTCTGAAGAGGTCCTTCGTTCAATCTCAGAGGATGTCAAGCCTGAGGACAGGGAAACGCTCAGGAAAATTGCACTCGTTTCAATGGGGTCAAAGGGAATTGGCACCCAGGCCGAAAAGGAAAAGATCGCAGAGCTTATTTCAGATGCCGTCTGGATGGTTTCCGATAAGACCGATGAAAAGTATTCAGTAGATCTCGACCTTATAAAGATCGAGAAGAAGGCGGGCGGACACGTCATGGACACCCAGCTTGTCAAGGGTGTAGTAATCGACAAGGAAGTGGTCCATTCAGGAATGCCGAAATCGGTAAATGATGCAAAGATCCTCCTTCTTGACAGCGCGCTCGAAATTGAAAAAACCGAGACAGATGCAAAAATTGAGATTACGTCTCCGGAGAACATGCAGGCATTCCTTGACCAGGAAGAGAAGATGATGAAGGACATGGTCGGAAAGATCGCATCATCCGGTGCAAATGTTGTCTTTTGCCAGAAGGGAATCGATGACCTTGTGCAGCATTACCTTTCAAAGAATGGCATCATGGCCGTCAGGAGGGTAAAGAAATCAGACATGGAGAAGCTTTCACGGGCGACAAAGGCGACAATAGCATCAAGCCTCGATGACCTGAAGGAGTCTGACCTTGGTAAGGCCGGCCAGATCCACGAGAAGAAGGTTTCCGGTGAATCAATGGTTTTCATCGAAAAATGCAAGGATCCGAAATCAGTAACAATCTTCGTAAGGGGAGGTACCGACCACGTTGTAAGCGAGGTTGAACGAGCAGTCGTCGATGCGCGGGGCGCAGTAGCAAGCGCGCTTGAAGACGGCAAATATGTTTACGGCGGAGGATCAGTGGAGATGGAAATCAACAGGGCACTTCACAAGTACGCAACAGAGATCGGAGGAAGGGAACAGATGGCCATCCAGGCATTCGCAGACGCGCTTGAATCAATACCAAAGTCCCTTGCTGAAAACGCGGGAATGGATGTTATTGATGCCCTAGTATCTCTTCGAAACAAGCATGCAGACGGAAAAGGAGTGACCATTGGCGTAAATGTCCTTGAAGGCACAGTATCGGACATAAAGGCAATCGGCATTCTTGAACCCGCCAGGGTGAAGAAGCAGGCAATCTCATCAGCAACAGAGACTGCCAGGCTTGTCCTTAGGATTGATGACATCATATCATCAAGGGGAGGTTCCGGCGGAGCAGGCGGCATGCCACCAGGCGGAATGCCGCCTATGGACATGTGAAGATGAGTATCAACATTTTTGTTTTTGGCAAGGTCCAGGGGGTCTTTTTCAGGAGCAACACTCTTGAAAAGGCCCTTTCTCTTGGCCTCACAGGTTTTGTTAGGAATCTTCCGGACGGTTCTGTTGAAATCCGTGCATCCGGAGAAAAGGAAAAGCTTCAGGAACTTCTTGAATGGGCGCGAAAAGGCCCTGCAACTGCCGATGTCAAGGAAGTTAAATACAGCTGGGGAAAAGAAAATTTTGAAAAATTCGAAATCAGGTACTAGTATTCCTTGATCCCGCTTCCCCTTCTCCTGGGGGATGCATGGCTCCTTCCTGTCTTTATGTTCTGGATCTTTTCCAGGGCGTCCTCAAGTTCGGCGATCTTGACATCGTCTCCATAATACTTCTTTGCCTCATCCGGAATCTCAATAAGATTTCCATCGATGCAGGCGAGATTTCCCGAGTCATCAGTTATGGAATCAAGAAGATATACCATTGCCGATACCTTTGGGGAAGTAGTTCCAGGAATCTTCACGATCCCCTCGTTCTTCTTGCCGATCATGTTCATTATCTTCTGAAGCTCTTCTATATCATTATCCGAAAATCCCTGTTCATTAAGCCAACTTACGGCCGTTTCTCTGAATATGTACAAAATCTCACCCGCAATTATATCTTGCTATTGTTTTTTAATCATGTTTTCAATCGTCCTTGTAACGAGCCTAACACCGGTGCCGGTTGCCCCCGGAGTGAAATAATCACCGCCGCTCTTTACTGATTCAACGGCTGCAATATCAAGGTGCGCCCATTTGCTTTCCCCAACGAATTCTTTGAGGAAAGCCGCGGCAGTGATCGATCCGGCTTCGACGGTCTCAGAAATATTTTTCAGGTCCGCGATATTGGATTTCATCATCTCCCCGTATTCTTCCCACAGGGGAAGCCTCCAGACCCTCTCATGCGTGATGATTCCTGCCTTTTCGAGTTCTGTTGCCAATACGTCATCGTTCGAATACATCCCTATTGCATGCCTGCCTAGGCCGACTATGATGGCTCCTGTGAGCGTTGCCATGTCGATGATATATTCGGGCTTGTGCTCTGCTGCAAATGCAAGCGCATCGGCAAGTACCAACCTTCCTTCGGCATCCGTATTGAGCACCTCTATCGTCTTTCCGCTATATGATTTTACAATATCCCCGGGTTTCTGTGCATTGCCGTCCGGATTGTTCTCTGTGAGCGGTATGAATCCAATCAGCCTGACCGGCAGCTTCAGGTCGGATACTGCCTTGAATACTCCGATCACGTTGATGGCCCCGGACTTGTCGTATTTCATCTCGTGCATGTCCTTCGACGGCTTGAGGCTGATGCCTCCGGTGTCGAAGGTGATGCCCTTCCCGACCACGCAGTACAATGGATATCTCTTGCCGGGATTGTATTCCATCTTGACAAGTACTGGAGGTTCACTTGCGCCCCTTGCAACCCCGAGTATCGCATTCATCCCCTTCTTCTCAAGCGCCTTCCTGTCGAATGGGGTGACCTTGAACCTTCCCTTCCCGATTTTTTTTGCCGCTTCGGCTATCATCCTGGGAGTCGCAACGTTTGAAGGGTTTTCATCAAGCTCCCTCGAGAGGTTCTGTGCGTTCCCGTAAATCTCCCCGATCCTGAGTGCCGGGGATCTCCTTCCGACAACATGGATCCTCTTGAGGGTGTTCACCTCCTTCTCGGATTTGAAATTGAGGAATTTGTAATTTGCAAGTACTGCGCCCTCTGCAAGTGCCCGGATCCCGTCATCATCGGCCCATTTCGGTAGCAGGATGCTGATCTCCTTGAGTTTCCTCCTGTTTGCAAATCCAACTATCCGTCCTGCCGCCTTCCTGATGTTCTCGTTGCGGAAATCCTTCTTTTTGCCAAGCCCGACGATTATCCCTGATTCGCTGACATAAGTGCTTCCGAGCTTCCCGTCGAATTTCTTGCTCTCCCCCTCGAAAACCATGCTTCCTGTGGTCTTTCCAGCTTTGTCTGAATATTCAAGCAACATGTACCCCATTCAGTTCCATCTTTTAAAAAATTAGGCCCGAATCATTTCCTCTATCTCTTTGCTCGTGGTGATCTCGTTGACGGATTTGTCATCCCTCATCTTTACGAATCTGGGGAACCTCAATGCATATCCTGCCGTGTGGATTGTTGAAACGGAAATTTCATCGAAGGCAACCTCTATCACGTATTTCGGCTCGACCCAGTAGTCCACATCAAGCGTGCACTCTAGGTTTGCCGGGGCCTTCTTTGTCTTGATCTCCTCTAGCATCTCCCGGACATTCACCATCTCCTCTTCAGTGAATCCAGAAGCGACCTTTGCAACTGTCTTGAGCCTCCCGGTATCAGGATCGTTTACTGCAACCAGGACCCCGCCGAATTCGAATTCCGCCCGATGTCCCTGCCCGAGGTAATATCCGACAATCACAGCATCCACAGTATCAACGGACTGTCCATATGATTTCTTGAGTTTGATCCACGCGAATTTCCTCTTTCCTGCAGTATATGGTGCATCGAGGTCCTTAGCCATGATGCCTTCCAGGCCGCTTGAAATGGACCTCTGGAACATCTCCTCAAGTTTTTTCGAACTGGATATTATCTTGCTTTCTGCGGCGCGGATAATCCTTCCCTTGAATTTTTTTACCTTCCTGCGCCTGGCACTGTATTTCTCATTGGTGAGATCCCTGCCGTCATACATAATGTCGAAAACAAAGAGCTGCAGAGGGAAATCCTTCGACGCCTTATCGATACCGTGCTTCCTTCTCCTGTGCATGGTCTGCTGGAATGAGAAGAACCTCCCCTTTTTCTCATTATACGCCAGGGCTTCCCCTTCGAAAATCAGTTCCTCCTGTTTCAGCTTTTTGATCTCCTCAATGACATCCGGAAACATGTGGGTCATCTTCTCAAGCTTCCTGGAATATATCTCCACACTGTCCCCCGACTTGTGGACCTGCAGCCTGAATCCGTCATACTTCATTTCGACTGCGCATTTCCCGAGCTTCTCTATAATCGCTTCCGGGGAGCTAAGCCGCTCTGCCAGGGCAGGCATCAGCGGCTTGAAAGGCGTGACCTTGAATTTTTCTATGTTTTTGGGATCCTCGAAAAATAGCCGCGAGACCAGCCCAAGGTCTGAACAGACATTATATGCGCGTTCGATCTCCTCCCTCATCGACTTGTCGCCGGCGTGGGAAACCGAAAGTGCATCAAGGATTGTCGGATCCCCTACGCCGAGCCTGAGCTTTGCAAGTACATACCTTACGATAAACCGTGCCTCCACCGGGTTTGCATTGTTCAGAAGTTCTGTGAGGTATTTGATCTTCAGCTGCTGCGAACCGGAACCACCTGCCCTGGCGATCTTCATCATCACTCCATAGACATATGATACCTCCATCTCGCTTGTCATCAGCGCCGTCTGCTTCTTCTTTCCGACAAGTTCCTCTGCAGTATCCCCCAGGTCGCCGCTTCTCTTATACATGTCGTCTATCTTCCCCACTGGATACCCCGTTGCATTGCTGATTGCCTCGATTGCAAGCCTTTCGCCCACTCCAAGATCAACATCCTCGTAAGGCGGAAGCAGTATCCCCTGCATGATGTAGACAAGTTTGTCAATTTCGGAAGCTTTGGTCTTTTTGAACAGTTCTGCAAGTATATCCGTCATCTCCAGCCGTCCTGACTTTGATTCGAGCCTGTCGAATACAATTGCAACTTCCGAAAAATCCATGGGATTATAGCCTGCTTTAAAATTTAAAAATCAGTCCTTGATGAACTCTTCTGCAAGCCTCTTGGCCTCAGCATCGTCAAACTGCCTTGGCGGGTGCTTCATTAACCATGAACTTGGCCCGATCAGGGGACCCCCCATCTTCTTGTCAAGGGCTATCTTGCAGTATCTTACTGCATCAATCACGATTCCTGCAGAATTCGCTTTGTCGTCCACTTCGAGGCGCACTTCCATGTTGTAGGGAATATTCGCCCACATACGGCCCTCGATCCTCATGAACATAAGTTTGGTGTTTGCAAGGAACGGTATGAAATCAGAAGGTCCGACATATATCTGGTCATCAGGAAGCCTTTCTTTCAGCTGGCTCTGCACTGATTCCGTCTTCGATATCTTCTTCGAAGTCAGCCTCTCCTGCTCCTTCATGCAAAGGAAATCAGTGTTTCCGCCGACATTTATCTGGTAGGTCTTCTCGATCTTTGTCCCTCTTTCATCGCAGAGCCTTGCCATCTTCCTGTGGACTATGGTCGCTCCAACCTGGCCCTTTATGTCGTCGCCGATAATCGGAATCCCCTTTTCCTCGAACTTTTTCGCCCATTCCGGATCCGATGCAATGAATGAAGGCATGCAGTTAACGAATGCCACATTTGCATCAAGGCAGGTCTGCGCCCAGAATTTTGTTGCATGGTCAGATCCGACTGGAAGGTATGAAACCAGAATCTCAACGTTCTTTTCCTTGAGTTCCTTCATGATCGCAGCTTTCAGTTCATCCTGATTTTTGTCTTCTACGGGAGTGAACTTGTCCTTCACATAGAATCCCACGCCGTCAAGCTGGGGCGACTGCTGCACTGTGACATCATTCATGGTGCTCAGTTCCGGAACCCATTTCACCTTGTTGGGTTCTGCATAGACCGCCTGGGAGAGCGGCTTTCCGACCTTCTTCGAATCGACATCGAACGCGGCAACGAAATCAAGGTCGTGGATGGAATATCCATTCATGTTCTCGTGCATGATACCTATGACCTTCTGCTCAGGATTCCGCTTGTAGTATTCGATTCCCTGAACTAACCCGGCAAAACAATTTCCCACTCCAACAACTGCGCATCGTATTGACATATCAATCACTATTTAACAAAAATTAAATAGTTCCAATTTTTAAAATAGGCGAATCTAGTTTCGGTCAGAGTCTATTGGATCTCCTTTATATTCGCATATATCGTAACATTCTTCTTTCCAAAAATCCAACACATTGCAG
>JBNLBN010000002.1:0-71860 GCA_050303335.1 Candidatus Micrarchaeia archaeon
CAGTTCATTTAGGTTTCTGGATGAACTTTCAACCCTTTGCCTGCGCCTGATTGTTTTAAGAGCACAATCAATATCTGCACCCAGTTCAGGAAAATACTCCACCGCTATCCTCAGGTAATCGCCCACTGCCGGATCTGTGTAGTTCGACAGCGCCTTCACGGCTTCAGCTTTCGCATCCGTCTTTTCCAGTGCATAATAGAGGCAATGCTTTGCCCGCTTCTTGAAGTTTCGGAAAAAGGGTATGGATTCTGATGCGAGTTCTATGCTGATCGCATTTATTGCCATGGCTATCCTGGATCGGTCCCTGTGCGTATATACCTCATATATACTGCCGAAACCGTATCTTGTCTCTTCATGCTGCTCAAAGGAATTGAGGAACGCCACAAAACCCATATACTCTACCGGGTCAGTTCCCCTTTCGATATTGACGATCATGCATGCCCATGCCTTTGCGACATCCTTTTTCTCAAGACCGCCCTCAGCCCCTAATGCAGCAATCTCCCCATACCTACCATTCTTTGCCAGTTCAGAAAATAGCTCTTCGGGTAATGGCATAAACTCACAGGGTATAGCGGATTTGTTCTATTTAATTATTGTTATTCCACTAAAACCGCGGCTGAAATGACAGTCGTCCACTTCCCATCCTTGTCGCATATGGCAGATTTTGTTATGTTCCTTGTCCGAACTATCTTTCCGCTCATCTTGAAGTTCTGCTCCCTTTCGTTCCAAGCAGTATCGGGATCGAATTCGATTCCAAGCGTCGATGCAAGCATCGAGGCTGCAAGGTCTTCAGCATATTCCCCTGCTTTCTCCTCCGTTTTCCCGTAGCCGTGGTACTCTGAAAGATAGCCGTACTGGTTCCGGTCGTTCGGGATGGCCACTCCTACGGATGATGCCATCAGCCGGTTCGGTTCGTCGCTTTCGATCCTTGCCAATACAACGAATACTATCTGGCCGGCATTCAGCTCCTTGAGCCCCTCCTCCTTTGTGATGATCTTGCAATTCGGAGGCAGGATGGAAGAAACAGACACGAGGTTGAAATGTGCAATGCCTGCGTCTCTGAGGGCGAGTTCGAAGCTTTCAAGCTTGTTCTTTGCCTTTCCTACACCTTTTGTAAAAAACATTTTCTTTGGAACGTACATGGAAAAATAAATAAGCCCAATATTCTTAAATCACACGCCCAGCCTGAATATTCTCCTCTCTCTTTTGGGATGCTTCGGAACAATCAGTCTCTTTGGTTTTTTCCTTGACAATTTGATCAGAGCATCAGCGCAGAATCTTTCCTGGTCCTTCTCCAGACTGCCCACGGACTTCAATTCTTCTCTTAGCCTGTGAGAGCATCCGGTTCCCTTTTCAACCAGGACATTCAGGGCTTCCTTTCGCACCCGGTCATCTTCTTCAAGAAGAGCCCTGATCAGAATTCCGGGATCGCATCCGATTTCTCCCAGGAGATGTACTGATCTCACTTTCATCTGCTGCGTCCCATGGATCAGATTACTCTCTAGGAATTCTATTGCAGGTTCCTTTATCAGTTTCAGTGCAAACTTTGCAGCATCAATGACATTTTCCCCTATTGACCAGCTCGTATCGTCAATAACGTCGATTAAGGGAAGGATAATTGGTTTCCCGTCCATATGGGGATTGCTTGCAATGATTGCGCTTACAGCCTTTACTGCCGCACATCTGACCTCAACGATATTATCATCAAAAAGCGCAACCGCCTTCCCGATGTGTTCGGGGTTTTCAAATGCCGCGATCGCATTAAGCCCTGTTTTCCTGTTTTCCGGATAGCTGTCTTCAAGCGCCAGGATGAAATAGGCTATGTTGCCCTCGTTTTTTGCCAGGCTTAAAAATGCTGCATACCGGACTGAATCATTGTCTGAGTTGATCATCCCAACGAGCCGGGTATCGCTATCCATGATACATTATTGTCCGTGTTCCATTATAAATATTGTTATAATCCCAGATTAATTATGATATTACTATCATGCTCTTCGTCTTGGTGATTCCATCTATCTTCTGTATCTTTTCAAGCAGTATGTCCTGGTAGTCCTCCATGTCCCTGCATTGGAGTGTGATCAGGAGATCGGAATCGCCGGATACGATGTCAACCGATCTTACGCCCCGTATTTTTCTGAGAGAGGCTGCAATGTCCTTTTGCGTCTTCCTGATTTTCTTAAGCGCGGTTACATTGACATATGCCATTACGTGGACCCTAAGCGGGTCCCCTATTTTTTTGAAGTCCTTTTCTATAGTCCACCTGATAACTCCGTTTTCTTCAAGCTTTTTTATCCTGTGGTGCACGGTCGACTGGGGGAGGGAAAGCTTTTTCGAGATGATATGCAGTCTGGCCTTTGCATTTTTTTCCAGCATTCCAATAATTTCCATGTCTGTCTCGTCTAATTTTAATGTCATAATTGGAATTTTTCCAAATATCTATTTAATTATTCGCTATTTTTTGGAAATATTCTATTTTTTTTCGGATAATCGTTAAATACCAGCGAAGCAGTCTCTTTGCTTGTGATTTATATGGACAAAAAAACAACTGTCAGTCTGACATCGGGTGTATTGAGATATACAACGGGTTTTTTCCATGAGCAGGGATTCCTCCAGCTCATGCCTGTAATGCTGTCGCCAATTACAGACCCCCTGGGGCCTGATCCCGGAAGCTCTGTGATAAAGACCGGGGAGATAGAATACCTCGGCCAGTCTCTTTGCCTTACGCAATCGATGATCCTGCATAAGCAGATAGCGGTCAAGGAAGGTCTGGACCGGCTTTTCATCATCTCTCCCAACGTAAGGCTTGAACACCCGGGAAGAAAGGACACCGGCAAGCATCTTTTCGAGTTCTCGCAGGTGGATTTCGAGATCGCCCATGCCAAAATGGACGACGTATTCACCCTGATGGAACGCTACCTTGAAGGATTGTCCGGATTCCTACTATCGGAATATGGAGATGCACTTTCAGAAAGGAAATTCAAAAAAATCAGCGGCCCGTTCGAGCGAATTGAAACAGGAGATCTTTCAAAGAAATATGGCGCCGATTGGGAAATTCCTGCTTCCATGGAAGCTGAAAAACCGTTCTGGGCAATTTCCCACAAACGGGAATTCTATGATATGGAGGACCCGGAATGTCCCGGCAAATACCTGAACTACGATCTTATCTATCCTGAGGGATATGGCGAAGGCCTTTCAGGTGCCCAGCGGGAATTCGAGTATGGCCGGATAATGTCCCGGATAGAGCGCGACGGTCTCGATAAGAGCAGGTACTCATCATACCTTGATATTGCAAAAACAGGGTTCGTTCCTTCTGCAGGTGGAGGTTTCGGAGTTGAAAGGCTGATGCGCTATGTGACCGGATCCGAGCATGTAGGCGACGTGCAGCTTTTCCGCAGGGTCCCCGGCGAGCAGGTTCTGGTCTAGATCGGCATGTTGCCGACTTTTCCTGCCAGCCTGTCTATCTCTTCTTTCATTTCAGCAGCACTTGCATATCTGAGATCCCTGTTTGGATTGGATGCCTTAGCCAGCATTTCGAACAGATCATCCGGTGCATGAAGGTTGAGCAAGAAAGGGGGAGGCCTGATTGATCCCGCGTCGTTTGTCCTGGGGACCGGGTGAAGGTCGTAGGAGAGGTACCTCATCATTGTCCTGCCAAGCGAATAGATGTCCGATCTTGAATCCGCCGAAGGAAATCCCTGTTCCGGGGCTATGAAATCCGCCGTTCCGAAAACCAGTCCGTCTCTCATGCATTCGACATAACCAGGGAACCTTGCTATCGCAAAATCGATTATCTTAATGGTATTCCCTGTTACCAGGATATTAAGGGGCGATATGTCCCGGTGGATCATGTTCCAACGGTGAATCGTCTCGAGCCCCGAGCATACCTCGGAGAATAGCTTCAGGAGCTGATCAAGCCTTTTGATTCCCCTGTTCATTTTGAGCCTCTCAAGGCTGATGCCTTCGATTTTTTCAACTACCATATATGGCCAGCCCTCATGCTCTCCAAAGTCCATAAGCTTTACGATCCTGCTGTTGTTGAACCTTATGAGTGCAGAGACCTCGTTATTGAACATGTCCCCTACTATATCATGGCCCAGCGCTTCCTTTTTTGGCCTTTTTATTGCAACCTTCCTTTTGCCGTCAATTGCTTCAAGGACCTCGAAAAGTTCCCCGTTTCCAAGAGGTCCGGTTAGCTGGAACCTGCCTGCAAATCTCTCGATTTTCGGGGCACCTCTTATGAAATTCATTGGATATAATTAATATGTATCATATTATATTATGTTTTACAACCGTAAAAGGAAAGAGTCTTCAATGCGCTGGTCTTAACCTCCAAATCATCATCAAATCTGGCAAGCTGCTTCAACTTATCATAGCCGCCCGGAATGGTGATTTTCCGCTGGGCAAGAATTCTTATAGCATGAATCCCATTTCTTCTCGTAGTTGGATTTTCGCTCTCAAGAAGCCCATATATGTCGGTTTCAATTTCTTTGATCTCTCCCGCATCAGCCTTTATCGCGAGCACGAGCAGGGCATTTCTCATCGTTCTTCTCGTGTGCTTTCCATCCTCTGCGCACTGTTCCGGTGCATTAAGGCATGTCAGGAATAAATCCCTGATTGCTCCAATTTCATTGCGTCCCGGAAAAGCACGTTCTATGTACGTCATCCCAACAGGTGCAGAATATCCGTTACGCTCATATGCGGCAGAATATGTGTTGAACCTGTATTTGATGTCGGAATGAAGCTTTTCGATCGGCACATCCCGGATCATTCCTTCGGCAAGTACTGGCCTCTCGGGTAATCCTGACTTAGGCTGATCAGTCGTAGCCTTACTTCTGAATAGTCGGGAAAACATATGATATAATATTTCTATATCCTGTTTATAAAACTAGCTTTTACGATTATTTACCACTCGTTTTCTGATTTATCCTGTTCCAAGGCCCTCCCTTTGGAGCGAATTAAATAGCAGGAATTTTCCTACTATATTGAAGTGATTCCGGGCCGGTTCCCTCTTAACAATCCTTCAGATGTACCAAGGAAAAAGGCCGCCGGGGCTCTCTCCAGGACAGCCCAAGTTTTCCGATTATTTAGTACGCCCCAACGGGGATTTGAACCCCGAACTCAACCTCTCCGCCTCCCAATGGAACAATGTTCCATGGGCACCATGACTACGTCATTTCTGTTTGGTAAAAGGCGGCCCAAAACTAATTATAATATGGTACACCGATTACAAACACCAAAATATGAATAGACAATTTTGGTCTCGCTTTTTTCAAAAGCGAGGTCCGCAGGGTTGCGTCCTATCCAGGTTAGACTATTAGGGCAGAACCAACTATCATATTTAAATAAGTATAGCTTTTAAATTATTCTCTGCCTATTCTCTGTAATTCTTTTGTAGAGAGATTATCAACTTAGGTGTATGTATGGAATTTAACGTCGTAGCAAATATCAAGGTTTATATTGACGATCCGGCTTCAATGGACGAGGTCAAAAAGAGCATTGAGGGGATCGAGAATATCAAGGTCCAGAAGTTCTGGGAAGAGGACGTGGGCTTTGGTATCAAGGCATTGAAGGTTTCAATGCTTCTTCCTGATACAGAAGGAGGCGGAATGGACTCCGTTGAGGCTAAAATCAGCTCCATGGACCATGTAAGCCAAATGGAAGTTGAATCATTAGGCAGGGTGTAATAATGGCAAAGAAAGCTGCTCCAAAAAAAGAAAAGAAACCGGTGAAAAAACCGGCAAAGAAGAAAGAAGTGAAGGAGGACGAGAACTTCAGGGGAATCGTCCGTATTGCAGGCAAGGATGTAAAGGGTCAGAAGAAACTCCTTGGATCATTGCTCCATGTTACCGGCATTGGACATACCATGTCAGTATCAGCTGCAAAGGTCATATCAGAAAAGCTTAAGATCGACCCGAAAACCCGTGTCGGTGACCTAACTGAAAAGCAGGTCGAGGCTATAGACGAGATACTCTTCAACCTCGCTGACCACAATGTCCCTAATTACATTTACAACAGGAGGGGCGACTATGCCTCCGGAAAGGACAGGCATACAATAATGAATGACCTCATCTTCGACCTGACGCAGGATGTCGATCGGGAAAAGAAACAGTTCTCCTGGAAGGGTTTCAGGCACACGTTCGGACACAAGGTCAGGGGTCAGAGGACCAAGAACACAGGAAGGCATGGAATGGCAGTCGGTGTTCTGAGGAAATCCGTAGTAGCGGCATCAGGCGCAAAGCCGCAGGCCAAGAAGTGATAATATGGGAGATCCAAGAAGATTAAGGAACAAGTATGACCGACCAAAGAAACTTTGGGAAGTCGACAGGATCAAGCATGACAAGAGCCTTAAGATCGAATACGGTCTTAAGAACATGGCGGAACTCTGGAGAGCAACAGCTGAACTCAAGAAATACAGGAGAGAAGCAAGAAGGCTTCTTGCCCTTACGGAAGAGGAGAGGGTAGTTGACTCCGAGAAAATCCTTACGAAGCTTGCAAAGCTGGGTATCCTGAAAAAAGGATCTGACATCAACGATATCCTTTCCCTTGAAGTGAGGAATATCCTTGAAAGGAGGATCCAGACAATTGTCACAAGGAAAGGCCTTGCAAGGACTATGAAACAGTCAAGGCAGCTGATTACGCACGGCTTCATCTCCCTGAACGGCAGGAGGGTGAACAAGCCCGGAATAATGATCGACCAGACTGATGAGAAAGGAATCAAGTACACGAGGCCGATCGACATTTCAGTAAGGGAAGATTCTCCGGCAGCTGAAAAACCGGCAGAAGCGCCTGCGGAAGCTCCTGCAACAGAGGGTGAACAATCATGAGTCCACAGAAAAAAGATGAAAAGGAAGAGCCTAAGAAAGATGTAAAAGAGGAGCCAGTCAAGGAAGAGCCGAAGAAGGAAATGGCTGAAGAGCCGAAGAAGGAAGAAACTGCTCCGGCCGAAACTCCAAAAAAGAGAAGGACAAGGCTTGCAGTAATCCACGTCTATTCCTCAAAGAACGATACAATTATTACGGCCACGGATGTCAGTGGCGCTGAAACAATCTCCTGGGCAAGCGGCGGAATGGTCGTCAAATCCCACAGGGAGGAGGGCAGGCCCTATGCAGCGATGCAGGCCGCAATAAAAGTAGTAAATGTTCTTAAGGACAGGGGCATAACGCATGTCAATGTCAAGATCAGGGCACCTGGAGGAAACGGTTTGAAGACTCCTGGTTCAGGTGCGCAGGCAGTCGTAAGGACCATTGCCAGAACCGGTGTAAGAATCGGAAGGATAGAAGATGTAACTCCGCTACCAACTGACTCCATGAAAAGGAGAGGTGGAAGAAGAGGAAGGAGAGTATGAAGCTCGTACTTGAAAAAAAGCACGAAAACCGGATCGAATTCAATACAGACCTTCCATACGAATTTGCAAACCTGATAAGGAGATACGCGATGTCCAGGGTTCCTGTGGCTGCCGTAGATTCTGTTGTTTTCTACGACAATACGAGCGTCTTCTGGGACGAGTACCTTGCACACAGGCTTGGTCTCATGCCGCTGATTACTCCGGAAAAGACTCCGGAATCAGCAGAGATAATCTTCACGCTTGATGCAGAAGGTCCAAGGACAGTCTATTCAAGCGATTTCGAGAGTACAGATAAGGAGATTGTCATTGCCAAGGACAAGATCCCTTTCGCATCCCTTGGTTCAAACCAAAGGATAAGGCTGGAAGGAAAGGCAATCGTTGGAACTGCCAGGAAGCATGCAAAGTTCCAGGCAGGTCTTGTAGGATATGACGAGACGGAAGACGGGCTGAAGATGTTCGTTGAAAGTTTCTACCAGATGCCTCCTGCTGAAGTGCTCAAGCGCGGATGCAACGAGATATTATCCGATCTCAAGGATCTTTCAAAAGCTCTCAAAAAGAATTAATTTTAGGTGTCATGAGGGGTTTCCTCATGTAATGTTTCTTCGCAGGGGTGGCAGAGCCTGGTCAAATGCGCTAGGTTGAGGGCCTAGTCGGTTAGTCCGTGCAAGAGTTCGAATCTCTTCCCCTGCACTTTTACTCATATTCTACTAAGGTTAAAAGTGCCCAAAACTTCAGGAGGTTCTTGCATGTGTTTGGGGGAAGTTTTCAAACTTGTTTGATTTTCCTCCCCTGCATTTTAAGATTCTTTCTAAGAATCAATTACTCATGTCTGATTCGCTGCTGCTTTCATTGCTGTTTTTTCTTGGTGTGCTGCTGCAGGCCTTTCTCCTCATATATGGTAAAAAAGTAAACTACCTCCAAATCCTGATCGCTTTTGTGCTATCGCTGATTGCCTTTCTACCTGGAAAACGCGAGACAGTATACAATCTCTATCTCCATATACTGGTAGTTGCTGGATTCTTTTCTTTCTTTTTTGCTGCAATGTTCCAAAAGCAGATACTTCCAAGGATCAATGAACAGACAGTCCTTATTTTCACAGTCGTGCTCTGGTATGTCTTTATTGTTTATCTTTTCCTGCCAGTATGCATTCCACTGCTACTCATACCCACTTTTGCTACCCTCTACATCAGCTTTTCAAATGCTGAACTTGGCTACAAGTCCAGGATATTTTTCTATTCCTGGTTTCTTGTGATTGTTGTTGCACTTGCAGTCTCACAGTTCTCCTTCGGTACAATCTCGCTTTTTATGGGACAGAAATTCGATGTGATCAATCCAATTGAAATGTTCTTTACAGGCATGGCTTTCCTGTATCTTGTATCTTATGTCTTCTATGTTTTCTACCTTATTCCATTTCCAGGAAAAAGGCAAAGCATATCCGAAAGGATAGAGCAATGGAAGGAATATCTTGCCCTGCTGTCAAGCAAATATTCCACCGATCAGATGAACCCCATCAATGCTGTTTTGATACTTCTTTCAGGCTTCGGCATTCTTTTCCTAAACCATTTCCTTGACCTTGTTTCGGATTATCTGATAATCAATGCCATGATTGTTTTATCGCAAATTCGGAAGAACTGATCGCATCATTTTCTGTTTGGCTATTTTTTTGCCATTTTTGGCGACTTTTACTTCAGATGATTAAGAAAAGAATCCCATGCCGACAACATATGCGATGATCAGCAGACTCTCTGCAGATATGTTTTCTTATTCTTAAATATCTGAACTTAAAATCCAGTATTCGATAAAAGTGCCAAATCTCCAAATCCGGAACAGCAAATCCTTTCAATTAGGGTACTGAAATCTTCGATATTTATCTGCACAATTAATCACTTATAACCTTGAAAATCCCGAGAATAAATGATAGTTATAAAAATGCAAATAGATAGAATTCCAAATTACTACCTTTTGCAGAGGTGGCAGAGTTTGGTCAAATGCGCCAGATTCAGGGTCTGGTCGGTTAGTCCGTGCAAGAGTTCGAATCTCTTCCTCTGCACTTTTCCTCATACTCTACTAAGGTTAAAAGTGCCCAAAACTTCAGGAGGTTCTTGCATGTGTTTGGGGGAAGTTTTCAAACTTGTTCGATTTTTTTTCCTCTGCATTTTTTGGAAAAATGGGTCAAAAATTTTTTACCAAATTAGTGTACAAAACTTCAATTCAGCATTTCGGAATACTGGTGGATCTTCTCCTTGGCATTAGCGCGCAGGAGATTCACCTGGTCGTTCCTATTACGGTTGACGATGCTCGGATCTGAATTGTTCCAGCTGAGTTCCTCTCCGGCCCGCAGCCTTTTCATGTTTTCCAGAATCTCCTTCTGCACTTCGCCTTCCCTTGCAATCTGCGCTTTCCTGTATTCCTCAGCAAGGACCGCCCTCGCGGTCGAACTGTCACCCCTTCTAACAGCATCTTCGACTTCCTGCCTTGCATGCTGTGATGAAGCCTGCACCCTGTATGACTGCGTCATGTCATCAGCTGCGCTGTAGCCAACCTTGTAGGCATCATCGGAAACGACACCGTTCTGGTGGCCGAGGTGGTTGACGCTCATGTCGATATAACTGGAATTCTTGCTCTTAAGGTCGTCGAAGTTCTTCCACATGGACCTGTAATCCCCCTGGTCAAGGGCCTTAGCCATGCTGCTGCTTGATTCGTGCATGCTGTCTACCACTGTCGCCTCCCTCATCTTCTGCCTCAGGTCGTCGGGAAGCTTGTCATAAGAGCCATGGAGGAAAGGAAGCAGGTTGTTGTTATTGGTCAGGTTCTCACCCACAGTTATCGTCCTGCTTACTTCGGATAAATTGGAAGAGATTACTGCGTTTATCGTGGCGGATGTGACATTATGACCCTCAAGCTCTTTTACGAATTCTGTTGTCTTTTGGGAAATCACATTTGCGGCTCCGGGCGTGATCGAGTCCCCGATTCTTGCTATGGTATCAGCATCCACACGGGATGCAGAAAGAACGGAAGAAATCTCCTTTTTCAGGTAATCTGCGTCCATGCTGGTCAGATCGGCATATCTAGTATTGGAAATCACGTAGTTGGTCGCGCTCTGGAACAGTTCCTTGTCAGGATCAGAGAGCTTCACTTGGGATGATACCTCTCTGGAAAGTGCGATGGATTCTCTGCCGGTATCCCCGAATACCTCGTTCGCCTCCTTTGCGAAGGTTCTGACTGCCTGTTCCGTGTCCCCGTATTTTTGCAGTATGTCCGGTCTTTTGTTTGGATCCTCTCCTGCAAGGAGTGCAATGGCCTGGTCCGATGATTTTGTTTTGGCAGCAGCAATTATGGCATTGTATTCAGTCTGCTCTTTCACGTAATCCCTAACGTCCTCCCTCCTGTTGCTGAGCTCGTTGGAAAGGCTGGAATTCAGTTCTATTGAATTGAGTATCTCGACATTATGGTCATGTTCCTTTATGTATGCCGATGCATCGCTTCCGACGTCCATGTCAGAGTATATCTCCTTGAATTTCTGGTATGTGCCCAATACGAATGCCTGGTCCTGAATCACCCTGGCCTCGCCGTTTTGGGTTGCTGTCACCGATCCGTCTGCGTTCACGGTTATCACGGATGGCTCCTTCTCTCCCGGAAGGAGCATGTTATAGCTGATCTGAGTCACAGTTCCGTCCTTGTCCATTGTGACCTGGATGTTTCGGTATTCCGACTCAAAAGTTACTCCGTTTGCATCCGTGACCTCAGTCTTTCCGTCGTGGTATCCGTCCTTTCCGGCGTCAACTACTATGTCGAATGTCGTTTCCTTCAGGTTGCCGTTATCATCATATGTTCTTGTGCACTTTGTGATCTCTGCCCCGTTTGCCATGAGTCCCCCGTATTCGCCCTTCATCTCTATCGACAGGGCATCAAGGACTATCAGGTCGTTCTGGGTCCTGGCTTCGTGGTCTACCAGGAAATCATTGACAAGGTCTTTTTTCGTGGTTGCTTTGTAAATGTCGCCGATCATCTCCCCGATCGTGGATGATGCGAAGAAATACACTGCTATCTTTCCTGCGGTCATGAACGCTGCCTTGATACCAGTTTCCCCTTCGTCCGCCTTGACAATCAGGTCTGTAATACCGACACTACCAATCCCCCTCGCACCGCCGCTTCCACCAATCACCCTCCCATCCGGCCCGACAATCGGCCTGCTGGACTCTCCCCTTCCTCTAAGGGCGTCAGAAACAGAAGCGCCCTTCAGCCTGGATCCAGCCCTGCTTCGAATCGACATGGTTGTGAATCCTTTTTTAAGGGCGTTGATCTCCTTTCCGAAAATTATGTTCTCCTTGGCATTTTCGTTGTCTGCCCTTGCAATCTCCTTGAGCCCTTCAGAGAGTCCCTTGTCCGAGATGGTTTCTGCCGCACCGGCAATTGCCTTCGCTGCCCTGTAGACAGACCGGAAATCAAGGCTGTAGCCCCTCCCCCTTGCCTGATATCGCATGTGCTTTCCCATCCGCGTGCTTCCGATGTTGAAGACTCCGAAAGGATTCACTCCGGTCATATAGAGTGCGCCGGCAAGAAGGGAAAATATAATGATAAGCGGAAGGCACATCGCAGGGGTTTTTGCGGATAATCCTGGCGGCTGGCAGTAGTTTACGACCTCCAGATTGGCAAGGAATTTCTCGCTGCTGTGCGGCATCGGAGGGACAGATCCCAGAGCATTCTCAATGTCTCCCGCATCTTCGATTGCGAAGCTTCCCTGGTAAGCACCTGCAGAGCTGTTGATGCTCGCAAAACGGAGGCACTCGGCAAAACCGCACGCAGTCTCATTTTCATCAGGATTGCAGAATGGGCAGTAGACTACCTTGAAGTTCATGCAGCCGTCGCTCCAGTCGTTGAAATTGAATTCCGCATGTCCCTCACCGTCAGTGTAAATCCTGTATACCCTGCTGAAGCCGCTGGAATTTGTCATCTCCACTATCAGGGTGCTGTCAGAAACAGGCATCCTTGAAGTCGACTGGCTGATATTCTCATAGTACACGTTGGCCTCGAGGATGTAATTGTCCTTGTCAAGAAGGACAACCATGTTGGCCTGAGGCCTGTTTGCAAATTCCTCACAGGATATGCATTCCTGCGCGGCTGATATGAATATCAGGAGAAGAAAGAGAAAAGCAAACCTCATGCTAGAAATGGGGTGATGCAAATTTAAACATTTTCCATATTTCCTGTGAATTTGCACCGGAAAGGATCGCAACTTGATAAAAAAAATATATTTCAGGCGAAAAAAGTGCAGAGTTTAAATATATTTGCGTCAAATCATGTCATGCTTTATCGGGCAATGCTAATTTTTTCCATCCTATCAGAATTTTGCTTTGCTGCAATCGCTCCGGTTGATCTGCAGCCTGCAGTGCCTATAGTGGTTTTCATAGTTGCCATATTCCTGATCCTCTTGAATCTCGCATCAACAACCCTCAGCCAGCCAAGGCTCAAGAGCTGGGTCAAGATTGAGTTCAGGGAGCTTGTGGCAGGTATCATCATAATCGTCGCGGTCACATCAGCACTCATCGGATCCAACACGCTGAGTTCGATCCTGACAGGAAGCAATGATTATGTCGGTGTTTCACAGGGGATCATCGATGAATGGCTCTCAAACTACGACACGGCAAACCAATACATAATAATCACAGCCACAAAGATCCGTTCCGGATCGACCTATTCTCCACATGTCAATGTCCCAATCTATTGGGTGTCAGTAAGCTATTCCTCCAATCCGCTTG
This sequence comes from Candidatus Micrarchaeia archaeon, assembly GCA_050303335.1. Taxonomy (GTDB): domain Archaea; phylum Micrarchaeota; class Micrarchaeia; order Anstonellales; family Bilamarchaeaceae; genus Bilamarchaeum. The sequence continues at coordinate 13,105 of JBNLBN010000002.1, forward strand.
GCGGAATGAACATCCTGCTTATAGGCCTCAACATCGCCGCGCATGCGCTTTCAAACGTCACATTCATTTACGAGGGCCTGCGCGTCCTCGTGCTCTACTTTAAGATCGTAATCCCCAAGATACTTCTTCCCCTTGCCTTCATAATGCGGGTGATACCATTTACCAGGAGCACTGGCAATACGTTGATAGCTCTTGCCGTCTCATCAATCGTCTTCCTGCCATTATCAATAATACTCGCAGATGCGCTAAACGACCGGATGGGCGACGATTTCCCGAATCCGGTAATAGCAAATACCGGAGTGTTCGATGCTGATCCGTGGGGCATGGTTGCCGGAGAGATTATGTGCGGATCCGAAGTGACCCGGGGGCTGCTTTCGCTTGGGGAGCAGCTTTTCTCGATGATCGTCTGCCTGCCATTCATCGTCTTCGGATACCAGGCATGCGTCGATATGACAAAGAACATCATCTACCCGATAATGATGATGGCGGTCCAGCTTGGAATGGGTGGAGGGCTTGCGGCATGGACCGGAAAATTCATGGGAGAGATCTATCTATCTGACGGAGGGTATGTCGGACACGCGTTCGATGCATTATACCTGTTCCTGGGAGAGGTAAACGATCTCGTACTGATAGGATACCTTGATTTCATACTGATTGCAATAATAACAATATCTTCTGCAAGAAGCATATCCACAATGCTTGGGGGCCAGTGGTACATGGCCGGAATCCAGAGGCTGATATGATGAAGGCATACCTGCTGCTCCTGCTTCTTTCCGCCTCGTCCTTCGCGTGCATTTCCAACGCGACTGACATTGTCATGAGCGAGCAGGGAACAAACATCATGATCATACTCTCGCTGACAACAATAGTGATAGCCATTGCATACATGGTGGGATCGGTGCTCCAGAAGCCGGAATACAGCGTATATGCAAAGGACGAGATGTATCACCTGGGTTTCTCCGTCCTTCTCCTTGTCTCATTCAGCGGGATTCTTGTCTTTTCCTGCTTCCTGATGGATTTTTTCTACACATCGTTTTTCCAGGAATCCGGAATGTTCGGAGAAGCAGGGATGGAATCAAGATGCTACATGGACGGCCTCGGGATGAACGAGGTCGCTTCATGCTATGCCGAAGCAGTCTCTGATGATGCGCAGGCAGTTTCCGAAAGCTACATAGATGGATACGTGGACCAGCTGATGAGCTCCACATTCTCATGGAGCTTCCAGATCCCGCTTGTAAATTCCCTCACATCAACTGGCGGCGCATTCAGGAGGGTGGTCTCGAACCAGTATGACATTATCCTTAATACATTCCTCGTCCCGGCAATGGTAAGCATCAGCATGCAGAAGATCGCAATTGATTTCATTTCCGAAAACGTAATACAGTGGATACTGCCGATAGGATTCCTGCTCCGGTTCTTCATGCTGACCAGGGAAATGGGAAACATAGTCATTGCGCTTTCCTTTGGGCTCTACATACTGGTTCCATTCCTGTATGTATTCAACTTCGCCATGTACGAGGGAGTACTTGTAGACTGCTATCAATTCGTTAACGAGGTCTGCGACAACGTATTCGACAGCTACTGCCAGCCCCCCCAGGTAGCATGCACCAATATACAGGGATTCTGGAACGTCGGAAGGCTGATACCAATGGCATTTTTCCTTCCGAATCTGACTATAGCACTTTTCGTGACATTTCTTGCGGCCGTAAATAAGGCCCTTCGGGTGGTTGGATGAAAAGACTGTTCATACTCCTGCTTTTATTTTCAATTTCTCTGGCATCCAACTCCGCGGGGCAGTTCGAGGATGCAACAGGCGGTTCGCCGCTTGAACTCGTTTCGGACTGGAGGGTTATAGCGATCCTTTCGATCGTCTTTTCAGCCATCCTTGTTGCTATTGCATATGCAGCCGGAATCGGATTCGAGATGCCTGAAATCAAGGCATGGGCAGGTATCGAACTGACGCAGATATTCGTAAACGCGATCATCATCGTTTCACTTCTCGCGGTCATCTCATTCCTTGACGCCCTCGTTGTCGGAATGGTCTACAGCAGCGGGCTGGAGATCAACGAATGCACGGGGTTCGGTCAGCAGGAATACGAAACATGCCTTCAGGCAGTTGCGATTGAATATCTTGAGGACTATGAAACCACTCTGAAAAGCTCCATGAGGAATATCCTGATCGAAAACGTCAAGGCAGTAAATCTCATGAACACGCGCGTAGGCGCTTACTGTACCGGAGTGATATGCGGACAGATAGGAATCAGCCATACTATTGCCGCGGAAAATACTCTGGATGTAGACAGGAACACTATACTATTCGAATATTACACAAACCTGCTAAGCTTTCTCAGGAGCCAACTGTTCTTCGTAAACAATGTATCGTTCAAGATGGGCCCTGTAATACTCGCTGTCGGAATTGTTGCAAGGTCTTTCTTCATGACAAGGAAGCTCGGAGGCCTACTGATAGCAATATCCTTTGGAATTATATTTTTCCTTCCCGGGATGTACCTTTTCGACTGGGCCACGATGGACATGTTCGTTAACGGCGACAAGGCGCTGGATGCGGCAGCCTCCTCATGCCCGTCGGAATGTACGAAAAAGGCTCCGCTGGCATACTACTATGACGGAGGGGACCTCATGCTCATCGAGGATCCGACGGAACTGCGGCAGATGTTCCTTCCGGAGGATGTCGGTAAGGCTAGCGGCATATACGACGGCTCGATAGCCAGCGCTCCGGGAACGAACGGTTCGGCACAGGACAGGACGATATTCTCCTGCAGGTCTGATGCCAATACAACTTTCTGTCCTGAGGTGTGCAGGGCCCTTCCCTATCCGTCCATTCCGAACTGCGCGGATTTTATCACCCAGATCTCGTGCTCACTGGTCCCGAAGGAATGCAAAGTGATAAAGCTCGTGGAGGAACCTGTGCAGAACAGCAAGTGCCCGGATTCATGCAAGATAATCCCTCCGCTTCGATCAGACTGCAATACTGGCCCATGCCTGCTTTCAAGCATTGACTGCCGTCTCACCGTGCGCTCGAACACCAACTGGCGCCCGTCCGTCAGCGATGAAGTGGATTCTGACAAGAAGGCATTCTGCGACCTTGCGCAATATTGCGAGGCAAATTACAATGCAAACCTTTCATGCGTCTACGTGATGCCAGTTACCGGACCATGCGATGGCGAGGGGAGCGTCTGCCAGGGCTGTCCTGCACAATGCCGTGTGACCGGAGGGAATCCAGCGAACATGCCGCCGGAATGCCAGCTCTATGCGCTCTCATGCTCTCTTTGCCATGAAACATGCAAAGTCGACATATCCGACATAAGCTCCCTTAATGCCCAGCCGCCATCCTGCATGGGCTGTCCGCTGGAACGGAGGCTGATGGGCCCCGACCTTCCGGAGGAATACAGCCTGGACCTGGCGGCCGAGGGCGGATACCAGTGTTCATTCAGTTCCTGCCCCGCGCAATACCGGGCATTTCTGCCCAGAAGCTCCTGCGAGGAATGCCTATTTACCGAAGAATCCGAAACATACAGCCCGGCAATCAACAACCAGTGCGATGAATCCTGCAAGCCTACCATATCAGCGCATATAAAGGACCCTGATTCCTACTCGACCGTCGGAGGAGACGGTCTCGTGGGGAAACCGGACATACAGTCGCTTTCAAAGATGATGCTTCCTATCTACGTACTGCCGCTCTTCAATTTCGTTGCTACAATCGTTTTCATTAAAGGCCTGTCAAAAATGCTTGGAGGGGATATTGAAATCCCGGGGATCTCGAAGGTGTTCTGATGAGAAGACTGGTATTTCTTGTACTGCTGATGTCTGTTGCTTCTGCCGCTTCATGGCAGGAGGTCACTTTCATTTCGATTTCAGTATCCGCATTCCTAATTGCAAGCGTCTTTATGATAGGTTTCGGTTTCGGAATATCAAGCCTCCAGATGATGGCCCGGGAGGAATTCTTCCAGCTGATCGCGATGGCAGTGCTGGTGGTGCTGCTTCTTGGTGCCGACGGGATTCTGAACGGCATTTCAGGGGTATTCTCGCCTTCAACCTCACTGCAGCAGCTTTCCCTGAACATCCTCTCGGAAGACAAGGCTTCAGTATCGCTCCTGATAAGCCAAATCGGGATTTTCGACCTTGGGGTCTCCAAGGAGGCATCAAGGACCAGCCAGTGCAGCATGATGTATACAGGTTACTCGGTAAGCGGTTGCGGAGGATACGCGATGCTTGCGCCCCAGCTCTCGATGGCAGGAGGAATCGCCGGATTCGCTCTTGCAGAACTGAGTGCTGCAGAGAGGCTGATACAGATCGCAAATTCATATTCCCTCGGCATGCTGCTTCCTATCGGTATAATCCTGAGGACTTTCAAGATAACGCGCGGTGCCGGCGGATTCCTTATAGCGCTCGGAATATCATTATACCTCCTTCTTCCGGTAGGGATCGTGTTCAATGAAATGCTTGTTGAAACCTTCAGGCAGTCTGATGATCCGAGGGTGGTTGATTATACCATGCCTGCTTTCAGCGCAAGCGTGGTGCCGTGCAATCCTGGTGATGCAACTCCGCCTCCATTCGGGGTCGATCTCTTCGGTGAGATCGGAAGCGCTATAGGAGGCGATCTGGGGCTCCTTCTCGGATCAGATACGAATGAGGAACGAGCGATAGGAACATATGGCGTGATGAGGCTCAATACAAGGAACAAGATGATGACGATGCTACTGGAAGCGACATTCGGGCCGATAATCGGGCTCCTTCTTGTCGTTTCAGGGATAAGGACGCTGACATTGATTGCGGGATCAGACGTAGATGTAAGTGCTTTGGCGAGGTTTGTCTGATGGTCGATGCCGTGATATGCACCCCTGTTTTTGAAAATTTCATGAACAATACGATAGTCCCGCTCGTCCTGTTCTCTTCAATAGCCACTTCGGCACTGATAGCGCTTTCATACATGGTCGGCAATGCGATCTCTAATGCGAAGCTCACTTTCTGGGCCAAGACCGAGGCAGTGCAGATAGTGATATCAGCTATGTCTATCGTGTTCATCTTGGCAACCGTGAACGGCTTCTGCTCCATCAACATGGGGGAGCTCTCATCATTCTTCACTGACATCGACACTCCCCAGGACCTGAATCTCTTCGATGCAGCGCAGGAATACCTCCGGGAGACAATGCTATACTCCCATAATGCGATGACCGCGGTCAGGTATCACCTGGAGGGGTACACCGTGCTCTCTTTCCTGAATTCATTCTCATGTGATTTCAAGCTGGGCCCGATCGGCCTTGGATGCCTGCACGGATATTCCGGAACATCCGGGCTTCCGGTCGGAGGATACGGGGCAATTATAGCAGCCCTCAATATATTCTTCAATTCCACTATCATGTCCTATTTCTCGGCTATGAATTACCTGTTCATCCTTCTGTTCGTCTACAAGGGATTCGTTTTCCTTTTCCTTCCTGTTGGCATATTCGTGAGGTCCTTGCCCTACCTCCGTTCCTTCGGCTCGGTTCTGATCGCAATAGCACTCTCGTTCCTGCTCGTATTCCCGTTCATGCTGAGCATCTTCTATCTGATGGGAGATGTCCTCCTTGACCGCGGGAACAATTACGAGCCGCAGGTGGGGAATCCTCCGATGAACAGCTTTTATTATGAAAAAAGATATCCTGATAATGAATACGCCTCAATCGGGACCAGCATCGCAGGAGAAGAGCTTGGAGTATGGATAACAAGGCAGCTCTATTTCCCTTCAGGTGAGAATCCAGGAGGGGCGATAATATTTGCAGCCTACGCATTCCTTGCAGCAGTGTTCATGCCTACTGCAGCACTGATTGCGACCATAGCAAGCGTCTCTTACATTTCAAGGCTTTACGGCGAGGAGATAGATCTCTCAAGAATAACCATGATGGTGTGAACTATGCTTACGATACAAAGTTTTTTCGGGGATATGACTGGATTGCAGTGGTCCGGCATCTGGCTTCCTCTAGTGATACTTGCAGTATTTACATCGATAATGTTCTACAACATCCTGCTGATGATCGGCAAGGCATTCTCGCTTCGCGAAGTGGAACGGTTCGCGAAATCCGAGATGCTCCAGGCACTATCCACCGCATTCATGGCATCGTTCCTGGTCATGCTGGTTGGCGGAGCGATGGAACTGACCGGACAGTTTCTGCATGGCGAATTTGCATGCGGCGATGATGTCATTCACATATCGAGCCTTGATGACGGCCAGTCGACAATGGAGAATGTTTTCGATGCAATAAGGTGCAGGCTTCAGTCGAGGGCAAAGGAAGTTGCAAGGATCCAGGGCGCACTGGTCGGAGGCCTCGGCCCTGCAAATGAATTCAACCTTCTCAATACTGCGCTAAGCAGTTTCGGCATCACGTTCTTCAAGGGAGACTGGGTCGGCGAACTTTACCGCGCAGTCGAGACAAAAAGGATCGCTAACAATCTTGCAACCGTGCTTCTTATCGGCCTTAACGCACAGTCCGACGTCCTCCAGTATATCAAGATTAATTCCCTGAATGTCCTTCTTCCGCTTGGCATCCTTCTCAGGAGCTTCTATTTCACAAGAAGCGTCGGCGCACTCTTCATTTCAATCGCAGTCGGGATGTTCTTCATATTCCCGGTATTCTTCATCCTTCTCGATCCTGGATTCACGGCATCAGCACCCCCTCCGTCTTTTGCAGGGGCCCAGCAGGAAACATTCTGCTATGCTACAATGAAGAACACGATCTCGATGGTCGATGCAATTTCGCAGCTTAGCGCCGCCGGACCAAACCTCGGGATGGAACAGCTTGAAGAGGACCTGACTAAGTCATACATCTCCCTGATCATCCATCCGCTCGTTTCATTCTTCCTGACAATGGTTTTCATAAGGTACATGATGGTGCTTCTTGGAGGCGACAGCACGGAAATAACCCGAATGGTGACAAAGGTGGTCTGATGAGATTATTGCTATTGATGATTCTGTTGGTGTTTGCCGGATGCCTGGCCCCGGTCGAGAAGCTCGGCTGCTGCCAGAAGGAAAACATCAGCGAAGGCTGCGTACTCTATAATACCTCTGACTTTACCAGTATCGACATGACTGGCCAGACTGTTGCACAGTCATGCGACAATCCGGATATGGATACCGAGGGATACTGCAATGTCTCGGTAAACAATAACTACCGGCTGATCCCAATATGCACCCAGGAGGATATTGTCGAATGTGTTGATCCTGGATGCACTGCGATGGTATGCGGAGATTTCTCATACAAGCCGAGGATTTCGCCCGTAGTAACTGATGATGAGGATCTTAGCAGCGCGACACCCACTGATTCTGATGACAGTGCGACAATCCAGTTCTACAAGTCGCAGTGCCGGTTCCTTCCGATGGATGTCGACCTGCGCCAGATCATGAAGAATTCCAAATCATCGATAAACGTCTTCCGCGTTGGGATAGGTGGTTCGTTCGACGAATACGACCAGTACAGGTATTATTTCCCGATGGCAGACGAGTTCTGCAGCGCAGCAATCTCCGGAGGATTCTCAGGAACTGTAGATCGGTATATGAATTACCTGGACCTGGCGGACAAATCGGTGTTCGATCCGGATGAAATCACAGAGAACTGCTTTGATGACGACAGCGTGCAGGGCCCATACATGAACCAGGAATCTCCGGCACTGAATCTTCCGGGGTATTACGGACTGTTCACCATCTCTACCGTGGAACCTGAAAAGAACAACTACAAGTTCGTCCATTTCATCAACTATGACTTCACTCCGGTCTGGACACAGGATCTCCTCAAAGGGGCAGGTTATCAGTACATCCCCGGTTTCATAAACGGCCACAGCCTTTACAAGGAAATCGACAAGGACTTCTACAAAAGGGAACTGTCCATTGCACATGCGAGTTCCATCTATGATATCGATGGCACGGGAAGCACAAGAGCACCGTTCGAATGCTCCATGTCGGAAAATAACTGCCTCTCAGGAAGCTGCAACAGTGATTTCTACAACCGCGGGGTGTTCGTCGATGCAGACAACAACAATGATATCGTGACCGACTGCACCAGGATGAAGGACGAAAACGGAAACCAGCGGATCATATGCCTTCCAACAATAGCAGGTTCCATTGCCGAGTCAGATGATGGCAGCCCGCCTTCAAGGGAATATTCAGATGTGACTGCAAAGGTTACGCATATTGAGATCAGCACTGTCGGTAACATGGATTTCACATACGAGGATTTCATTGATCCAGAGGCTGATCCGAAGATGATCGATTACTGGGATGCATGGGGGCTCTATCTCGAGCCGCTGGTCGACAGGTATGGCAATCCGCATTATGTATCAAGTTCTTCGAAAGTCCTGACAAACGTTCCAACAGGAATATCACACTACTATTCGATTGAATATGTCTATGATGACGAGGGCCATTACCAATATTCCTACTACAAGCTGAATCAGGGCTTCTATTCCGGAAGCTACGGGCCTCCGGCAGGCGGTGCGGTGTTCTTCGGGAAAATCAGCGATGAGCCTATGAGGTACGGAGACGGTGAAGTGATTGGCTATGCTATGGGAGACGATTTCGATGAGACGCTTCTTGCCCAGAACTGCGAGCTTGAAGAGAACGAGGATTATGTAGTAGTGAGCCTCGGATCGCCGACCAACTGGCAGAGCTCCGGGATGATGTCTCTTTTCAGGCCATACTATGAGGATGTCCTCAAAAGCTACAAGACCTATGGTTTCGAGGAAGGCTGCGGGGATAAAATGCTTGCAACGGATTCAGTGGTTGCTTCGATGCCATGGGTGATAGCTTTTGAAAAAGGCGGACTTTCGGGGGGCCCTCTCAACACCGACTTAAGGTACAGGTTCACAGACTATCCCAATGCCTACTGGATGGCATCCACTCCGGCTTTCGGAGCATTTGCAAACAACGTGTACGATGAATATATGTACCGTTTACTCGATGCGGGAAGCTGCAGCCTCAGGATGAGCCGCTATGACTCTCCCTTGTCTAATGATTACTACAATATAGTGTACCCAAATAACTTTGTCCTACTGATCAACAAGGGCGATGACAGGTTTGGAAGATGCTCACTCGACAGGTCGACTATGTTCCCTGAGCTCAGGACATTCGGCTGGTGCGAGCCGTGCTCCACCTCCACACTCGCGTACCAGGAGATTTCCACTACCCCCAGGCCTTATCTTCCGGGCTATAAGATGAAACTGGATCCAGGGGCAACCACTTTCGAACCCCAGATCTGCTGGTCCCAGTACGAATCACACTGGGATTTCGATTTTTCATCCCAGCCGTCATTCAACCTTACAGACAACGTGACATGCTACAATCCATCAATTCCTGACATCAGTGATTACAAGGGAAGCATTGGAAACATAGGTTCTCCAAGGACCATACCTGAAGCAAGCGTTATGAAGAAGAGGCTCGGAAACTACCTCCGTTCCGGAGTCCTGCCGGTCCTTGATCTGACGGACGAATCAAACTGGAACATCACCAATCCGGATGCTGAAAGCGTCGGGTGGGACCTCTTCCAGCTGTTCTACGACACGAGCCCGGAGGACTATTCCCAGTATGACTTTGAAAGGCTGATAGGGAGGATGGGCGCTGCAGTAATAATCGTGGATACCGTATCAGAATATGATGTACAGTTCAAGGTTTCGAGAATTATCGACCGGGCATCGATAATCAAGCAGAAATGCTTCGGCTGCATCACCGCATTCCATGTTCAGAGCCCGCCCGACAATGAAAGTTTCAATTATACAATTAACAGCGTCCTGAGCAATCCAACAGCCCAGCGCGTGATAGAGATGGTCACTTTCGACTATCCTATCTCCGAGCACGGTTTCAGCGAGCCTGAGGATGTGCTCAGCGACATATCGTCATTCGGCCAGACCTCCCTCTCAAGCAAGGCAAAGCCTGTCATGGTGGTCGGGCTCAATGTACGCAGCGATGACGAGCGATGGGAGGGCCGCTATGAGGATCTTTTTGAAAAAATCCTGATGGGCCAGGACGACCTTGTGAGGAACGGCGTTGTCGGAATCATCTACTCTCCTGCAAGGTCGGCTGCATCAGCAGAAGGGATAATTGACACATCCAGCGATCCTTCATTAGGCCTGAAAACGGAAAAATTCTGCGCGCTCCAGGGAGCAATGGAAAAGATGACCGCAACAACTCCAACGACGATCTTCTCGAAGGTGCTTGTACAGGAGGAGAACCAGTGCGTGCCCTGCACTCCGTGGGATTATCTTTCGGGCGGGGTCTGCAGCGATACCCTCTCAAGTACGCAAAGGCACATATGCGACGGCGGCGGTTCATGCACACTCCCTCCGGGAATTGCCGAGACGGACGATGAGAAATACAAGTGCCTTGAAGGGACAGTAACAATGGACTGCAGCCTTTGCACCGATTCCTTGCTGGATTTCAGCTGCATCTACACATATGCAAACGGGTCTTCAAGATCCTATCCCTCATCAGCAACACTGCCCCTCTCGGATCTTAGTTCAGATATATATCTGGATATTATTGCAAGCCTTCCGAAGCCTTATAAGTGCTGCCTGATGGATGAAGGAAGCGGTCTCAAGTATACCTACCGGAAGGACACATATCAAAGCCCCATCAACAAGCCGGTAGTATTTCCCAAGAACGGAGGGGATGTCGATTGCGGATCAGGAGTCGATCTGGAAGATCTTGGTGAATCGAGCACCTTCTGCGGTCTCCAGCAGTCTCCGATAAGGGACTATGCCATCAACTGCGAAATCAGCTGAATTTTCCCTCGAAGACAATCTCATCAAGTGGCTTCCTGCCAGTGATCTGTTCCTTTTCCCGGATTCCTTCGGGCAGGTCATCCGGATTTCCAGGCTTCCCGATCGCGATCATGCAGTGGATCTCATGGTCCTGCGGAAGTCCGATCACCTGCACAGCCTTAACATAATCGAATCCTTCCATTGCATGGGCTATCAGGCCCCTGCTGTGAGCCTCTAGCGCAAGGTTTTCCCATGCGGCCCCTGCATCGAAGGCATGGGTCCTTGAAGGCTTTCCGTTATATTCGAACTTCCTGCTTGAGGTAACGATCACAAGCGCAGCGGCATTCCCCGCCCATCTCCTGTTGAAGTCGCCCATCAGTCCAAAGAAGGAATCCCAGTATCCGCTTCCCCGCAGCGCATAAACGAATCTCCATGGCTGGTTGTTGAAGGATGAGGGCGCCCATCTTGCAGCTTCGAAGAGAGCCATGATCTCGTCTTTTGCGACATTTCCATCAAGGGCCCTCGGTGAATGCCTGTTAAGGATCAAATCACTGATCTGATAATTCGGTTTTCTCATAAAATGGTACTCGATGTAAATTCCTATAAGGTTTTTTCCAAATCGACCAAAAGTTTTTTATATAAAATTACAATAATACCTGTAATGGCGGCCAAAGAAAGAGAATACCGAATTTCCAGAACCCCCCAAGCATCAGGGATCGTAAGGAGCCGCGATTTTGACAGGTACAAGCCAATAACGGAAGGGCCGGCATCCTCCGTCATCGAGAATTCACTAGACCTTGCATTCTTCACTGATTTTACTGGACTTTTCGTGCATTCAAACAGGAAGTTCAACGAGGCTATCGGATATTCCACCGAAGATCTGAGGAACATGAGCATCTATGAGGTGCTTACGCTCAACAGCATGGCATTGTACAAGGACTCCATTACAGACCTGGAACACTCCGGACAGGTGTTTGACCAGAGGCTTGAATTCAATACCCGCGGCGGTGAATCGGTTAGGCTTCGCGCAAACCTGGTAATTGTCGACCACCCGGAAGGGATACTCTGGAATGCACGGGCCGAGTGCGCCGAGCACGTGGCAATAATCGATTTCGCCTCAAAAGTGGCCCATGATATCAGGAATTGCCTGACGGCACCGAGAATAACCCTCGACCAGGCGCTGCTGATGCTCTCTGATGAGATGGAGCCTCAGGCTCGCTGCAAGCTTGTCAAGAATATGGCACTGGCGGCATCGGAACTTAGCCGGGCAGTCGAACTTACTGAAAACATGGTGCTCCTCTCAGGAACAAAAAACAACCATCTTACTGAAATCAGGGTCAATTCGTCCCTTGCAAACATGCTGCTGAGGCTTGATCTGCATGATGTAAATTGCGAAACAAAATTCGATGAATCCAACCCGATGATCTACATGAACAGGAGCATGTTCGACCGTGCCATGATCAATCTCATGGACAATGCCGTCCGTGCCGGCGCGAAGAATATTTCAGTATCAACATCAATAGAAGGTGGGAATGTGATAATCCGGATCAATGACGATGGGTGCGGAATATCTAAGCAGGATCTTCCCAATATATTCATACCTGCTGTGAGTACAAGGCCCTCCGGCGGATACGGGCTCGGACTTGCGATCGTGGACCAGGCAATTAGCGGCGCAGGCGGCACAATCACTGCAGAAAGCGCATTGAATGTGGGAACCACATTTACGATCAGGGTGCCTAGTAGCAACAGGAATCCTTGAATCCGCACCTGGGACAACGTGCCCTGAAGCTCCCCTTTACCTCAAACATATCCTCTCCGCACGACGGACATTCCATGGAAGTCAAATCCAGCCAATATTTATAAGGCGATCCCATAAGCTATATAATATTGCCTCAGGAAACAATGTCATGGAGTTCAAGCTTGAGCATACGCTGGCTATCTTTTTCCTGCTATTTCTTGTCGGCCTGGACTTCATTGAGGCAAACACATTCCTTTTCATATCATGCGCATTCCTTTTCACATTCCTTGCAGGAGAACTGCTGGAAATGATCCGGGTGCCATGGATATTCGCTGCATTGCTGTTCGGAACAGTACTGTCGTTCTACAATCCCTTTGATTCGATAACGTCATCCGATTCGTTCATCTTCCTCTCGCAGCTGGGCATGTATTTCCTCCTGTTCATAATAGGATTCGAGATAGATCTCAGGTCTCTAATGAAACGGAGCAGTTTCATAATAAAATCCACCTTCTTCATCATCTTTCTCGAGGGAATTGTCGGGACGGCATTCATATCGATTGTATTCGGATATGATATCTTCGTTTCATTCGTTGCCGCCCTTTCATTTGCAACTGTGGGCGAGGCGCTGCTGATACCCATCCTCCATGAATTCAGGATGGTGAACACCACCCTGGGGCAAACCATAATAGGCATCGGAACTCTTGATGACGTGATCGAGATCCTGACTCTTATTCTTGCAGTTTTCCTGATCGGATCGAGCGCCGATATACACATTGATGTGTGGATGATCCTGGCATCCCTGCTCGTAATGGTCATACTCACCGTCTTCATCTCGCTCCTGAAGGAGGAGGGCAGGAAGTACAAGTTCAAGGACCTTGAAACAATATTCCTATTCACAATATTCATCCTGTTCCTGTTCCTCGGAATCGGGGCGCTGACTGACATGTCTGCACTCGCAGCGCTCCTTGCAGGAATATCGATAGGAAATTTCCTTCCAGAAAGCAGGAAAAAACTAATTGAGAACGAGATCAAGGCCGTATGCTATGGCCTTTTTGCACCGCTTTTCTTCGTGTGGGTCGGTTCATCACTTGATATAGACTACCTGCTTGCCTTCCCGCTTCTTGTAGTAATGATCACACTCTTATCCAATGCAGCAAAGATTGCAGGCAGCCTGATAATGGGAAGGAAGGAACTTGGGCTCAGGCAATCGGTCATCCTCGGAATCGCCCTCTCGGTCAGGTTCAGCACCAGCATAATCGTCGTGAAGATCCTTTACGAGAACGGGCTTATCGGATCAGACCTTTTCTCCATAATAGTCGCATCGACTATAATCTTCAAGTTCCTGGTGCCAACTGCCCTCTCGTTCCTTATCCAGAGGTGGGTAGTCGATCAAAAACATTAAAACCTGTGCCTTCTATTCCTAATCATGACATTCGTCCCTCCGCAGGTAATTGTCGATGCTTTATTGATAATATCCTATCTCATAGAGGCAATAGGAATACTTCTTATCGTATTTGCCGTTTTCCACTCGGTTTACCGGATCGCGAGGATTGAGGTGCTCCACGACAAGAGGTTCCACGAGTATGAGCACACGAAAAGGACTCTTATCCAGAAGATCATCTTCGCCCTGGATTTCTTCGTCAGTGCAGACCTGATAAGACTCGCGGTCCTGTTTGAATTCGAAGACATCCTGACAGTGGCGGTAATAGTCGCTGTCCGGACTGTCTTGAGCTGGTCGCTAAGCCGCGAGATTCATCTCCACAAGGAATGAATCTACTTTTTCTATTATTTCTTCGGCAGAATCTGCTCTGGACAATGAACTTCTAAGCCTTGATGAACCTGGAATCCCGTGTGAGAACTGGATCGCCTTCAGGCGTACGTCCTTGACGGGCGGTTCGCCGTACAACTCAACATATCTGGAAAGAAATCCTAGCTTTTCAGCTGCAGAAGGGGTCTGGTCCGAAAAAAGCATGGGATTAGACATAGCGGCTCTTGCAACCATGTAACCGTCGCAGTAGCCGCGCCTGGCCAACTCCTCCCCCTCGCTTGCAAAATTGATGTCCCCGTTTCCGATAACAGGTATTCCAACCGATTCCTTGATCATCCTGATCTTTTCCCAGTCGCTTTTGCCGGAGTATCCCTGCCTAGCCGTCCTTCCATGCACGATGACAAAATCCGCCCCCGCTCTTTCGACCCCCCTCACAAGATCTATTGATCTTGAGAAATCCTCCTCAAGCCTGATCTTTACCGACACCTGGAATCCGGTTTTTTTCATCTCATCAACACACCGGATTATCAGACCGTGGTTCCTGAGGAGAGCTGATCCGCCTCCGGATCCCATAGTCCTTGCAGAAGGGCATCCGCAATTCAGGTTGATCCATTCAACAAAACCAAATTCTTCCTCAAGCTTCCTTGCAGCTTTTCCAAATTCTGCCGGGTCGTTTCCTACGAACTGGACTCCCAAGTGCTTTTCCTCAGGTTTGGCATCCACAACGTTTTTTCCCCTGTTGTATGCAAGGACATTGACAAGAGGAACGCAAGTATGCTGCGCCCCGTATTGCTGGCAGAGAAGTCTGAATGCAAAATCAGAATAGTCATCTATCGGCGAAAGAAAATTCATCAGGTAAATTCATGGATAATTAGGAATTTATACCCTATACAAGTTCAGGGTACATCCTTATTACCCCGTATGAATTTACTCTCTTTTCGAGTTGCCCCCCGATTCCGTTCACCTTTGAAACCATGTTTATCATTTTGATACCCCCTTGTAGTATATACTATTTTGTTTACTATTTATATGTTTTCAAAAAAATCCTGTGGAAACATCACTGGATTGCCCAGGCAAATGGAGCAATATCGTGCTATTTTACACAGAAATCAGCAATTTAGCTATCTGCCGAGGTTCGATAGGACTATAAATTTTGAGCACAATTATAGATCATGGATAACAGAGTTTCTTTCAAAAATAGTGCCGGTGACAAAATCGCAGCCAAATTATGTATCCCGCAACAATCTAACGGTAATGCAATAGTGATTCTCCACTGTTTTCTTTGTACTAAAGAACACCACATAGTAGAAACCCTCTCTGAAAGGCTTTGCAAGAGCGGCTTCGCAGTGTTGTGTTTCGACTTCAGCGGAAACGGCGAAAGCGAAGGGGAGGTGGAAAAGGCAACATATTCCAAAATGCTTGATGAGGCATCAAGCGCAGTCTCCTTCCTCAGGGAGCAGGGCTATTCGAAGATAGGAATCGCAGGCCATTCCCTGGGCGCCATGATCTCCCTTCTTTGCGCCTCTTATGACAAGAGAATAGATGCAGTGGCATTCATAAGCGGAAGCTCACAGGCCGCACGGGTCCGGGAGGTGTTCCCTCACGACATCGTGAATAAGGCCGAGCGCGAAGGAAGCGCAGTTGCAAGGGTCTATGGCCGGGATATCCGCCTGACAAGGGAATTCCTGGATGATATCGACCATTACAATGTGGGGCATTCAATTGCAACACTGGGCCGGCCCATCCTGATCGCGCACGGCAAGGACGACGTTATAATTGAGCCACACCATGCAAGGAAGCTCTATTTGTGGGCAAGTGAACCAAAGGAACTGAGGCTGATAGAAGGCGACCACCAGTTCAGGAACAGCATGAAGCAGCTTGCTGAGGAAGTGGATTCATTCTTTGAGAAATCCCTTTAATTTCTTTTCCCTTAAATTCAGGACAATGTTCGACATCGCGTTCGCAATAGTGCCTGGACTGATACTTTTCCTCTACGGAATCGACAATTTCAGCCGCGAGATTCAGAAAATTGCAGGAGAGAATTTCCGGCTTCTCCTTGCAAGAGCGACAAGCAACCGGCTTATCGGCTCATTCCTCGGCGCAATCGTGACCTCCATCATCCAGTCGAGCACAGCTACAACTGTTATCGTTGTCGGCCTTGTCGGATCCGGAGTTTTATCCTTCTCATCCAGCCTCGGGGTCATCATAGGCGCCAATGTGGGAACAACGATCACGGCGCAGCTCGTTGCGCTCAAACTTACATACCTCTCCCCGATATTCATACTCGGTGGTTTCCTCATATCGTTTTTTGGAAGGAAATACCGATTTCTTGGAAAGCCGATATTCTATTTCGGCCTTGTTTTCTTCTCGCTGGAACTGATATCAGGCGCAATCGAGCCCTACCAGAGCGATCCATGGCTGGTGTCTGTTTTCTCGAATTTCGACAACCTGCTAATCGCACTTGCAGGGGGCTTCCTTTTTACGCTTCTGGTCCAGTCCAGTTCTGTGACGACAGGTCTGGTGGTTATCCTTGTAGGATCCGGCCTTCTGACCGTTGAAAACGGCATTCCGGTAATAATGGGTGCAAACATAGGAACTACGATCACCTCGCTGATAGCATCATCCGGTCTTGACATTTTTGCAAAGAGGTCAGCTGTGGCCCACTTCATATTCAATGTCGTCGGTGTCCTGATATTCCTCCCTGTCATCCCGGAATTCACCTCATACATCTCATCGTTTGACGGCGCAGCGACCATGCAGATGGCCAATGCCCACCTTGTATTCAATCTTGTCTCGGCAGTCATTTTCCTCCTGATCCTTCCTTATTACGAAAAGCTGATCATAACCCTGGTTCCGGGTTCGGAGAAGGAGGTGGTTTTCCGCACCCGGTACTTCACTGAAAGCCTGCCACCAGACACCCGCGAAGCGATAGATCAGGTCAAGAACGAGATAAAGTACTCGCTCGAGGTCTCGGGCGAACTATTTTCAAACGTAAGAAGGTATCTTGAAACATCCGACAGGAAATATTTCCACCAGTCTTCGAAACTCGAATCATTCAGCGATTTCCTTGACAAGGAGATAACTAAAAGGCTTTCCGATCTCTCCCTGCGCGAACTGGGCCGGGAGGATGCGGAGAACATAATACTTCTTTCCAGGATCTCCAACAACGTGGAGGAGCTTGGGGACACTGCGAAAAGGATACTGATCGATGCAGACAGCCTCCACAATTCAGGGATGCTGCTTTCAGAGGAATCGATAGGAACGCTCAGCGACGCTTTCGACATCCTTGAAGACGGCTATTCCCAGGTGAGGAGCAATTTCCCGAAGCTGGACAAGGATGCTATGAAGCGCGATGACCGCGACCTGAGCAAAATAATATCAAAAGGATATTCGGCCCACATGCGCATGATCAGGCAGAAAAACTATGCAGGCGCATATTTTGTCAGCATGATACATGATATCGAATCGGCATCTTTGATACTGCGCAAGATCAGGAAGCTTTCTGAAGACTATAGTAATCTTTAAATGCTTTAATTGCAGTGTATCTACAATCAAAGAGAGGTGACGACATGGAAGAACAAAAGATGGAAACAGCGGAAGAACCAAAAACAGCTCCAAGGCGTGAAGACAACACAGTTTTCGTAGGAAAAAAAGGCACAATGGGATATGTGCTTGCAGTGGTAACCCAGTTCAACAATGGTGCAAGTGAGGTAGTCGTGAAAGCAAGGGGAAAACTGATCTCAAGGGCAGTCGATGTAGTTGAAATCGTACGACACAGGTTCATGCCTGATGCGAAGGTCGAGGACATAAAGATCTCGACAGAAGAACTAACCTCCGAAGACGGCTCAAACAGCAAAGTCTCATCGATCGAAATAAAGATCCAAAAGTGATGATCGGATGAAGGGAGTCCTCGACATAAGGGGTATAGTCCTTGCTCTTTTTTTTGGAATTATCCTTTATTTTTACGGGGGTCTCAATTTCCTTATCCTAATGCTTTTCTTTTTCTTTTTGGCAATAAGCGCCACAAAATACGGATACGAGATAAAGCGGGACATCGGCCTATATGAACATGAGCGCGGATGGGAGAATGTCCTTTCAAACGGGCTCCTGCCATCGATACTTGCAGTGGTCAGCCCTGTAATAGGGCCAATCCCTTTTATCGCGTCTATTGCTGCTGTTACTGCAGACAAGTTCGGATCAGAAATCGGCGTCCTTGATCCGCAAGAGCCAGTATCCCTTTTCAATCTCCAGAAGACCAAGCCAGGCACCAGCGGCGCCATGAGCATGATGGGGACGATCGGATCCTTCGGAGGAGCAGCTGCAATCGGTCTCTTCGCGATGCTCATATTCCCTTTAAATCCGACGCAGGCGCTCCTTATCGGAATCGCGGGCCTCCTCGGATCGGTTGCAGACACGCTGTTCGGGGTGTTCGAGGAACGGGGCATCGGAACCAAGGGAACGACGAATTTCATCTGCTCCATTGTCGGTGCTCTTATAGGATATTTTTTAATATCTTAGTTCCGAGGAATAAAGCATGAAAGTTTTTATACTAGCAGGCGGTGAAGGGACTAGACTGAGGCCGTATACATACAGCATTCCGAAGCCCATGATGGAACTTGGCGGAAAGCCGATATTGCAATATGTTATCGAGAATCTTAGGAGGACCGGGTTTAGCGACCTTGTCATAACAGCTGGCTATGAGCACGAGCAGATAACCAACTACTTCCGGGACGGAACCGATTTCGGAGTGAAGATCGAATATTCCATAGAGAAGGAAAAGCAGAACACCGCAGGATCGATCCATTCAATGAAGCAGGACGAGACCTTTGCTGTCGTTATGGGGGACCACCTGACAAACCTTGACCTTTCCAAGATGCTCGAGCAGCACAAAAAAACCGGCTCGTTTGCCACCATAGCGCTCTACAAGAGCAGCCTTCCTCTTGAATTCGGCGTAGCGATGGTGGAAGACGGAAGGATCACCGGCTTCAAGGAAAAGCCCCTCCTTGAGCACTTCTACAATACCGCGATATACATCTTCGAGCCAGGGGTCTTCGATTACATAAATCCTAAAGAGGACTTCGCAAAGGATGTTATTCCGAGGCTGATTGCGGAGGGCAAGAAGATAAGCCCCTACATATTCGACGATGTCTGGTTTGATATCGGAAGGGTATCCGACTACGAGCAGCTGGTCGAGACTTTCAAGATAATGAAACTTTTCAATGACCTGAGATGATGAAGATGATCGTTACAGGAGGAGCGGGATTCATAGGGTCCCACCTGGTTGACAGGATTGCCAAGAAGGCAACCATAATAGACGATCTCTCAGGAGGGTCCAGGATCAATCCGGAATCAGTGTTCGTCAAGAAGAGCATACTTGATGAACTTGATTTCGGGGAGAGCGAAATCCTTTTCCACCTGGCAGCCCAGGTATCTGTTCCAAAATCCATCGAGAACCCGTCTGAAACCATGCGAATCAACGTTGATGGGACGAGAAATGTCCTCGAATGCGCCATCAAATCCGACATCAAGAGGGTGGTCTTTGCATCTTCTGCGGCCGTATACGGCGATTCGCCTTCTGCTGCAAAAGAATCCCAGCAGCCGGCGCCCCAGGATCCGTACGGGCAGTCCAAGCTTGAAGGCGAGAGGCTCATGAAAAAATACTACGAGGAGAACGACCTCTCCACAATATCCCTCAGGTTCTTCAATGTCTACGGCCCGAGGATGAACGGCGGAGTGATCAGGGCATTCATAGAAAACGAGCAGGTCAAAATATTCGGCAACGGCAGTCAGGTTCGCGATTTTGTCTACGTGGACGATGTTGTTGATGCCATGCTGATCGCGAGTGGATCAAAGATCACCGGCGAATTCAATGTAGGGACAGGGTCAGGCACCACACTCATGGATCTTCTTGGAAAAGTGGAGCATGTGTACGGAAAAAGGGAAGTGCAATATCTTGAGGAAAGGAAGGGGGACATCCGCTATTCTGTTGCAGATACGAAAAAATCCTCGAAAGTCCTTGGTTTCAATTCACTCACTTCGCTCAAGAGCGGACTGCTAAAGATAAAGGAACAGCACGATAATCCCGAATAGAAGCTCGATTGCAAAAAAAGCAAGGACAAGGTTCTTCTCGCTGATTCCTTTTGAAAGCTTCATGAGGAGCTGTGCAAATCCACGGACCTTCCCGTCAAGGGCATAAAGCTTTCCTTCCCTTAATTCTCCCCACCAGTTCGAGGTAGGGAACCTGTTTTTGGCCTTTATCAAGAAGTCGATAACATATGGCACCATGAGTATCGCGCCCGCACTCTCGAAATTCCCGATTATCACCGCGCCGGCAACGGCCACCCCTATAGTCAGGTTTCCGACATCGCCCGGAAATGCCTTTGACGGATATTTGTTGAAGATCAGGAAAGCAAGCAGCGCAAAGAACATTGATGCGGATATGATCCCCATCTCGACAGATCCATGCGTAATTGAAATAAGCAGGAGGACTGCAAACATCACGGATCCCATCATCACTTCCATGCCGTTGAATCCGGCGAGCATGTTGGTCAGGTTCGAGCAGACAGTTATCGCAAGCGGGATCAGTACCAGAGTATAGATGACCCCGAAATCCACCACGCCAACAAACGGTATTGTCATCGTTGTGACACCGACATTCACCGCTACAAGCGGAATGGATGCGAATATGGGAACTATGGCCTTGAGCCACTGGGGCATGTCAAGAAGGTCGTCTACAATGCCGATAAGTGAAATTATGAATATGGTGATTATTGCTGCAAGGACATTCACAAGAGAAAGCTCGAATCCAAGGAAAGAATGGAAGAATATCGCAAGAAGCATTCCTGCAGAGAACCCAGCAACGATTGCAATGCCTCCCATCTCCGCCACTTCCGGGCGGCCCTCCTTGTTAACATCCTTTCCAATGAATCCCGAAGATTTGAGCCTCGGGATCAGGACCTTTGATATTGAGAAAGTTACGAAAAAAGCCACAATTCCGCATACTGCCAGATACTCGATCATTTCCTTACCTCTTCAAGTAGTTGTTTTGCATATTCGATATTGAAGTCCTTTTTTTCTGAAAGCGCCTGCGCAATAATGTCAACCTCTTCTCCCCTGGCACCTGCCTGGGAGGCAATGGTCCTTGCATGGAGCTTCATGTGACCCTGCTGGATGCCCACCGTACCCAGGGCTGAAAGGGCAGCGTAATTGTTCGCAAGGCCCACGGCTGCAACGAGCATTGCAAGTTCGCGGGATCCGCTTGCGCCTGATAGTCTTATTGCAATGGATGCTGTTGGGCTGCTGTTTACTGCCGGGCCAACTGTTGCTATTGCAAGCGGAACGTCTATCTCCCCCACGAGGTCTCCGCCTTCAAGCCTGTATCCGGTAAGGGGCTTGTAGCCGTCCATTGAAGCAAACGAATGAGCACCCGCCTCAACAGACCTCCAGTCGTTTCCCGTGGCAACTGCCACTGCGTCAATGCCGTTCATGATCCCCTTGTTGTGCGTTGCTGTCCTGAAGATGTCCTTTTGCGCGAATTCGATCCCGTCAAGAACCGCTTCGATCGCATCATTACCGACAACGTCCTTTTTCCAGACTGCCTTTGCCCTGGACCTTCTTTTTACAGCAAGGTTTGAAAGGATCTTCATCCTCGCCTTTCCGCCAGTGACGCTTTCAATAAGCGGAGCTATCCCCTCAAGTGCGGAATTTATCATGTTGGCGCCCTGGGCATCGCCTACGTTCACTTCGAAATCTATGATATAGAACCGGCCGGCTTCCCTGGCGCTGAATCCGTTGATGCCGCATCCGTACTGCTTTACATGCGCCATCATCTTTCCGGCAAGTTCCATTATCTCGTCCCTTGCCTTTTCTAATGAATCCAGCCCGTTTTTGGGATCCACTATAAGCATCTGCCCGATCATGACCGGCTCATCGCTTTCGCAGATGAAGCCTTCCGGAAGCGTCTGCTTTGCAGCCTTTGATGCCGCAGCTACAACAGAAGCCTCTTCAATTGCCATAGGGGCGAGCATGTCCTTTCCGTTGATCCTGAAATTGGTAGCAACCGCAAGCGGAAGGTGCACGACGCCTATAACATTCTCTATCATCTTGTCAGCATGATCCAGTGGAAGTGCCCCGGAATCCTTGAGCGTTTTCCTGTCCTCATCAGCAAGACCGAGCGCCTGGTGCCTCTCATCGATTGATAACTTGTAAAAACCCGGTAATTTCATCATTTCACCTGTAGTTGCTCTCAAGCTTTTCAAGTGCCCTGTCTATGTTCTGGAACGCGTCGTCCGTCTTCTTCTGGTAGATGTCGCGGAAGACATCCTTAAGTTTCCTCTCTTCCCCGTCGCCGAGGAAGTATCTTCCCTTCTTCCGTCCTATGACCCCGCTTTCCTTGAGCCTCAGAAGATGGTAATAAATCGCCTTGGGGTTCTGTTCCTTCTTCGTCTTCTCTTCCAGCCTGGATATGATATCCTTTGTCGTCGGATTCACGTTTTTCACGTGGTATTCGAAAATCACATCTAGTATGTCCAGCATCAGGATCCTGCTCTCGTTAGGAAGCACCATCCCGAAAGAAAGCGCGATCCAGCGGATCAGGGCTTTTTTGGCAAGAAGAATGTCATCAGGAAGTGTAAGTTCCCTCAGTGTTATTTCTGATTTGATCAGTCTGGATTCTGGGATCATATTAGAATTCTTATGGCAAATATTAAAATACTGAACGCATTCTTTTGAATAGGTGAAAAATTGATCGCTCTCAAGATTAGGATCCATCCCGGCGTGCTATTCAGCTTCGAAAACAATTCTGCAGACCTGATAATCAGGGTAGAAAACAAGGACAGCAGCCCATACTGGATAGAAGCTGACATCACCATCCCGGAAGGACTGTCTCTCTCGCCTATAGACGGGCTTCAGAAGGGAAGGCTTCGGGTGGGAATAGTAGGCGGCAACGAGTTTCTTGAAAAAAGCGTGAAGGTATATGCAAACAGGTACAGCGAGCCAAGGATCTACGGCGCAGCAATCATCCTGTACTCGTATGACAAGAACGGCGTAATAGAGTCAAGGCAGATCAAGAAGGCGAATATACGATGCGAAACGAAAAAAGAGGAATCATTTTAGGGAGACACTGCCAAGTTCCCCCCTGTCTGCCACTCTTAGCGTCACATGCGTATTCCCGTAATATACCTGCATCCCGCTATTTACATGAACAAGCTTGACCGGACCGACCATCGGCCTGTCCGATGAGAATGATTTCTTTATGAATGCACCATCATCGAGTTTGATTGCCACCATGAACTGCTTCCCGTCTTTCTTCTGCTGTGCAATGAATACGATGTCCCTGTGAACGAAGATCTTCTTCCTGCTGCTGTTCTGTAGCTCAGGTATCCTGTAGCTTGTGCTCTGGAGTTCGTTAATGTTCGTAGTCCAGAATGAATTGTCTCCAGTAATGTAATATACGTCATCGCCGCTGATCTTCCAGGATTTCAGCCCCTTCCCCTTCAGTTTCTGGACGAGCATGGCCCCAGTTTCATCGACCTTTCCTGCATCCTCGAATCCCGGCAGTATCGCGATCTTCTCTGTTGTCAATACGACCGCCCTGTTGCTGTTGCATGAAATCGATAGTGGGGTTTCCTTCCCTTCATAGATAGGCTGGTAGGTCGTGAATGAACGGGATTCGCTGCCCCTTCTCAATGTTACTTTGTTTGCCCCCTCCAGCCTGCATGTCACATGTTCCGTCTTTTTGACTGGCTCCTGGTATCTTTCAAAGTCGAAATCCCTTTTCTTCTGCAATGCACCTGCCGAATTGGCCTGTATGCATGCAGCAGCAATAACTGCAAAGGCGAGTTTTTTTCGCATATAGTAATTTTGGACATTAAGGTTTATAAAATATTGTTATATTTTATAGGCTTTCATGTCTTAAACTTTACCGCCGGCTGCTTCCCCGTTTGCCCCTTCCTTGAGGCCTGATCTTGTCTCGATGCTTGAAAGCCGGCTTACCCCGTCAACAAGGATCTGGTTGACCGCTTCGTTTATGTCCCTTCTTGATTTCCCATCCTCATAAAGGAGTATGATCTTGTTATCCTTCACCCTTTGCTCAAGGAATGCGTTTATCCCTTCGACATCGTTTTCATCGAAGATCTTTTTCACCCGCTGGTACTCTTCATCGTAGAGGTCCGTAAGCAGGCTATACTGGATTCCGTTTGATTCGAAATTAAGGCTATACCTGTGCCCGGTCTTGACAGTCATTGTGAACCTTCCCTTGGGTTGAGGCGGTGCCCGTCCGGTTTCAGGTATGTTGTGCGAGGCCCTCATCTTCCTACTCTTCTCGCCTGCTGTTCCTTCGTTCGGCATGGAGGATATTCCCCTTACTTCCACTCCCCCTGGATAGCTGTGGCCGTATGCATCAAGGGTGGATCCGAACATCCCAAGCCTGATTCTCAGGTCATCATCCTTTCTTTTGCTGTTGATCACCACGCCATTAGGGTATTTTTCCCAGAACTCCTTTGGTGCATCAACATAGCCTTCATTAGGAATGAATACACTTATCTCGCCTGCATGCCTCTCTAGAAACGCCTGCCTGGCAGACGGGTTTGCAAAGACCGATGAAAGGTAGATCCCGTAAGTTGCCGGGCTGCTGTTGTACTCCCTCAGTTCCTCCTCTGTCGGCTGGAAAGAGAACACGAAATGGTCGAATCTCACCCGTTCTGCATTCCCTTCACTGATCCTGATATTGGTCTCTATGAAGTTCCTTGCTTTCATAGCAACTGTGATCGTGGTATCTTTCTTCACTATTTCTGCTGCTGCCACCCTTTCGGTTTCTGATTCTGTTATCTGGGGCCGGTTCTGCCACAATCCTGCCACCTGCGGGTCGCCAACTTCCCTCTCTTTTCCGAGCTTTATCTGGGTAACCGGGCTCATAAGCGCCTGCTGAATGCTGTCAAGCCTCTGCTGGGATATCCCTCCGGGCACGAAAAGCTCCCCCCTGTCCGCCTTGCGCAAGAGGACCATCCTGGGGCTCTTCTCCATTGCTTTCTTTTCCTTCTCGGTGAAATCCCCATACAGTGTATAAGTTGTCTGACCGACCTTGATGTTGACCTCTGTATAAGCATACATTTCCTTGGGCTGTACTCTTTCTTCCGGGCTTTCCTGGATTTCAGGTGGATTAACAGGCCCAACAGGACCTACTGATGCAAAATCCAATGAAATCAGCCTGCCGATCTCATCCAGGGCATCCTGGCCTGTTTTTTCATCAATGGAATTAACCCTCTGCTGTTCGAGTAATTTGTAGAGGACCATGTATGCCTTTTTCGGATCTTCTGTCTTGATCGTATCTATCTCCTCCGGGGTAAGGTCTGCATCAACATCCACTATGACGTATTCTTCTCCGGTCTGGAACATCAGATTGAAAACATATCTCTGTGTCCCCTGTTCCATAACGCTCTGTGTCATCCGGTCAACGCGCTCTGTTTCCACCTGCACCGCCGTTTTTCCTTCATCTTGCCCTTTCTTGGCGAAGCCGTTTTCAGACCTTTCGTAGACATCCGGGGAGATTTCCACCGATGTGATGCCCTGGTCAGTCATCACGTATTCGCCTATTACATCTGCAGCAGTATCCTCGTTTTCAAAAAGGACTGCCCTTTCATCTTCAGCCTTGCCTACAAGCATGCTCATCTTCTTCATGTTGTTTCCGGATTTGAATTCTGCGAATTCCTCGTCCGTGAAAGTCACGTATATCTTTTCCTTCTTATCTCCTGAATGGACAGTCATTTCATACCAGCTTCTCATTGCGTAATCCATCGCATCGTCGCTCTCGGACCCGACCGGCCGGGGAACTGCACCGAGCATCCTTTCTGCCCGTTCATCATGGATTTCCTGCAGCCTTTCCAGAATCTCTTTAACCATTTCCCTGTCCGTGGTATCCCTGGATACCGCTTCACTGACTATGTTGCTGACTATGGGATCATTGAAAATGTCGATCTGCGCCGTTTTCTGAAACTCTTCAACTGCCTTTTCCGCTTTTTCCATTCTAGAAGCCATAATTATTGAACAAAACTAAACATTAAAAAGCAATCTAGAGAGATTTCTCCATGGAATTTTCCCGCCGAGGTTATACCAAGCAGATTATGCTGTATCTCCAGAACAAGGAATATGCCAAGGCATACAAGCTCTCATCCTCATTCAGGAAGGAATTTCCCGATGAAATGATATCCAATTATCTCTATTCCAATTCATCATTCTGGACGAAAAGATATGACGATGCGATCGTTTACGGGAAAATAGCATTCAACAAGTGCAAGAGCAAGGACGAGATGATCGCTTCAGCAGTTGTTGTAGCATCAGCATATTTCAATCAGGAGGAATACAAGAAAGCGATGAAGATCCTCAATCCTGTCGAGAAGCTCAAATGCTCCGAGGTCGTGGAGAAGCTGATGCTTGCAATTTCCATTGCCATGAAGGACAAGAAGGAAGCCTTGAGGCATGCAAAGAACCTCCACGTGCTGAATAAGGAAGTCGCAGAAGAAGTTCTAAACAAATATCTAGAGGAATTTTAGCTTCCGGTCCGCAATAAGGTGGGATAGATATCCTGCAAGAGCTGCTATCCCGAACTGCAGTCCAACGAGGATAGCCATTATTATCGCAAAAACAATAGCAGCTGCAAGCGTGTGCGTAATTCCCCTGTGCTTCTGGCCGAGCAGGAAGAAGAAAACAAAGTATACCCCTATCAGTATCAGGAAGATAATTACCATTTCGAATGTTGGAACGCAGATTCTCACGCCACATTCGGAAAGGTATGCTATGAGAGCTGCAAACAGGATAAATGCAATGTCAAGGAGCCTCCTGCCTTTTGAATATGCAAGATCCAGGTCCGGAATCAGGGCTGAAAATCCTCCGATAGCTGCAATGAAAACAAGGCTGACTATGTTATGTTCGCCGATCAGGAACAGCAGTGCAGCCGCAATTACGGCACCGATCAGGAAATGCATCTTCCAGTTCATGGGTTTAATTGCGTACAATGTTATTTTATTTGCCTATCTAGGCTTCCAGTACGAACACTTCACCGTTCTTTTCAATTGTCCTTAGTTCCAGGTTTCCCCTGTGAAGCAATCCGTTTATGATCGTCCTTACATTCACCCTTATCCTCTCATCGTGGTGATGCTTCAATAGCTCGAATCTCGCCTTCGCGCCCTCTGCAAGATCGTCACAGGTTGCAAGATTTCCGTTCTTCAAACCCAGGCTTACGATGCTTCTTGCATTGTCCCGGACAACCCCGTCAGGATGAGCTTCAAGTTCTTCCAGTTTTTTCCGGGCATTTTTTGCAAGCTCGTCGCAAAGGGACAGTCTTGCATTCTTCAGGCCGGCACTGACGATCGTTCTAGCATTGTCGCGAACGACCCCGTCGGCATGCTTTTCCAGCTCCTTTATCTTTTTCCTAGCGTCCCGGACAAGCTTGTCGCAAAGTGCCAGGTTTCCCCTATACAAGCCGGCACCTACAATACTGCGGGCATTATCTTTGACATACGGAATTTTGCTCCTCTTAAATTTCTCTAGCTTTCTCTTTGCTCCTCTTGAGAGTTTGTCGCAAATTCCAAGGTCTCCCCTGCCCACACCGGCGCTGACTATGCTCCTTGCATGGCTTCTTACTATCTCGTCCCTGTGGCCCTCGAGCAGCCTGAGCTTTTCCGCAGCACCATCGGCCATTCTGTTGCAAATCCCGAGATCCTTCTTCTGGATGGCAGTGCAAACGATGTTAGGGGCATTGCTGCGCACAATCTCATCCTCGTGTCCTTCCAGCTCCTCCAGCTTTTCTGCCGCACCGGCAGCGAGTTCGTCGCATATTCCAAGGTCCCTGTTTCTCAGCGCAGTGCAAAGAATTGTCCTCGCATTGTCTCGAACGATCTTATCCTCATGGCCTTCAAGTTCCTCCAGCTTATCCTGGATCTCGAATACGGACATCTTGCTGAGATTGCGGCGGGCATGCGTAAATTTTGATTCAATGCATAATTCCGTTTCTACTAAGATGTGCACAGCAAGATGCGGAACCATCATCTCAAGCCTGGTCCCGTCCAGTTCTTCAGGCAATTTGCCCCCTTCCTTGTAATGGATCGCGATCAGCCTTGCGATGCTTTTTGCAGCGCCGGCAAATTCCTCCATTGTCCTCTTGTCACTAATTTGAACACTGGCTTTTATCTTCTCAAGTATCTCATTTGCAAATGCCTGTCTTCTTCGGGGGATCCCGAATGGGAGATGCGTTTTCCTCACTTCAAGGATCGATGAGATGAACTGTTGGGCTGCCAGCCCCTCGATGTCATTGCTTGGTATTTTGGAATAACTTGCAATCTCCTCTATCGTTGGTTCAGGGAGCATCAATTTTCTGTGTGCCTCCACTGCTCTTGTTGCAACAGGGCTTCTAGCAATCGACAACAATGAAACTAATTTGGATCGTTCACTTTGCATAAATATCTACTGTTTATAACCTTATTTAAAACATCCGGTCAGTTGCCGTAATAATTGCCTGATTCCGACTGCTCGGTATCAAGCTGCGACCCTGGTTTGTTGATCCTCGGCCTCGATGAATCCTTGTCCCTTCTCATGGTAATCCCTGCAACCTTCAGGAAGGAGTTCATCCCGTCCCTCTTGTCATGAGGGCTGCTGGCATGCCCCTGGACCGAGCTTTCCCCGTCGAATACTATCAGCCTGTTCGAAATCGCGTCAATGAATACTATGTCATGGTCAACAACGAATGCAGATTTCTCCGATTCCGATATTGCCTTCCTTAGGAGAGATGCGAACTCGAACCTCTGCTCGATATCCAGGAACGCACTCGGCTCATCGAAAAGATATATGTCGGCCTCGGTACACAGTGCTTTCGTAAGTTCGACCCTCTGGAGCTGGCCTCCTGACAATTCAGTAAGGTGCTTCTCCATAAGGGGATTGAGGTTTAATTTCCTTTTGCATTCTTCAAATAGCGTTCCCTTGAAGTTCTCGAGGTACTGCCATACGAAGTCGTCCTTTGCCTTGATGTACTGCGGCTTGTATGATATCTTCATCTGGACTGGCGATCCGCCTTCTTCAACCCCTGCAAGCATCTTGACAAAAAGCGATTTTCCAAGAGCATTCTTTCCCACAATCCCAAGTATCTCGCCCTTCTTTATCTCCCCGCCTTCGCTTTTGAAACCGAATGAATCGAATCTCTTTTCCATCGCGTCGTATTTCAGCAGCGCCGGGGTCTTTATCGCCTTCTCAGAATGCTTCGAGAAAGATATCTCGTAGTTCCTGAACTTGACATTCTCCTCCTTGAGATATCCTGCGATATATTCGTTGATACCGGCGCGGTTGTTCTTCAGCCCGGAAACGACACCGTAGACATTCTCGTCGCCGTAAAAAAGGTAGACATAGTCGCTTACATAGTCAAGCACTGTCAGGTCGTGCTCTGCCATTATGACCTTCTTCTTTTCGGACAATTCCTTGATCAGAATTCCGACGCGGAGCCTCTCCTCTATATCAAGATAGTTCGTCACCTCGTCGAAATAGTAAATGTCTGCATCTTTCATGAATGCTGTTGCAATAGCAACCTTCTGGAGCTCCCCGCCGGACAGCTGGGAGATTTTCCTCCCAAGTATGTTCCTGATGCCGAATTTTTCGACTACCGGCGCAATGTCGCTTCCTGCAGTATTAAGGAGCTCCTCCACAGTACCGCTGAAGACATCCTTTATCCTGTCAATGTGCTGGGGCTTTGCGCTCACCCGTATCTCGCCAGTGTTCTGGAAATACCTCCTTGTTTCAATAGGGAGCCTTTCTATGACCTCCTTATCATCAAGCTTCCGGTCGAAAATCGCGAAGTTGGGGGCAAGCTGCCTTGAGAGGAGCCTGATAGCAGTGGTCTTCCCGATTCCGTTCTTTCCAACCAGCGCCACCGACCCGTTTTCCGGAAGCGGAAGTCCGTAGATCCTGAATGAATTAATCCCGTACTGGAAGACCGGATCATCCAGCTCCCGCGCAAGGTTTATGATATCGATACAGGAAACAGGGCACTTCTTGACGCAGATTCCGCATCCTATGCACAGCTGCTCGGATATCACGGGAAACGGCCCGTCCTCCTCCTGTACGATGCATTCCTCTCCCATCCTGTTAGGGGGACAGACCTTTATGCAGACATACCCGCACCGCTTTTCAATGCAGACATCCCTGTCTAATACTGCGACTCTTGTAGCCATCGAGAAAAATTAAGCTCAAATATTTTAAATCACTTCTCCTCTTCCTTCCTGTCAAACAGGAAAATCCCGACAGTTGCAAGTATGTTCGTAAACAGGATTACTATGAAAACGTATTCCTGGAAATTGGGCAGGTCGATGCCGTTTATCCTTGGAAGCGTCGCGACAACAGCCGCTGCAAGCCCCCTCGGCATCATCGTGGCAACGACCTTCTTGTCCTTGTCCGGGATGTCCGGAAGAACGCCCCTTGTAATCAGGTATCTTGCCACCAGGATGAGGATGACGATAGAAACCCCCACAACCATCACATCGAACCTGAAGAAAGAAAGCGACATGAGGAGCCCCACGTAGACGAAGAAGAATGTCTTCACGAAGAATGTTATCTCCTCCTGGATGAACTTGCTCGTCCTGCTAACCGGGTTTATGGCTTCCATGTTTGCAAGTTTAGACATCTTCTTTGCATTACCGAGGGCAAGGCCGAAAGTGAAAACTGCTATTCCCCCGCTTCCGCCCACTTCCTCGGTCACTGCAAACACTCCGAAGAGGAGGGCAAGCATGAGCATGTAGGAATAATTCTCCATGCTGAACCTGGTGATCAGGACGATCCATACCACCGCTCCGAGTATTCCAAGAAGTATGGCGTTGGAAAAGGAAGAGAGGAAGAGGCCAGCTACATTTCCTATCGTAAGATCCCCTTCCACCTGGGTTATGATCTGGATGAGTATGACCGCTGTAATAATTACAAGCGCATCAGTCAAGGTGGATTCAACTGTAAGAAGCGATTTCGTCTCCTTCCTGATAGACGTCTGATCGACAAGGGAGATGACAACCGCTCCGCTGGATCCACCGACGACAGCACCAAGAAGCGCCCCATAAATCATACCCCATCCAAGGAGCATCGTCACGAAACCCGTGATGAAAGCCGTTCCAAGTACGAAGACCATCAGCGTGAAGAGCATGCTCTTTGGGATGTCTTTAGCGAAGCTGAATATGTCGAATTCGAATCCTCCGTCAAAGAGGAGGAAGATCAAAGCGATCGATGCGATGAACGGGAGTATTGATTTTATTACCGATTCTTCAGTGACATCAAGCAGGCCGAACATCGGACCGAGAAGGAAACCAAAGGCGATCAAGATGATAACCGACGATATCTTGGTCTTCTCGAAGATCTTGTCTGCAAGGAATCCCATGACAATGGTAATGCCTATTATCAGAAACTCAATCGCCATGTAAGAAAATCATGGATTAAATTTATAAAAGCTCTATGATTGTCTTCTTGCATGAAGGTAACGGTATACAAGGCAGAATGGTGTTCCTGGTGCCACAAGCTTATTGATTTCCTTGATGAGAACAAGATCGAATACGAGGTCAAGGATGTGGATAATGCAGAAAATGCGGAAGAGGCCATGTCGGTTAGCGGGCAGGGAGGAATCCCCGTGACCGTGATAGGCGACAACGTGATAATCGGCTTCGATGTCGAAAAACTGAAGGAACTCCTTTCGCTGTGATCCGATGTACTGCCTGAATTGCGGAAAGTACTTCAACAGCGGCGTTCCAAAATTTAAAAAATCAGAGAAGAACAAGACTGTTGCGTTCTGTTCCGAGGAATGCATGAAGAATTATATATGATTCTTTCCATCATAAGTCCATGCTCAAGCAGATGGGATTCCTCAGGGATATCCAGAACCGCGCAGGAAAGACATTCTCCAAATTGCCCCTCTCTCCGAACCAGTGGACACTTATTTCTTTATTCATCTCCATTGTGGGCGCAGTCCTGATAGCTACGGGAAACCTCGGGTACGGGCTGCTCCTCTTCTCTGTTGCTGCACTTTCGGATGCAATTGACGGTGCGGTGGCGCGAGAGAGGAACACCCAGACAAAATTCGGCGGTTTCCTTGACGGGGTAGTCGACCGTTTTGTCGAGGCAACGTTCCTTTTTGCCTTTATGTTCTATCCCCTTCCAGCAGTGTTCATAGATCCGAAGATTTGGATATCAGCCGTCCTTTTCTTCGGAACGTCCATGGTGTCTTTTGTAAGGGCATATGCTGACCATAAGGAGGCATTGACAAAGGAGAAGGCCCTGGCACTTGGCGGCATTTGCGAAAGGAGCGAGAGGCTCCTGATACTGATAATCGGGCTTGCTGCAGGAATACTCTTCTCAATGGATTTCTTCGTCCTTTCGATGATTTTCGTAGTTGTGCTCTCCATCATCACCATAATCCAGAGAATGCATGCAACGCTCGAATAATCTTATATAATTTACCGGTGCAGTGATTTTATGGCCGAAGTTCTCCCGCTTCTCACAGTGATCGCCGCAGGAATCTTTTTTGCACAGTTTCTCAAGCCCTTCAGGGTTCCATACGTAGTGATATTAATGCTTGCAGGGATGCTGATCGGCACTCACGGGCTTGACATATTCCAGCCGGATGAGACTGTCGAATTTTTAGGCGAGATGGGGCTGGTGTTCCTGATGTTCATGGCAGGACTCGAGACGAGGTTTTCAAAAGTCCCATCGAGGATCAACGGGACATCAATTATTGCCCTAATAAATGGGCTGATACCATTCATTGTCGGAATCGGCATAGCCCTTTTCCTTGGATACGGCTGGATAACAGCCCTGCTCCTTGGGACGATCTTCATATCATCATCGATCGCAGTAATCGTCCCGTCGCTCCAGAACAACGGCCTGCTCTCCAAGAAAATTGGAAAATCCATACTTGGAGCAACAGTTGCAGAAGATGCCCTCAGCCTGATAATACTTTCATTTCTCCTAAATTCCATTTCCCCAAGTTCTTCAATCCCCCTCCCAGTTTACTATACCCTTCTCTTCGCGCTCCTGTTCATACTGGCGCTGATAATAAGGAAAATCAGGAAGATGTATGTGCAGAATACCTCTACTACGGAGGATGCCCGTTTCGAGGACCAGATAAGATTCACGTTCGTGGTGCTGCTTGCAACCGTTCTAGTATTCGAGCTTCTGGGGCTCCACCTGATACTTGCAGGATTCTATGCAGGCCTAGTGCTTTCTGATCGGGAGATGAACCGGAGGATCAAGATGAAGCTCCATGTACTTAGCTACGGGCTTTTCATACCGATATTCTTTGTATTGATCGGTATCAACACGGACATATCTGTCTTTGCCAGGCAGTCCGGCGTCTGGGAGATAATACTTCTCGTCCTTGCCGGATCGATGATTTCAAAATTCGCTAGCGGATTCCTTGCAGGGAGGCTCAGCGGCTATTCCATTGATGAGAGTTCGATTATAGGCGCTGCAACAATCCCTCAGCTTTCCACCACCCTTGCTGTGGCATTCACCGGCTTCGAACTGGGAATACTCGATTCGGCAATGATAGTTGCAATGACGTTTCTTAGCATTGTAACTACTTTCACCGGACCATTTTTACTTGGCAATTTGAAAATAAAATAGTGTCGAAAATTTAGCGTTGTTTTATCTTCTTGGGGTCATCGACTTTTCTTTCAGGGCCCACAATTCTTCTTTTTTCTGCTGTCCCGACATCCTTCCGTTGCTCAATATACGATCGAAGAGTTTCCAGTGCCCTTTTTTGGGGTTCAGGAATTGTATCATCCCTTTCCCTAATAAATGTTTCAAGAATTGATCTTGCATATCCAGATGAATCATCAAGATCCTGCTTAGCTTCTTCTAACGTATATTGCCTGTCAGGCCCGATATTTTGTAGTACAGTATCCATCATCTCTCTTGCTTTAACCTTTACACTTTTCGGCAGTACTTCCCAATCTGCCAATGTCAACTGTCTTACATCATCCGGATAATATCCCTCGTCCTCCAACTCTCCTTCCAATACCTCGAGAGAACGCATTAATATCTTTTCCCAGTCCATATCTGCAAGAAGCTCATTTCCGGCTGCTTTCGTCAAGGCCCTGAATTCTCCGCGATCTGAGCAGTAATTTACTGCATACTCTCTTGTTTCTGGTTGCACCTTCTCACTTACCATCACGCGGTATGCAATATCAGTCATCTCCACCTCATCTGATCCAACTTCTAAATTAAACTTGATGCATTCATTAATCCGATTCACTTCGTCAGGGGTCAAACCCTCAAATTCGAGCAGTCTTACCATACTGTCCGCAAATCCGTTAACATCCTGTTCTTCTATGTCTTCGAGCAGAGCTGTAAGCAATTTCCTCTTATCGCCCGGGACCTGGTATTCTCTTACATAGTCCATTGCAACTTCATAATCGTCAATGCTGCCGCATATTTTTAAACTCCGGATTGCATCCAATGCAAAATCCAAACCCAGGTCATATTTCAGTAAATATTTCAATTGATCCGAAACCCCTGCGTTTTTTGCCCTTTCGATAAATTCAGCCTTGAATTCATCCCGCAAAAAGCCCGGCATTTCATCATATATCCTTGCAAAATCACCTATATCGATTTCTTCTAATGCCTTAATTGCATCTTCTTTTGTTACGGTTAGAATATCAGTCATAGTTATTATTTATGGATAATAATGCTTATAAATCTTCTTTCTGAAGGCTACATGAAGCTGAAGGCGTAGATCCTTACTTTTCCGTCAAAAACAATCGAAAGTTCCCGATCCTTGATTTTGTTGCTTGAAAACAAATTGTGCAGGGAAGGCCTGTCGATAATGATCTCGCTTTTTTTCTTGAAATCGACATACACGGTTGCCTTGGTCTTCTTTATCGGCTCGATTATTGCATTCGCACTGTCGCTGTTGAAACGGACCGATATCTTTCCCGGCCCCTCCTGGAGTTCAATATAATCCTTTTTCTGCACCCAGATGCCATCTGGGTACAATATGTCCCTCTGGTGCTCGCCAAAATCTATGTAGTTCCTGCCGCTGAGACCGGATCCGAGACCGTCATTCCTCAGATAGCCGGCATATATCTTCGGAGAAATATCCGCAAAGATGTTCAGGGGTTTTTCTTTCATCAGGGATTTTGAAACATTGAGCAGTATCTGGATCGATTCCTCAAGCTTGTCAAAATTCCCCTCGCCGAACTGCACGTATCTTATGAATCCTTCCTGGTCGATAAGAAACATTGCCGGCCAGTAATTGTTGTTGTATTTTTCCCACATCACCATCTTGTTGTCCATGCAGACCGGGAATTTTATCCTCATCTCCTTTATAGCCTTTTTGAGATTTTTTTCCTTCTTCTCGAAATCGAATTCCGGGGAATGTATCCCAATTATCTGCAGCCCTCCGTATTTCCTTTCCCATTCGTTAATGTATGGGATTGTTCTCTGGCAGTTTATGCAGGAAAATGTCCAGAACAGCACGAGCAACGGCTTTCCCTTAAGCTTCTCCAGTTTCAGCGGCTTGGAATTAGCCCATTTTATCCCTTCGAATTCAGGTGCCTTGATTTTCATCATGTCCTAATTAGCAATATAAAGTTTTTTGAAGATTGATGAACCTATGAAATTCCTGATCAACCTGGTTTTCCTGGTAATCGCGATAATCCTGTTTGCAGCAGTATGGAATGCCTGGGGCCCTGTTGCCCTGCTTTTCAATACGATAATAGCGCTGATAGCACTCAAGGTTGTCGGGTGGCTTGGCATAAAGATTGATATCAACATCTGGAGCCTACTTATCACCCTAATCGGCGGGATCCCAGGGCTGCTCATCCTGATATTCCTCAGTGTCACCGGGATCGCATTCAGGGGGAAATAGCTATTTCAATTCAAAAATTTCCCCGTGCTTTTTCAATGATGCAATTTCAAGATTGGCACGATGGAACAGTTCACAAATAATCGTCCTTGCATTCTGCCTTACTCTCTCATCAGGATGGTCA
This sequence comes from Candidatus Micrarchaeia archaeon, assembly GCA_050303335.1. Classification (GTDB taxonomy): domain Archaea; phylum Micrarchaeota; class Micrarchaeia; order Anstonellales; family Bilamarchaeaceae; genus Bilamarchaeum. Next base: position 49,355 of record JBNLBN010000002.1, read on the forward strand.
TCGAGCGTATCCAGCTTTTTCCTGGCACCGGAGGCCATCTTGATGATTGCATCCATATTGCCTGAACGAAGGGCCCCATAAATAACCGTCCTTGCATTATCCTTAACAACTTCTTCTTCATGCGCTTCCAGGATCTCAAGTTCTTCCCTTGCCCCGGTTGCAAGCTTCTCAGTACGTTCCAGGCTGCCCCTGTTCAATGCAGAATAGACAATGGTCCTTGCATGTGCCCTGACAATCTCGTCATCATGTTCTTTAAGATTCTCAAGTTTTTCATCTGCTCCGGATGCCACAACGTCTGCGAATTCAAGATTTGCTGAACGAAGGGCGGAATAGACAATGGTCCTTGCATTTGCCCTGACAATATCATCAGGATGCCTTTCAAGCATCTCCAGCTTTTCCCTTGCTCCATCAGCGAGTGTATCTGCCAGATCCAGGTTCCCCCGATCCAAGGCAGTGCTAATAATCGTCCTTGCATTATCCCTTACAACCTGATCAGGATGCTTTTCAAGTTTGCTTAGTTTCTTCCTTGTGCCTTTTGCCATCCTGTCTGCAATCTCAAGGCTACCGGAACGCAATGCAGAATAAACAATGGTCCTTGCATTATCCCTTACCACCTGCGCCTTATGATGTTCAAGCTTCTCAAGTTTTTTCCTGGCACCGCCAGCAAGCTTGTGCGCAAGATCCAGGCTGCCCCTGGTCAGTGCGGCACAGATAATCGTCCTGGCATTATTCCTTACCACTTTGTCAGGATGATTTTCCAGCATCTCGAGCGTTTCCTTAAACCCGCATGCGATACGATCAGCGATATCCAGGTTGCCGGATCGGAAAGCAGCATAAATAATGACCTCCGCATTATCCCGTACAACCTGATCAGGGTGCGAATCGAGCATCGCAACCTTTTCCCTGGCACCAGCAGCAAGCTTGTCAGCCAGATCCAGTTTCCCTTTGTATAAGGAAGCGCACATGATGTTCCTTGCATTTGTTCTTACTGTTTCTTCCCCATGTCTTTCAAGCATTCTCAATTTCTTTCCGGCTCCTTCTGCAAGATTGTCAGCGATTTCTAGGTTTCCGGAACGAAGGGCAGAATAGATTATTGTCCTGGCATTATCCCTTACGACCTCTTCTGGATGGTTTTTGACCATATCAAGTTTTTCCTGGATATCAAAAACAGAGACTTTGCTGAGGTTCCTTTTAGGCTGGGTGAATTTGGCCTCCAAAGCCAATTCTGTTTCTGCAACAAGGTGCCTTGCAAGATGCGGTAGCATCCTAGAAAGCCGTGTATCCTTCAACTGTTCCGACTGCTTTCCATCCTCATAATAGTGCAAAGCAATCAGTCTTGAAATGCTCTTAGCAACACCAAGGAATTCTTTTTCCACCTTCTCATCGTCAATTTTAACATGGAGTTTCATTTCCGCAAGCATTTCGTCTGCAAGATCCTGCTTTTTCTGCATGATCTTTCGCGGCAATGGCCTGGTTCTCACATCCAGAATGGATTCCACAAACCTTGCAGCAGCCAAAGATTCATAATCATCAGTCGGGGCTTTAGTATATCGGATAACATCCTCAATAGTCGGATCCAGAAGAAGCAGTTTCCTGTGTGCTTCTGTTGCTTTCCTGGCAGCTGGTGATCGTGCAATAGACAGCAACGATATTAATCTGCCCTTCATTTTACCACCAAATCAAAAACCTCTCCGTTTGATTCTATGGATTCAAGATCAAGATTCCCTTTATGGAGTAATTTTGATATTATTGTCCTTGAATATCTTCTTATTTTTTCATCAGCATGCCCTTCCAATTTCTTAAGTTTCTCCTTAGCACCATTAGCCAGCTTATCAGCCAATTCCAGGTTCCCTCTATTCAAAGCAGCACTAACAATAGTCCTTGCATTATTTCTTACGACCTCATCATGATGCCCCTCCAATTCCTCAAGCTTCTCCTTAGCACCTTCAGCCAGACTATCAGCCAATTCCAGGTTCCCTCTACTCAAAGCAGCATAAACAATAGTCCTGGCATTATCTCTTACAACCCCATTCTCATGTTCTTCCAATTCAGAAAGTTTTTCAAAAATATCAAATACAGAAACTTTACTGAGATTTCGTTTAGGAAGTGTGAATTTCGCTTCAACGCATAATTCAGTCTCTGCAAGAAGATGCCTTGTAAGATGAGGAAGCATTCTCACAAGTCTTGTATCATTCAATTGTTCCGGCTGTATCCCATCCTCAAAATAATAAAGTGCAATAAGTCTTGATATGCTCTTAGCTACTCCCAGAAATTCTTTTTCTACTTTTTTCGAATCAAAAGAAACATGAAGCTTCATTTCAGACAGTACATTATAAGCAAAATTTTGCAGATTTGCCTTTAGTGGTCCGTTTGGCAATGGCCTTTCCCTGACATCCAGAATTGATTCGACAAACCTTGCAGCGGCAAGTGATTCATAATCATTTGTCGGAGCTTTGCTGTAACGGATGACCTCCTCAATAGTAGGATCAGGCAGCAATAGCTTCCTGTGTGCCTCTGTTGCTTTGGTAGCGGCTGGTGAGTTTGCAATCGACAGTAATGAAATTAATTTTCCCCTCATTTTACCACTAGTACAAAAACCTCTCCGTTTGCTTCTACGGATTCAAGCTCTAAATCTCCATTTGTGAATAATACTGCCATTATTGTTCTAGCATTTTTTCTTACCCTCGCATTATCATGCTTCTCAAGCTTCCCAAGCTTATCCTTAGCACAACCAGAAAGAGAATCACATAGTCTGAGATTTCCCATTTTCAATCCTGCACCAACTATAGTCCTGGCATTATCCCTTACAATATCATCCCTATGTTTTTCCAATTCCTCAAGCTTCTCCTTAGCACCATCAGCCAACCTATCAGCCAAATCCAGATTCCCCCTATTCAAAGCAGCACCAACTATAGTCCTGGCATTATCCCTTACAACCTCATCCCGATGCTTCTCCAGCTCCACAAGCTTTGTCTTAGTTTCAGAAGCTAACCTATCACAAAGCCCAAGATTCCCATTATGTAGTCCAGCACAAACAATAGTCCTGGCTATCATCTTGACGATTCCATCACCATGCTTCTCAAGTTCCTCAAGCTTCTTCTTAGCACTACCAGCCAATTTATCACAAAGATCCAGGTTTCCATTATGCAAAGCAACATAAACAATAGTCCTGGCATTATCCCTTACAATATCATCCCTATGTTTTTCCAATTCCTCAAGCTTCTCATTAGCACTACCAGCCAATTTATCACAAAGATCCAGGTTTCCTTTATTCAAACCAGCACCAACAATCGTCCTTGCATTATCCCTTACAACCTCATCACCATGCTTCTCAAGTTTCTTCAATTTCTCCTTAGCGCCACTGGCCAACTTATCAACAAAATCCAGATTCCCTCGAACTAAAGCTGCATGAACAATAGTCCTGGCATAATCCCTTACAACCTCATCACCATGCTTCTCAAGTGCCTCAAGCTTCTCCTTAGCACCAGATGCCAGCCTATCACAAAGATCAAGATTCCCTTTCTGCAAACCAGCACCAACAATAGTCCTGGCACTATCCCTTACAATCTCATCCCCATGTTCTTCCAATTCCCTAAGTTTCTCCTTAGCACCTTCAGCAAGCCTATCAGAGAGATCCAGATTCCCTCTATTCAAAGCAGCACAGACAATAGTCCTTGCATTATCTCTTACCACTTCATCCTCATGAGATTCAAGAACATCCAATTTCTCCTTAGCACCATCAGCGAGCCTATCAGCCAAATCCAGATTCCCCCTATTCAAAGCAGCATAAACAATAGTCCTTGCATTATCTCTTACAACTTCATCACCATGCTTCTCAAGTTCCTCAATCTTTTCCTGTATGTCAAAGACAGATTTTTTACTAAGATTTCTTCGAGGTTCACTAAATTTAGCTTCGATACACAACTGCGTCTCAGCAAGCAGATGTCTTGCAAGATGAGGTAGCATCCTAACAAGCCTCATATCTTTCAATTGTTCAGGTTGTTCTCCATTTTCAAAATAATAAAGCGCAATAAGACGACAAATGCTCTTAGCAACACCAAGAAATTCTCTTTCTACTTTCTTATTTGGAAAAGAAACCTGCGACTTCATTTCAGCAAGTATTTCATCAGCAAAATCCTGTTTTTTTCTTTTTAGGGAGAATGGCAATGGTTTCTCCCTGACATCAAGGATGGATTCGACATATTTCTGAGCAGCCAGTGATTCATAATCATCAGTCGGAGCTTTGCTGTAACGGATGACATCTTCAATAGTAGGATCAGGAAGAAGAAGTTTTCTGTGTGCTTCTGTTGCTTTGGTAGCTGCTAGTGAGTTTGCAATCGACAGTAATGAAAGTAGATTTCCCCTCATTTTATCACCAAATCAAAAACCTCTCCGTGGGCTTCAACGGATTCAAGATCAAGATTTCCCTTTTGAAATAACCCTGATATTATCGTCCGTGCATTTTTTCTTACTCTTACCTCCCCATGCCTTTCCAATTTACCAAGTTTCTCCTTAGCACCTTCAGCAAGCCTATCAGAGAGATCCAGATTCCCTCTATTCAAAGCAGCACTAACAATAGTCCTTGCATTGTCCCTCACAACGTCATCACTATGACCTTCAAGCATCCTAAGTTTCTCCTTAGCACCTTCAGCAAGCCTATCAGAGAGATCCAGATTCCCCCTATTCAAAGCAGTACTAACAATAGTCCTTGCATTATCCCTTACCACGACATCCCCATGCCTTTCCAATTTACCAAGTTTCTCCTTAGCACCATCAGCCAACCTATTAGCCAAATCCAGATTCCCATTACGCAAAGCAGTACTAACAATAGTCCTTGCATTCTCCCTTACAAATTCTTCAGTATGCCCATCTAGCAGCCTAAGTTTCTCCTTAGCCCCCTCAGCCAATTTTTCACAAAAATCCAGGTTCCCTCTATTCAAAGCAGCATAAACAATAGTCCTTGCATTGTCCCTCACAATTTGCTCCTTGTGTTCTTCCAATTCCCTAAGTTTCTCCTTAGCACCTTCAGCAAGCCTATCAGAGAGATCCAGATTCCCTCTATTCAAAGCAGCACAGACAATAGTCCTTGCATTATCTCTTACAACCTCCTCCTCATGAGATTCAAGAACATCCGATTTCTCCTTAGCACCATTAGCCAGCCTATCAGCCAATTTCAGGTTCCCTTTATTCAAAGCAGTACTAACAATAGTCCTTGCATTGTCCCTCACAACCTCCTCCTCATGAGATTCAAGAACATCCAATTTCTCCTTAGCACCATTAGCCAGCCTATCAGCCAATTCCAGGTTCCCTTGATGCAAAGCAGTACCAACAATATTCCTGGCATTATCTCTTACAATCTCATCCTCATGGTCTTCAAGCAGTTCCAATTTTTCTAAAATATCGAAAACAGAAACTTTACTGAGGTTCATTTTAGGATTTGTGAATTTCATTTCAACACACAATTCAGTCTCAGCAAGAAGATGCCTTGCAAGATACGGTAACATCCTTACAAGCCTCGTATCTTTCAATTGCTCCGGCTGTTCCCCATCCTCAAAATAATAAAGTGCAATAAGTCTTGAAATGCTCTTGGTGACTCCCAGGAATTCTTTTTCGATTTTTTTAGAGTTATAAGAAACATGAAGGTTCATCTCAGCAAGTATTTCATCAGCAAAATCCTGCTTTTTTCTTTTAATTGATCTTGGCAATGGTTTCTCCCTGACATCCAGAATAGATTCAACAAACCTGACCGCAGCCAAAGATTCATAATCATCAGTCGGAGCTTTGCTGTAACGGATGACATCTTCAATAGTAGGATCAGGCAGCAATAGCTTCCTGTGTGCCTCTGTTGCTTTGGTAGCAGTAGGAGATCTAGCTATGGATAGCAGTGAGAGTAGCCTGGACCTGTTGTGAAGCATGAATATATACTTACTGTAACAGTATTTAAATACTTGCTTTATTCTGACCTCAAAGACCATCTCTGAGATTGCCTGTTTTTGCTATCTCATCCTGTTTTTGGCCAGTATTGCAAGGCATGCAATTATAGTAAGCCCGCTGATTAACCCTATTGCCGTCGCAACCAGGTTCTGGTCAGCATGGTCCGGCTCATCAAGGAATTCATCAGGAGCAGCAACAGCCAGTGCCTTCGGGGCAAGGTCCTCATCATTTACTCTTTGGGCCTCCCCCGCAGCAGCTGTCTCAAGCATCATCGGCTCATCCGCAACAGGTGCAGGAGGAACCATCATGAAGAACGATGCGGCAAGCGCTATCAATGATATGGACAATAATACGAGGACGCGGAACTCCTTGGGCCCAACTATGTTCTTCCCTTTTCTGGTCAGTTCATAGTATTTCCATTTGTGGCCGTCGTCTATTTTCTCAATAAGGTGCGTCTTTTCAAGGATCTCAAGATGTTCCTTTATGCCGGAAACGGACATCCCAGTCTCCTTCGAGAGCTCGGTAAGGGTTTTCCTCCTTTCCTTGAGGGATTTGAGAATCTTCACTCGCGTATCGACTGCAAGAGCTTCGAAGCTCTCCTTGTCAAGAACTATCTTGTCCTCGTCCATGAACATCTTATTATTTAAATGTTTAATAAATAATCTACTTTTATTGCGGTTTATGCCGTGAAAAGGTGATTTCTGCCAAACTGGAACATGTTTGGCGGGACGGTTGCGTTAGCTTTATAAACTCATCTATCGTATATCATAGTCACCGTTTTTTTCGGTTTCAGTTTTAATTGACTGAGGCTGATTTATGTAAACTTGAAATCTAACGCTTTTAGATTTGACTCACGCTTCAAGAGTAAAGGAAAGTATAACGTCGATTCCGAAATTAATGATTAAATAATTCGGTTCAGCAGAAGATCAATTCCAGTTGATCCTGCTGGAGGATACTGCTATCAGATTTCGACTAAGCCATGCAAGTCGCCTCACTCACTTGGGTGGGGGGCATAAGGCTGAGTAACACGTAGTCAATCTGCCCTAAGGACGCGAATAACCTCGGGAAACTGAGGCTAACACGCGATAGATGCTCTATGCTGGAATGCTTGAGCGTTTAAATCTCTGGTGAATTGGAGCCAGCGGGCCTTAGGATGAGACTGCGCCGGATCATGGTTGTTGGTGAGGTAATGGCTCACCAAGCCGATAATCCGTAGGGGCCATGAGAGTGGTGGCCCCCAGAAGGGTACTGAGACAAGGACCCTAGCCCTACGGGGTGCAGCAGGCGCGAAACCTCTACAATGCGCGAAAGCGTGATAGGGGAAATCTGAGTGGCAGCAGCAATGCTGTTGTCTTTTGCCAAGTGTACAAAGCTTGGAGAATAAGGGTGTGGGCAAACACATCCTTATTGGTTGAACAGTCAATAGGAAGTGGCCTATGACTGGTGGCAGCCGCCGCGGTAACACCAGCGCCTCGAGTGGTATCCACGAATACTGGGCCTAAAGCGTCCGTAGCTGGACGAGTAAGTCCGCTGTGAAATGTTGGGGCTCAACCCTAACGCTTGCAGTTGATACTGCTTGTCTTGGGAACGGGGGAGGGTCGGAGTACATCCAGGGTAGGGGTAAAATCCGTTGAGCCTGGATGGACTACCAGTGGCGAAGGCGCCGACCCAAAACGTGTCCGACAGTGAGGGACGAAAGCTAGGGGAGCGAACGGGATTAGATACCCCGGTAGTCCTAGCCGTAAATAATGCAGACTTGGGTGTTGCGCATGAGTAATCATGTGCAGTGCTGTAGCGTAGGTCTTAAGTCTGCCGCCTGGGGAGTACGATCGCAAGATTTAAACTTAAAGGAATTGGCGGGGGAGCACCACAAGCCGTGGATGCTACGGTTTAATTGGATACAACGCCGGAAATATCACCAGTGGAGACGGCAGAATGACAGCCAGGCTGAAGGTCTTGCTTGACAAGCCGAGAGGTATTGCATGGCCATCGTCAGCTCGTGGTGTGAACTGTCCTGTTAAGTCAGGCAACGAGCGAGACCCATACGTTTAGTTACTAATTTTTCCTCCGGGAAAGATGTACTTTAAACGGACTGCCCGTGCTAAATGGGAGGAAGGAGTGGGCGACGGTAGGTCAGTATGGTCCGAAACTACTTGGGCTACACGCGGCATACAGTGGATGGAACAATGGGCTGCAACTTCGAAAGGAGGAGCCAATCCCCGAAATCCATCCGTGGTTCGGATCGAGGGTTGAAACCCACCCTCGTGAAGATGGAATGGCTAGTAATCGCGTGTCACTATCGCGCGGTGAATGTGTCCCCGCTCCTTGCACACACCGCCCGTCAAGTCACCCAAATGTTTTTTCGGTGAGGTCCTGGTTTTTGCCGGGCTCGAACCGGGAGGACGTGAGGAGGGCTAAGTCGTAACAAGGTATCCGTAGGGGAACCTGCGGATAGATCACCTCCAAAATTCAAATCACACTTTGAATAAATTGGAATGCGTGTGCAAGAAAAAATAGTTATACTTTCCACTCTAAATGAAGCGTGAGTCGTATATTTTCTTCTCAGCGTGAGCTCTGTTCAATAATCCTGAACTGTTTGTTTAAGAAAACTGGATGGTGGAAGCAAATTAGAAATACCAAAAGGTATATAAATATACCAATCGGTAATTACAATATGAAATTAGAGGATTTTAGCGGAATAAAACTACTAAGCTGGTTCCTTGAAAATCCGACAAAAAAGATTCATTTCAAGGATCTTTGCCGCAAACTAGAATTGGGTCCACCAACTGTCAAGAAATACTGCGAGGAATATATTGGTTACGGATGGATCGAGGAAGAAAGAAAAGCGAATTTGAGGATCTTCTCCCTTAATAATGAAGATTTTGTAGTAAAGGCGATCAAAAGAGCTTATTTTCTTAAAAAGCTAAGTGGACTGGGAATAGGGCAAATTGTGGATGAAAATGCAATATCTCTGGCACTCTATGGGAGTTATTCTTCTGGCGAATATGATGAAAAGAGCGATATTGACCTGATTATTGTAGGGAATGAGGAGAATGTAGAACATGAAAAATTGGAGGAAATGAAGAAAAAACTGAAAATGGACGTCCAGCTCACCATCTTCTCGCTTGAAAAATGGGAAAGCAATAAGGACAATGATGCTTTTATGAACTCAGTTCTAAGGAATAATGTTCTTCTGAAAGGTGCACCTCTATGAGCTTTGAAGACTGTGTTGGAAAGGGACTTATAAAAAAATCGTCGGATGCACAGATAAGGATCAAACAATCAGTTGATCTTGGAGATAAATTCCTTAAAAGTGCCCAAAAGAATTTTGAGATTTCCGAGTATGTTGTCAGTGAGCTTATTGCCTATACGGCACTTTTTCATTATGCCAGGGCCCTGCTTTTTAAGTATGGGTATATAGAACGAAGCCATGCCTGCTTGTTCATAGCATTGAAGAAATTATATCCGGCAGAAAAAAAATTGATTGAAAAAGCTGATAAAATACGTATTGAAAGGCACAATCTGCAGTACTCAGGACTTACTACTGATGAGAAATCGGCCATGTTCATACTTGCTTTCGTAAAGGAATTTGCAGAAAAGACCGATGACCTCCTGCACGAGTGATTGGATGCTTTTTGTTCTGATGCGATCCACATTTGGAATGCGTGTGCAAGAAATATACTTTCCACTCTAAATGAAGCGTGAGTCTATTCTACTTATTTGTTTCCAGACTAATTTAATATGTCAATTAGGTACTGTCACAAACAAATTTTTTAATCATTTTTTATCTGTTGGGCCTTCCCTTAAAAGGTCTTCTGCGCTTGGAGAATCCGTACTTATAGTATAATGATAATTGAAGACTCCATTGTCACGGTGCAAGCCGCTGCGTTTATCTGATTCGTCCGCCTGCCTAAATCCTGTTAAATAGTGTGGACCAGCTAAATCAAATTTATCAAATGGTCCTCTATAGCAGGCAAATGAAATCGCTCCCTGCAGAGTTTCATTATCTCCCGAGAATTTTATCTCTTCGGATGTTTCAACTGATTCTGCTGACAACTCCTTAATACCTACGTTTCTTTGCAGGGCTTCAACTCCTGCGTTGGAAAATTTTTCAGGAACCCTGAAACTGATCTCTTTTGCTGTTTTTTTGTTGACCCCTTTTCCATGAAATATATAACCTGCCATATCTATATTTAGATGGAAAGTCTTTATATATCTTACCATTTTATACAACAAATCACTAACTGTCACTCAGTTCTCTCCAAAGTCTTGGAACTGACTTCTGCAATAACAGAGTTGCCTTGTTCATTGGCTTTCTGGACGCCTCGCCATGATTTTACCCTTTCCACTCTAAATGAAGCGTTAGTTGTTCTACTTATTTGTTTACAAATATTTCTCTTATCCTTATTGGCAGTATTAGTCCTTTGAGGGAATTGTAACCTTGATTGTGTTGCACGGTTTATCATCAGGTTGTGCTTTAACTAGTTCTATTGGTTTTTCCACCCATTTGTGGCCATTAGGAAATATGACTTTTTCTACATCAACCATCTGCGCACAACTATTCTTAGAACACTTCTGGGCCTCAATTCTAAACATGTTTTTGTCTTCGTAATTAGAAACTTCCACCCTGACACTGTAACCTTGCGATGCCCTGAGACTGGAACGAAGTCTTTCTTCAGTTTTGGGTTCTCTTATGTATAGAACTATTCCAGCCGCAGTAATTCCGTGGTACTCACATGCAGTTCTATTCGATGTCCAAATTGTGGCAGGAGGTTCAACTATTCGTAATTGATATGTAGAATAACCACTCAAATCAAAAATGCATGCAGCGGAAACAGAAGCAACAACCCCTCCAATTAGTGTTGCTTTTAGGGGATTTATTTTTCTGAACTTGTTTTTAATTCTTTCAAATGATAATTCTCGTTTCAGTGTTCCAAATTCCTGTTTAAAGGCTCCATTCATAACTATTTTATCCACAAAAGTGTTTATAATGGTTACTATTTATGTAATTTCATGTAAAATACTATTGCGAACTACAATTGAAGCATGAGTAAATCAAATTCTTCTCAGTGCTGGCTATAATGAACACTTTGTTTAACTTTGTTGAACAAAGTAAATTGAAAAAGTATCTGACTATTCCAAGAGCCTTGACATGACACATTCCTGGGGATCAGGCTTGCCTTTGCATTCTTCTGTTAGCTTCTGGATTTTCTTATCCATATCACGATGCTTCAAATCCCGCATTTTGGAAGCCATGCATACTATTGGCCCAACTTCATCCTTGCATTCGTCAGAAAATCGTTTCAATTCATCAAGCGTCTCATCGTCACGTCCTACTGTACCAAAGCAAAAACCTTGAGGATCTCCCTGAGTAACCTTGACGTATCTTTTCCCGTCTATCTTTTCAAATTCCAGTGTTAGTATAAATTCTCCAACCACTTGACCGTATTTAGTCTTTTCCCCATCTTCAAGTGTTACTCCCTCTTCGTCAATATTCCTTATTCTTTGAGTATGATCAGTTTTGAAATACTGGTTTAAATCCGTACCGATTGTTGCGATAAACTGCCTGCCAACACTTGAAAGGCAATTTTCATCGTAACTCTGTTCATCTGAAGTCATTTCAGGTTCTTTTTTATCCTCACTCTTCCCTTCCATGGATAGACAGGTATTTGTTTCTACATCTTCAATTTGGCAGGTCTTTGTTTCAGCTGGCATTGCGGTTCTTGCAGGCATTGCAGGTTCGATTTTTGGAACACAAGAAACTGCTGATGCAAAAGCAACTGCAGAAACAACTCTGGATAATCTCTGTTTTATGTATTTCATGATAAGATATTGTTACAAAAAAATAAAAAATATGTCTAATAAATAGCCTGGGGCCTTTTCATGTGGTCATAATTGCAGGTCGTCTCGGGATCGTTTACTACTACTTTTACATAGTATTTGCCATCGATCTTGTCGAATCTTATATTGCCCTGATCCACCCTGAACGTTTCGCCGTAATGAAGCTTGCCCTTCGTGCTGCTCACTTCGAATTCGACGCCTTCGTAATCGATCTTTACAATCCTTTTTGGCTCTTTTGAGGGAAATGTCCTGTATACGTCGTCTCCGACCTTTGCAACATACATCATTCCAACTGCATTAGTGCATTTTGTCGTCATGTCCGATTCAGGCGTGACCTGCTGGAATTTCGTGGAAACCTCTCCCCTTCTGCACGCCATGACCGGTTCGGTCTTGGGCGCACAAGAAAATGCGCCAGCAATGGCTGCTGCACCAGTGATAACTCTAAGCTTGTTCATAACCTCTAATTTGTACAGATAGTTTTAAAACACTTAGTTCCATTAAAGAAAACATTATAACGACACCATTTTTAAACATTTAATAACATCTTATATCTATGAATGTCCCCCAGACGATGGTAGCTTTCAAGAAATCCCAGCATACTCAACTATTCTACTCTGTTCTGACCCAGTTGGTTTCAGAAGCAAAACACGGAGTGCTTTTCCCAGGTCAGCTGGATAAGGTCAAGCGGGAATACGCCCTGATATGCCAGTCGATGGGAAAGGATCCTGAAAAGACGTTCAGATTGCTCCTGAGTGGGACCATCGAAGCAATGCGCTCCGGCACATTCATTTTCTTCGGGTACTACAGCTTCGAGAAGGCAGACCTTGCGATCCTGCAGAATCTTCCGGCGGTCCAGTTCAGGAAAGTAGGACCCAGATCATTCCAGGCATTTGAAAAAAGGCTCGGAATGGCTTATCAGCAAACGCTTCTCCCAAGGGAGGCAAGAATCCTCTTTGACGGGCACAAGATCCAGCCAGACCGCTGGAAAAAAATCGAGTCTTCGGAACCTGCATTCGATCATCCAACTCTTTCAGTAGAGATAAAGCCCGGAAAAAACATTGTTGTAGAGGTAAAAAGCGAAGGGGAGGTCATTGCCAGGCCGTCAAATGGCGGGCTATTCACTTTCCCTCTTGAGTCAGCGCACATTAACCGGCGATCAGCGGACGGAAACAGGTTCGAGACCGTCTATGGGGAAAGTTTTCCTGATGTTGATGAAACAGTTCCCCTGGACAATGTCCATGCTCTTACAAATATGTTCATGGCCAGGTTTTCGATGGGATCCGGCCTTCGGGCTCCTACACTGAGGCAAAAAATCGAGTGGGCCTACGGAAAGCTTAGCAATGCATTCACAGGAGAATCAGATTTTAATCTTCAGGAATATAACCTTGATTTTCTTGCAGAATCCTTTACGGACAACGGCATATTCCCCGGTTCCTGCAAGGCAACAGCGACTGTAAGTGCCGGTCTTGCAAAATTCCTCGGCTTTGATGCAAGGATTATATCCGGCGCCCTGATCCTGAAGGATGAAGGCGGCTGGGGCCATGTCTGGGCCGAGATCTCAGCGCCAGGATCCAACGTCTGGATGCCGTTTGATCCTGCAGGGGGAGCATTGTTCACCTATCCAGATGATGCCATATATATCGCTGAAAGCAGGATAAGCCACGAGGCGTTCCCCCTGAGGATAAAAGTAAGCTATAAATAAAAAAAATTAGATGAGAATTTCCACATTCGGGTCGCTCAACATTCTGTATACCGACATGTGGGATACTCCCAGGATGGTTGCGATCTTTCTCATCGAAAGCCTTTCTACGAAGTACATCTGCAGTACTTCCTGTACCATCGCGTCTTTATCAACCCTGCCCGGGCTCGGGGGTTCCATTGGTACTCTTGGTTCTGGAACGGGAACCGTTATACTATTCACTACTATCACCGATTTATATTCGGGGCCTGGATAAATCCAGTGCCCCAGTTAACCGTTGTCAATTAGCCTAAAAGGCGGTTTATCTAATCCAAAGATCTTCCGCCGCAGGATTTCCAGGTGTCACGGCTTTCGCCCATTTATCTCCTGCTTAAATTATTGCGCCATACAATAAAGGTGTAGCACAACCTATAATTAGCCAATGGCATATGTTTAGAGACCATTTCGTTTTTCATCATAGTGTTACACCTCCAGTGCTTTGTAGGATTATTTGGGACTTAAAAGATATATAAATGTTTGTATCAGTTAATTGCCGTCCGGTCCAGCTCCGGCTCGAAGCTTTTGAAGGGATCCCCGGTCATCGCAGTCTCGATCATGCGTATCGCATCCTCGTGGTTTTTTGTAAGGACCCTCTTTTCAACGACAAGTTCCGTAATCATCACGTTTTTTCTCAGATTGGCCAATGCTTCAGATGATAAAAACTGCGGCAGCCTGAATGAGATGTCCTTCTTTGTCTTCATATTTTTTCCTTTGCCCTCGATTGTGATAAGTACCATACAATTAGATATTATTGGCTTATATTTAAATAAATTGCCATGTTCTATAACAATTATACCAGGCAAAGCTTTTTTATCAAATTTGTCTAATTCTAGTCAGGTGCTTGATTTGGCTAAGAAAAAAGATGAAAAGGAAGGACTTGTAATTACTCCGAGGCTGAAAAGGAACTGGCTGATGATCCGGAAAGCCTATAATGTATCACTTGAGGCTTTCGGTGCTAACATATCCAGGCTCTCAGAGGATGAGGCAAATGAGATGTATGAACTTATCAGGCACGCGCTTTACAAGGACAATATAGCCCAGATCATCCAGGAGGAGCCGAAAATGAGGGAATTCCTCAGGAACGAGGATGACCGGCTCTGCATGTACGAGATATACGAGAATCTCTCCTGGAAGCTCGGGAAAAGGGAAAAGGCCCCGGAATACAAGCAGAAGATCAACCGTTTCAGGATGGCAGTCAAGAAAACCCTTGTTCCTTAAAAACATATTAAAACTCTATTATGCACATATTTGGAAATGAAGCAAAAAACTCCAAAGATAATGCTGGCTGACCGGATGATCCTGGGAAGCTTTGATCCGAAAAACGAGGGTCCTGCAAGTTCCATGCCAGAACGCTTCCATGTCGGAAGATTTCTTGTCTGTCCCGTAATCAAGACAAAAGATGCGGCAGTTTTTGATATAATGGACGGAGATAAGCTTGTTGCCTCGCGCGTTTTTGTGACCCTGGAAAAACCGGCATCCGTGACCGTTGTTCCTGACCGCCCTCCTGTGACAAGGCAGCTGACGATATCGCTTTGTCCGGTTGACAGTAACAGGACTTACATTGACGCCAAACTTAGCTAATTTAAATTCACTCTTTTATATTTTCTCCATGCTCGAACTTATCAGAAAACACGTTCTCAAAAATATCGCCGACTACGGGAAGGCGAATCCAGGATCCGTAATAGGAAAGGTGATCGCTGAAAAGCCTGAAGTGAAAAATGATATAAAAAGCGCAATGGCAGCCATCAACGAGGAAATAAAGCGTGCATCCTCATTGTCAAAGGAGGAACTCGAAGAGGAGATGAAGCATTTCACCTATGCCGAGAAAGTCCAGGAGGAAAAGCTCGTCAAGCTTCCGAATGCAATTGAAGGCAAAGTCGTGACAAGATTCCCTCCGGAGCCTTCAGGATACCCCCATATCGGCCATGCTAAGGCTGCCTGGCTCGACTATGAGGGCGCAAGGAACCACGGAGGGTACATGGTCCTGCGGATCGATGATACCAACCCAGAAAAGGAGAAGCAGGAATACGTTGATTCCATAAAAGAGGGCCTCATATGGCTTGGAATCAAATGGGAAAAGGAAACATACACCACCGATCACATGGATGAGATTTATTCTGCTGCAAAAAAACTCATCGAAAACGGAAAGGCCTATGTGACCACTGCCGCCCAGGAGGATGTGAGAAACAGCAGGACAGGAGGAAAGCAGGTTCCATGCCGGGAGAATTCTGTTGAGGAAAATCTCTCAAGATGGGAAAAGATGCTCAATGGCTCCTACAAGAAAGGAGAAGCAACCCTTCTTTTCAAAGGCGATCTCAAGGCTAACAACACCACTTTGCGTGACCCTACTCTTGCAAGGATAATCGAGACCCCTCATTTCAAGGCAAAGGACAGGTACCGGGTCTGGCCATCTTATGATCTTGCAGTTGTCGTGATGGACCGGACCGAAGGGATAACGCATTCTATGAGGTCAAAGGAATATGAATTGCGCGATGAGCTTTACCGGGAAATCTGCAAGGCTCTAAACCACACGATTCCAGAACTCGTGGGCTTTTCGAGGCTCTCTATAAAGAATGCGCCGATAAGCAAGCGGCTGATAACCCCGCTGGTTGAGCAGAAGAATGTCGATGGATGGGATGATCCGAGGCTGCCGACCCTTGCAGGGCTTCGAAGGAGAGGCATCCTGCCGGAAGCGATCCGGGAATTCGTGCTCCAGTTCGGACTCTCGAAAGTCGAGTCCGAGCCTGACTGGGAAGCGCTCCTTGCAATAAACAGGAAGATGCTTGATCCGGTCTCGCCGCATTATTTCTTCGTAAGGGATCCGGTGAAGATTACCACTGATCTGGAAAAATCAACCATCGAATTGAAGAAACACCCGAAGGCAGATATGGGCATGAGGACAATCAGCACCGGAAGCGAGGTCTATCTTGATTCAGGGGACTTCGGGCAGCTTGAAGACGGCGAGGTTTTCCGGCTGAAGGATTTCTGCAATATAATGATATCCGGAAAAACAGGTAAAAAGGCCGGCGACGGAAAAATCAGGAAGAAGATCCAGTGGGTGACCGATCCGGTAGAATGCACAATACTGGTTCCAAAAGACCTCCTCAAGGACGGCGAATTCGATCCCGACAGCCTTCAGGTTCTCAGGGGGGTATGCGAAAAGTCCGTCTCCGGGCTTGAAGAAGGGACAATAGTGCAGTTCGAGAGGTTCGGGTTCTGCAGGCTGGATTCCCTTCATCCGCTTACTTTCGTATACTCATGCTGATCCGCAAAAGAATCACTATTATCAGGAATATGTAGACAAGGCCCTGCATGAGGTTCAATCTTCCGAATTCAGTAAGGAAAAAGTGGATCAGCCCGAGCGCCAGTGCAAGGTAAGCCAGGTTCTGAAGCCTCTTCCAGTTCTTTCCCATTATGATCATTGCCCTGTTGAACGATGTAGCTGTGAGCGCAAGAAGTATCACGATCGCACCAAGAGCGAAAAAGACTGCAATGTAAAATGTCCCCTCAGGGTCAAAAAGTTCGGAAAGATCAGAATCGAAGAATAGCACGAATGACAGAAGTCCGTGGGCTGCAAGGAGCGCAAATGATGAGACCCCAAGGAATCTCCTTGCTATTTTCACGTGGTTCATCCGTTTGACGTATTTGGCAAGAGGTCCAGAGAGCAGAGTGATGCCAAGAACGAAAATGCCCGAAAGGGCAAGGGCGCGGTTCAGCTGGAATGCCGAAGTCCCATTAAGAAGTACGAACACTGCCAGCACGATGAAAGGAATTGCATAGGCCTTCTTCATGCAAATAATCGCCCGCTTGGATTTATAAATTTTTTCTGTGATTCCATTCCAATGAATATCGACATAAAAAAGATCGCAAGATCATCGATAATTTTTGTTGGCGTTGGAATTATACTTGCAATACTGTCCGTGATCCTGCAGCTTGTCACGCTGCTCATTACTGATTCCAATGCTGAAATAGTCCAGCTTGCGGCTTCAGTATATTCTGTTGTTCTAATACCGCTCTTCCTCATCATGTTCCTTGTTGCAGGATACAGGGCTGTGAAGGTCCATTCTCTTGATTCTGTTGGAGCAGGGCTTAGTGCGGCATTCAGCTATGTAATCATCGCCGTTACGCACCTCTTCCTGAATTTCCTCCTATCCATTCTCGTACTGTCCGGGCTGATTCCCGGAGGTGCCGGATTCGGGTCATCCGAAAGCGTTGCAGCATCGGCGCTTTTCGGGGATGTTGTCGGAGCATTCGGTCTCGGCCTGCAGCTTGTCTGCGGATTCGGGCTTATCGCGATCGGAGCACTTATCAATTTCGTGATCGGCGGGATTGGCGGAATACTTGCATCAAGATAATGTGGTAATTTCTGTAAATCGTGTGAAGCAACTCCACGTCTGAAAATTGTCCCTTTTTATTTATTATCTTCGTTATAGTCTAGCTTTTTTTTCGGTGGGAATATGGCGATTAAACAAATAAAGAAAAGAGACGGCTCGGTTGTCGAATTCGATAAGGAGAAGATAATAACTGCGATTTTTAAGGCAGCGCAGTCTATTGGCGGATCCGACAGGGCCGAGGCAGAAAGGGTTTCCGACAAGGTACTGGAATTCATCTCCCAGAAATTCAAGGAGGATTACATTCCGACTGTTGAGGAGATCCAGGATATTGTGGAGAAGGCGTTGATAGAAACGGGCCATGCAGCAACAGCAAAGGCCTATATCATCTACAGGCACAGGAAAAACGTTGAGCGTGAAATGAAAGTGATCCTCGGTGTGGAGGACGACCTGAAACTGCCGCTCAATTCTGTGCAGGTGCTCGAACGAAGATACCTTCTCAAGGACGAGGATGGACGGGTGATAGAATCCCCGAGCATGCTTTTCAGGAGGGTGGCGCGCTACCTCGCATCGAACGAGGAAAACTACGGTGCGGATCCGGAGACGATGAAGCATTACGAGGAGGCATTCTATCAGATCATGACAAATTTCGAATTCCTTCCCAATTCACCTACTTTGATGAATGCAGGGACTCCGCTCGGCCAGCTTGCAGCATGTTTCATACTGCCGGTAAATGACAGCATCGAGGATATCTTCGAATCTGTGAAGCACCAGGCGATAATCCACAAGACCGGAGGAGGAACAGGATTCTGCTTCTCATACTTAAGGCCGAAGGGCGATTTCGTAAAAAGCACGGCAGGAATAGCATCAGGCCCGCTTTCATTCATGAGCGCTTTCGACAATGCCACCAATGTAATCAAGCAGGGCGGAAAAAGAAGGGGCGCAAACATGGCGACAATGCACATCTGGCATCCTGATGTGGAGGAATTCATAACCATGAAGCAGACTCCTGGCGTTATGGAAAACTTCAACGTGTCCGTCATGGTTGACGACAGGTTCATGAGGGCAGTAGATTCCAACGACGAATACGAGCTGCTAAATCCTAGGAGCAGGGAGCCTATCAGGAAAGTCAATGCAAGAAGCCTCTTTAACCTGATCTCATACAGCGCCTGGAAATCCGCAGAGCCCGGAATGCTGTTCATTGACGAGATCAACAGGAAGAATCCTACGCCAACAGAGCCGATCCACGCTACAAATCCGTGCGGAGAGGTACCGATGCCTGATTACGAATCATGCAACCTCGGAAGCATCAACCTCGCCAAGTTCGTCGAGCTCAACTGGAGCAAGACCGATTGGAGGAAGAAGGTGAACTGGAAGAGGCTGAGATATGTAGTAAGGCTTGCATTCCAGTTCCTGGACAATGTTATCGACCTCAACAAGTACCCGATCCCCCAGATCAAGGACCAGACAATGAAAAACAGGAGGATCGGCCTCGGAGTGATGGGCTTTTCACGCATGCTCTTCAAGATGGGAATCAGGTATGATTCCGACATCGGCTATGAGATCGGCGAAGAGGTCATGAAATTCATCAACGAGGAAGGAAGGAAGATGTCCCATGAGCTCGGAAGGGCAAGGGGATCGTTCCCAGGTTTCAAGAACAGCACTCTCAAGAACAAGTTCGATTCCTGCAGGAACGCAACATGCACATCGATTGCACCGACTGGAACGATTTCAATGATCGCAGATACATCAAGCGGAATCGAGCCCGTCTTCGCGCTTTCATTCCTGAAGACTGTCCGTGCCGGACAATACTATTATCTTGATCCTGTATTCGAGCATGTCCTAAAGGTGAGGGGCCTCTACAGCGAGGAACTTATCAAGAGGGTGATGGAAGAGGGAAGCATCCAGAACATGGATGAGATTCCGCAGGACATCAAGGAAGTCTTCAGGGTGGCATACGACATCTCCCCGCAGTCACACGTCCTGATGCAGGCGGCTTTCCAGAAGAATGTCGACCTTGCTGTGAGCAAGACGATCAACATGCCTGCTGATTCTTCAGTTGAGGATGTCGAAGACGTCTACATCCTTGCATGGAAAACCGGATGCAAGGGGATAACGATCTACAGGGACTCCTCAAGGTCAGAGCAGGTGCTTCACGTAGGCAAGAAGGTGAAGACCAAGGGAGTTGAGGAAGACAAGATCATAATGCTCAACAAGTCCGAATAATTTTTATTTTCTCTTTCCAATATTCTTTCATGAAAACTACTCTTAGCATAATAAAGGCTGACATTGGCGGTTATCCTGGGCACTCGAGGGTCCACCCGGAACTTATTGAAATTGCAAATCAGATCCTCACAGAAGAGAAGGGGGGAAGCATAATTGATTTCCACGTCGGCCACTGCGGTGACGACCTGGACCTGATCCTCACGCATGACAAGGGCACCGACAACAAGAAGATCCATGAACTTGCATGGCACGTATTTACTGAAGGAACAAAAAGGGCGAAGGAACTGAAGCTTTACGGCGCAGGACAGGACCTTCTAAAGGATTCCTTTTCAGGAAACGTCCGTGGAATGGGGCCAGGAGTTGCAGAGCTCGAATTCGAGGAGCGGAAAAGCGAGCCCGTACTCTGCTTCCTTATGGATAAAACGGATCCAGGGGCGTTCAACCTTCCGTTTTTCAGGATTTTTGCAGACCCATTCAACACACCAGGCCTCGTAATAGACCCCAAGATGCAGGGCGGCTTCAGGTTCGAGGTCTATGATACTGTGGAGGGCAAAAAGATAACGTTCAAGACGCCGGAGGAGATGTATGCGCTCCTGGCTTTCATCGGATCAAGATCAAGATATGTCATAAAGAGGGTATATCCCGGCCCTGACAATTCAGTTCCCGAAGATGAGGCAATAGCAACGATATCGACCGAAAAGCTTGCCCAGGTTGCAGGACAGTATGTGGGCAAGGATGATCCTGCAGGAATCATCCGCTGCCAGTCAGGGCTCCCGTCCGTTGGGGAGGCGCTTGAACCGTTCAGTTTCCCGCATCTGGTATCCGGCTGGATGAGAGGATCCCACCAGGGCCCTCTGATGCCATGTTCCCAGGAGGATGCAAATCCGACGAGGCTCGATGGGCCCCCGAGGATAGTTGCCCTGGGATTCCAGCTCGCTGAAGGCAGGCTGGTAGGTCCGGTGGACATCTTCAAGGACCCGTCATACGACTACACCCGGGCGAAGGCAAACGAGGTAGCAGAATATATGAGAAGGCACGGTCCCTTCGAGCCGCACAGGCTTCCGGAAGAGGATCTTGAATACACCAACCTGCCGAAACTCCAGGAAAAGCTGAAATCAAGGTTTGAGAAGATATGAAGGAAATTCTGATATTGGCAATAGCATTGATCCTCATACTCGCAGTGGTATTCATAACTGCCAAGGGCGAGAAGAAGAAGGTCAGGATCATCTCGGAAGAACCAGTGGAGGTCGAAGTGGAGATAGCGAACAATTCGCTCACATGGGCAAAGGGGCTGATGGGCCGCTCCCATCTCGGTGAGAACGAGGGGATGCTCTTTGTTTTCCCGGACGAATCAAAAAGGGGGTTCTGGATGGTCAATACCACTATTGCCCTCGATGCCATACACTTCTCGAAAAACATGGAAATCGTCGATATAATCAGCATGGATCCATGCATCAGCTGCAAGACCCATTATCCAAGGGCCCCGTCGCAGTATGTCCTTGAGGTGAACAAGGGATTTGCATCCAGCCATAACCTGAAGATCGGGGACAAGATGGTATTGGAATGAGGTTTTTCCAGCGAAAAAGATTGAATGACCGCCTCTTCCGGTCGCTTGATCCTATCCCTGACCGGCTTGAAAACGCCAGAACGGCCATTTCCGAGGGTGCAAATGTCAATTGCAAAAAGGATGGCGTATCCATATTCATCCACGCAGTCAGGAAGGGAGACCATGGTCTCTGCGTGCTTCTTGCAGAATCAGGAGCAGACATAAATGCCAGGGACAGGGAGGGGAAGCCCGCCGTGACTATCGCATTCGACAACGGCTCCATACATCTTGCCCATTACCTTATTTCGATTGGCGCAAAACTTCCAATAAGTAAAAACGCATAAGGGGCAGGGGGATGGTTATATGTTGCCCCTTAGCGTACCCTCGATTGAAGGATTGTTATACAATGAATAATATAACGGTTTTAATTTATAAAATTATTCCTTATTTTAAATTTATTTAAATATGTATACCTCATGTTGTTTTTGATAGGCGGAGGAATCTCCCTGGACCTGACGGTAAAAGGAATACATGCACTGAGGATATCGGACCAGGTGTTCATAGAAACGTACACAAACCCTGTCGACGAGGAGAAGATCGCCGAAATCGAGAAGAATGTAGGGATAAAGATCGAGGTGATCCCGAGGGTCAAGGTAGAAAGCAGCTATCTGGTAGAACTGGCAAAGAGCAAGACCATATCACTTATCGCAAGCGGCGATCCGCTCACTGCGACAACGCACATCGCCCTGATCAAGGAGGCAAAGGAAAAGGGCGTTTCATATGACATTGTCCACAATTCATCCATATACACGGCTGCTCCGGCACTCTCCGGCCTTGCGATATACAGGTTCGGGAAAACCGCCTCGCTCGTCAATCCGCGGGAGAACTAC
>JBNLBN010000002.1:71870-86896 GCA_050303335.1 Candidatus Micrarchaeia archaeon
AACTACAAGCCGACATCATCGCTTGAAATAATAAGGAACAACCTGAAAAACGATATGCATTCCCTTGTGCTCCTCGATACAGAGCCTGAACCTATGCCTGCAACAGCGGCTCTCGAGATGCTGAAGGAATTCAAAAGCGCAGTGGTCCTTTCTTCAATAGGGTCCAAATTCGAGAGGATCACCTATGGTAAAATAAAGGAAATAAAAAATAAGGAGCTTGGTCGCCCGCCATTTGCAATTATCATCCCGGCAAAGCTTCATCCTTTCGAGGAAGAGTATCTTGGCATGATCTAATTGCACTTGCATTTTTTCCTGTGCCTGCATTTCTTTGGCATTTTCTTCGGGGCCTTTCCGACTGCGCCGAGAATCCTCTTCTCAACACTGGAGACCCAGTTGTTCAAAATTCCGATCATAAAATTATCCCTCCTTTTTGTGGTCGGTAATTGTTTTTTATGTTGATAACCTATTTAAACATATGTTTTTTAAAATTCAGATCAGTAATACCTGTCATGAGGGTTTTACTGGTACTGATTCTGATTTTTGCTGGCTGCACAAGCCAGATGCAGGACTCCTGTCCCGACGTTTATGAACCTGTCTGCGGAAGCGACGGTATCACTTACAACAACAGCTGCCTTGCAGGCGATATCAATTATACTGCCGGCGCATGCAGTGCCGGATGCTCTGACAGCGACGGACTTGACTTCACTGTCCGCGGAACGCTTGCAAGCGGGGAAAGCGATTACTGCATTGATGCAAAGACCCTCAACGAATACTACTGCCAGGACGGCATAATGGAAGTTCAGAAGGTCTGCGACGGCGCCTGCTTTGATGGCGCATGCATTGCTGCAGAGTGCAGTGACAGCGACGGCACTGATATCTATCAAAGAGGGGTGGCATCCTATGCAGGGGCTGAATACCTAGATTTCTGCAACGGGCTTTCGGAGGTTGTGGAGTTTTCATGTTCATCCGGATCGATAAAGAATACAAGCACGAAATGCCCTGCCGGATATTTCTGCTCTGATGGTATCTGCACCAACTCGCCCTGCGTCGACACTGACGGATTCGATATCTTCAGGCCGGGAACGACCAGCATAAACAATACCCAGTACAATGATTACTGCATTGATTCTTCCAGGGGAATCGAGTACCGCTGCCTTGGGGATGAGGTCGATGATTTTGTGACTTTCGGCTGTCCAAACGGCTATTACTGCGACAGCGGGGCATGCAATCCGACCTGCTCCGACCTTGACAACGGATCAGACATCTTTACCGGGTCATTCATAGTCTATGGATCTGAAATTCACGCTGACATCTGCGAAAACACCCTCCAGGTGCTCGAATATACATGCGGCGCCAGGGGATTCGCGAGCGCGGTCCAGAACTGCCCTGCAGACACTACCTGCTACAATGGAAGGTGCGTCTCGAAATCATGCCGTGATCCGGACGGCGAGGACATAAATACCAGGACCACGGTCACCAAGGGCTCGAATGAGATGACTGATGAGTGCGTTGATCCAACAAACGTGCGCGAATATGTCTGCGTCAAGGACAAAATCCTTCCTATTGACAAGAGCTGTCCAGCTGACTATAACTGCATCGAAGGCAGATGTGCAAAGCAGGTAGAATGCAGCGAGGATGATTCCGGATTGGATATATACCAGAAGGGTGTGACTGCCGCAACAGGCAAAAGCACAGGAACCGATTTCTGTGTCGATTCGAAGACAATAAACGAATACTACTGCTCCGGAGGAAAGATCTCGCTTACCACCCTTCCATGCGCAGAAGGGTACATCTGTTCTGATGCAGCCTGCAAGGCATGGTGCGAGGAAACAGATTCAGGCAATGATCCCTACACTCCGGGAACAAATGTTTATGGGAGCAATTCCAGCGCGGATTACTGTGTTGATAACAGCGTGATGGAGTATTACTGCCAGGAAGGAGTACTGAAAAGCGGATTAACAGCCTGCGCTCCTGATGAGAGCTGCATCAAAGGGGCATGCGTTTCCGACTGCGTGGATACCGACGGCGAGAATTTCGAAGTCCGGGGAAAAGTCACCCATGGCGACGACCGCTTTGACGATTACTGCCTGGTTCCCCATGAAAGCAAGGAAGGAAAGGAATATATCTGCGTGGACGGAACTCCTGAAGAAATAGATTTCACATGTTCAAGAGGATATTCATGTTTCGATGGGAAATGCAATCCTTCCTGCGAGGACAGCGACGGCAATGACAAGTTCAGGCAGGGAACAGTCACATTTGGAAATGAAAGCAAGACAGATTACTGCACAAGCGAGACTGAAGGAATAGAATACGGATGCTCATCCGGAATTTCCACGGAAACAGCATTCGAGTGCCTCGTGAACCAGGTCTGCCAGGGCGGAAGATGCGTTCCTAAAACAGGGTAGTCTGCCCGCCAAGGTCAAGGAAATTGCTGAACCTGATTCCCACCCTTCTTACTTCTTTTTCATTTTCGTCCAGGAATTCGCGGATAAGCCTCAGCTTCTCCTGGCTATTGTCAGAATTCCACGGTTTCGGATGGCTGAAACTGATGGATTTGGTGTGCATCTTCAGGTCTTCTGTGATGAATATCAGGGTCAGCGTCCTGTAGGATTTTCTTATCTCCATCAAGTACCTCTTCAGGTCGTTTTCAAGATCACTGATCTTTTCCGCTATCTGGTTCACGTCCCTTGAGGAGACCTTGAGCGATCCCATCCTGCTTACTTCGTCAGATTCCTTTTCAGATCCGATGTCTTTCCCGTATTCGCCCCTTGCGAGGCCGATAAGGGACGATCCGAGTTTCCGGCCGAAATTCTCAGTAAGTAGCGGGGGATCTATCTTCCCAAGGTCCTTTACATACGTTACTCCCATGGCATTCAGCGCCTGTGCAGTCTTCTTTCCTATCCCAGGGACTTTCTCCACCCTTGATTCCTGGATCAGCCTGTCGTCTTCAAGCTTGAGCAAGCCGTCAGGTTTCGCCTTGCTCGCAGCCATCTTGGCTCCTAGGACGGAATCTGCGATTCCTATGGTGCATGTCAGCCCGGTTGCTTCCACGATGTCCTTCTTGAGCTGCCCTGCCTCCTTATCGTCCCCCTCTATCTTCCATTCATCAATGCTCGCCTGGACCACCCTGTTGTAATGGTTTCGGATTATCTCATCGATGTATGATGAGATTTGCTGGTAGTACTCCCTGTCTGCAGGTATGAAAATTGAGTCAGCAGGGGGAGCGATCTTCTTTGCAGTTGCAATCGGCATCCCGGACCTGATCCCGATGGCCCTTCCAGGGTAATTGACTGTGCTGACCACTCCGGAGTCCTCGGTCCTGCCGCTGTAGATGCAGACAACGATTATCTTGCCTTTTGCCATCGGCCGTCGCTTCTCTTCGACCTGTGCGTAGAAATAATCCATATCAAGATGCAGGAACACGGGAATATTTTCATCGTTAGAGTTTATTATGTTTGCAGTCCTACTTACTCCATGGATTATTACAGGGATCTTGCAGGGAACTATGATCTGGTATACAACGATACCCTGGATGTGGAGTTCTACCTGAACGAGGCAAAAAACGCCCGTGGGAAAGTCCTTGAGATGGCATGCGGTACCGGGCGGATACTGCTGAGGCTCATCAAGGCAGGAATCGATGCAAGGGGAGTCGATCTCTCGAAGGAAATGCTTGATGCCCTCCATGAGAAAGCAAGGAGGGAAAACCTGGATGCCAATGCCATCCAGGGCAATATGACGGATTTCAGCATCGATATGCGCTTCCGGCTGCTGATCGTTCCCTACCGGAGCTTCCTTCACCTCAGGAATCAGGACAAGGAGAAGGCGCTAGGGAATTTCTACAGGCATCTGGATGAAGGCGGGAGGCTCATCATCCATTCATACAATCCCACAGATCGGGAGAAGGCAATGGATGAATTTCAGCAAATCGACCATGAGGAGTTCGATGACTACACTATCGACTGGTATCTCAAGTACGAGAAAGGCTGCGGCCATTACAGAATAGAGTTAAGCAAAGAGGAAAAGCACGTTTACGAAATGGACCTTTTCTTCATATCTCCAAGAGATATGGAAGAGATGCTAAGGAAACAGGGATTCAGGAACATCAGGAAATATTCCGATTTCCACTACTCGCCATATAGCGGCGGCAGCGAGGTGATCTTTGTTGCTGATAGATAAGCTGCTCTGCCTGTTCCGGAAGGAGCCGCAGAAGTTCATAAAATTCAATGACCCGTTAAACAACTTCGAACTATTCTACCCAAAGGGCTTCAGGTACGACCAGGACGTTGCGGTCTACAACTGGTCCTACACCATATCGTTCGAGTCGAAACACGAGAGGCTGATTGTTTCGGTTGATTCGAAAAAGGCAGTCGATTTCGACAAGTACGTGGAACAGGAATTCAACAGCCCCAAATCCGGGATAATATCGAACCTCAGGAAAAGCGTGTTCAGGGGGTTCCCATCATACGACCGGGATTTCCAGTATACTGATTCAGGAAGGGACTATATCGGCAAGGGAATAGTGTTTTATACCGGTTCCATAATATACTCTTTGACCTGGATGAGCCCCAACCGGGATCTCGGGACCTTTGATCATATCGTTAAATCATTTACTTTCAGAACGTGAAGAATATGGACTATGGAATCATCGGAAACAACAAAACAGCCGCACTTGTAAAAAGCGACGGCTCCATCGACTGGCTATGCTATCCCAGGTTCGACAGCCCCAGCATCTTCGGGAAGCTACTCGATGATGATGCCGGGTCATTCGGGATCAGGGGAAATTACAAGACAAGCCAGCAGTACATAGAGAACACCAATGTTCTGGAGACTCATTTCTCGAACGGGGAAGACGAATTTGTCGCCATAGACTTCTTTGCAAAGGAGAACCTGTTCAGGATACTCCGCCCGCTGAAGGGAAGACCGAAACTGTCGCTGGTATTCAATCCCCGCCCGGATTATGCAAGATCTGATGGAAAGTTATCTTCAGAGAATTTCATACTGTTCGATAAATTCGCAATGTTCACGAACCTGGACAACTCCATAGTGCTTTCAGGATCCGAGTTCGAACTGAAGGAGGAGATCTATTTCTCGGTCGGAAAGAAGAAAAAATACTACAAAAACCAGGTGAACGAACTGCTCCTCAAGACGATATCCTACTGGCAGAATTACATCCAGTCCTTCAACCTTCCAAGAGAGCTTGAAGATAAGATAGCAAGGAGCCTCCTGGTACTGAAGCTGCTTACCTACCAGAAAACCGGAGCGATGCTTGCAGCAGCCACCACTTCCATCCCGGAAATCCCAGGGGAAGAGAGGAACTGGGATTACAGGTTCTGCTGGATCCGCGACGGGTCCTTTGCAGCCGACATATTCGCAAAGCTAGGAAGCACGATGGAAGCACAGCGTTTCATTAATTTCATCTACAGGAGCTTCCGGCGGCAGGAGGTAATCCAGATAATGTACGGCATCGGAGGAGAGACCATGCTGGAGGAATTCAAGCTGAACCACCTGCGGGGCTTCAAGAATTCCCGCCCTGTAAGGATCGGAAATGCGGCCTATTACCAGGACCAGTTCGATATCGCAGGGGAATTCCTGGCGCTAGTGTGGAAGCTGAAGGTCGATCTCAACGAGGACCAGCTGAAATTCGTAAAATACCTTGTGGAATATGCAATTGACAGGCTCGGCAAGAAGGACCAGGGCATATGGGAGATCAGGTACCTTCACGAGCACTTCACATTCTCGAAACTCATGTGCTGGGTTGCAATTGACAGGGGCATAAAGATCGCAAGATACTACAACAAGGCATGGGCCATAGATGAATGGATAGTGATCCGCGACCAGCTGAGGGAGGAGATACTTGAGAAGGCATGGAACGGCAAGGCCTTTGGAATGTACTATGGATCCGATGATCTTGACAGCGCGGTGCTCTTAATGCCAAGATACGGCTTCATAGATGCCAATGACAGCAGGTTCATCAGCACGCTAGACGAAGTCGACCGCGTCCTTGCAAAAGACGAGCTCCTGCTGCGCTATTCAATCAAGGATGATTTCGGATACATGCAGACCTCATTCACCATATCCTCCTTCTGGTACGTAGAGGCACTGCACATGAGCGGCGAAACAGAAAAGGCAAAAAAGATGTTCGAAAAGCTCTGCTCATATTCCAACCATCTCGGCCTTTTTTCAGAGGGCATTGATTTCGAATCCAAGGAGCTCCTAGGAAATTTCCCCCAGGCATACTCCCATATCGGGCTCGTTAATGCCGCGATCCAGATCTACAGGGGTAAAAATGATTCCTGAAAAGTTCAAGAAGAGGTATGAAGGCCTCGTGGACGATCCGGAACAGTTCTTTTGCTCCCTGGAGACCATCCTTCCCAAATCATTCAGGGTGAACACCCTCAAGGCAAGGGCGGAGGATGTCGAGAGGAAATTTTCCGGCTATGGTTTCCAGGTGAAAAGGATGGGTTGGTACAGCGATGCATATTCATCGGACAATCCGGAAATTGGCGCAACGCTCGAGCATTTCCTCGGCCATATATACATCCAGGAACTCGTATCCATGATCCCTCCTCTGATAATCAGGAAGGAGCTTGAAAATGCGGATTTGGTCCTTGACTGCGCGGCGGCGCCTGGATCAAAGACCACCCAGCTTGCAGCATTCATGGAGAACAGGGGGACTATTGTTGCAAACGACCTGTCATACCAGCGGATAAAGGCACTGCAGTTCAACCTGCAGAAAGTCGGGGCAATGAACACGCTGATCACCAACCAGGACCTCAGGGTGTTTCCGAGCATGCAGTTCGACGCCATACTTCTTGATGCTCCATGTTCATCCGAAGGCATAATGCGCAAGAACGAGAAGCTCTTCAGGACGTGGAACGAGAAGGAGATCCGGGGCCACTCGAAACTGCAGAAGGCGATGATCCTCAAGGCATATGAGCTTCTGCGGCCGGGGGCCAGGATGGTCTATTCAACATGCACATTCGCCCCGGAGGAAAACGAAGAGGTCATTGATCATCTTCTCAATAACACGGATGCGACTATCCGGAAGGTCGCAATACCTGATTTCAGGCATGCACAAGGGATAACGGAATGGGAAGGCAAGGAATATTCATCCGAGGTGGAAAAATGCGCGAGGATTTTCCCGCACTTCAACGACACCGGCGGATTCTTCATAGCGATGGTGGAAAAATGATCTTCGAATATTTCCTTGAGAGGTTCGGGATCGAAAGGTCCGCATTCGACGGGTTCGGCATCTACACCGGCCAGAAAGGTAAAGTTTACATCGGGCCGAAAAACCTCATTCCGAAGCCAGAGATAGTTTCAGTGGGGATACTTATCGCGCGGACTGAAAGCTCCATCAAGCCCTCGACCAACTTCGTCCAGATATTCGGCCACCTGGCCAAAAAGAGCATTATAGACGTGGATGAAAAAGGAGTAAAGGATTACGTAGACGGGCTGGACCTTAGGACGGAGAGCGAATTGAGCGACGGCTATGTCATAGTCCGCTACAACGGATTCCCTCTCGGATGCGCACTGAAAAAAGGGGATCTCATCATCAACAACCTGCCGAAGGCGAAAAGGATCAAACTGAAATACATTTAACCTCTCGGGTGGAAGTTATTACATGACCGAGTGCATATTCTGCAAGATCGCAAGGGGGGAGGTCCCGTCTGCAAAAGTATGGGAGAATGAGAAATTTTTCGCGTTCCTTGACAGGAACCCGATCAGGAAAGGACACACGCTCATCATTCCGAAAAACCACCACGAGTATCTTTTCGACATGGATGATTCTGAATATTCCGATCTGATGCTGGCATCAAAAAGCCTTGCCGGAGCGATCCAGAAGGCGATGGGGGCAAACAAAATTGGATTGCTTGTCGAAGGATTCCTGGTCCACCATGCCCACATCCACCTTGTTCCGCTTAACAAGGCAAGCGACATGAACACCTCTAATGCTACCAAGGCAAACACAGAAGAACTGAATGAGGTATCGAAAATGATCAGCGCTCAGATCAGTTCCTGAATGGCAGCAAGGACCTCATCTGCATGCCCCTGGACCTTTACGTTTTCCCATTTTTTTACTATCATGCCGTCTTTTATCAGGAATGTTGATCTTACAGTCCCCAGGAACTCTCTTCCCATGAACTTCTTCGGCTTCCAGACCCCGTATTTCTTCTGTACTTCGCTATCCGGATCAGAAAGAAGGATTAGATCAAGATCCTTGGAACTCATGAACTTCCTGTGCGAATCGCAGCTGTCTTTGCTTATTCCAAGAACAATCGCGCCGAGCTTTGAGAATTCCCCTTTCTTCGCAGTGAAATCCAGTGCCTCAATTGTGCATCCTGGCGTATTGTCCTTTGGATAAAAATACAAAACAACGATCCTGTCATCAAATTCACTTAATCTTCTCTCGTTCCCGGAAGAATCCTTCAAACTGAAATCAGGCGCTTTCATGATCATCATCCCTTTGCAATGTTTAAATAGCTATTCCAGAGAGAAAGCGCCTTCTTTCTTTCAACAGAATGATCGACGATCTGAGGTATATATCTCTTCTGGATCTCCCTACTGTCATGTATCACCACTGGATCGAGTTCTTTCAGTTCCGGCAGCCATTTCTTGATGTATGCGCATTCAGGATCAAATCTCTTCTGCTGCAGCCATGGATTGAAGATCCTGTAATATGGCTGGCTGTCGCATCCAGTTGATGCCACCCATTGCCAGTTCCCGTTGTTGAGGGAGGGATCATAATCAACGAGCCTGGTTGCAAAATATCTCTCGCCAAGCCTCCAGTCGACATGCAGGTCCTTTACCAAAAAAGATCCGGCAACCATGCGCATCCTGTTGTGCATGAAACCAGTCTTATTCAGTTCCCTCATAGCAGCATCGACGATAGGGAATCCGGTTTCTCCCCTGCACCATTTTTCAAAGCCTTTCCTCCCCCATTTTATCCTGTCAAATTTTTTATGGAAGGATGATCCGAAAACATGCGGGAAATGGAAAGCTATGTGGGTGAAGAAATCCCTCCAGTATAGCTGCCTTATCAGCGGATGATCTGCCCCGAGATTGCTGCTTATTGCGTGAAATGCCTCTCTTGCAGATATGGTCCCGAATTTAAGGTGGGCAGATAATCTGGTCGTATCGATTGATGGAAAGTCCTTCGTCTTTTCATAGTTGCTGAAATCTGAAATTCTTTCAAGTATCCGTAATCCTTTTTTTCTTCCGCCGAGGTTAATCCTTTCGAATTCCGGCAGTTCCTTTTTTGCGCTGAAACGGAATGTCATGTTCTCCGGCTCCCTGACAGGAATCCCAGAGGCGCGCCTGAAGAAAGGGGTAAAGACGGTATATGGCTTTCCATCCTTCTTCATCACATCTTCAGGACCATTGAGGAGGCAGTCATCATAAGAATGGAATCCGATCCCCATCTTCCTGCATGCTGCTGCAATCTCATCATCCCTTTTCCTGCTGAAAGGAGTATAGTCCATGTTCACTGCTACCCTGTCGACATCGAATTCTCTTATCACTTCGTGCGGCAAGCCCGAATAAGTATTTGCAGGAAGTTCCTCCAGCGATTCAAGCATGAAAGAGAATGCCTTTTGGCTCCTGTATCCTCCCTTCTGCTGCCTCGGATCGAAAATGAAGATCGGGATCACTCTGCCCTGCCTGGATGATTCAATGAGGCCTGTGTTGTCAACGGTTCGAAGGTCCCTCCTGAAAATGAACAGCGTTTTCACAGAGCTGAAATTGGAAATATACTATATAAACCTGAGCCAAGTTATTCAAGCATGATCAGGATCTCATCTGTACCGGGGCCCAAATCGCACAGGATACTGACAAGGTTGAAATCACGAAACGGCGCCAAGTCGGTTGCATACCCGATCGTATTTTCAGGAAAGGGGGAAGGCCCGTACTGCGAGGATGTGGACGGAAACATATTCCTTGATTTTGCCTCCCAGATAGCATCCAACCCATTCGGATACAACCATCCGGAACTGCTTGAAGTCGTCAAAGAATTCTCACAGTTCCCGGTAAAATATGCCGGCCAGGATTTCACTGTCAAGGAGCATCTGGACCTGATCGAGGAGATCGTCTCAATATCTCCCGGCATGGACTCGGCCTTCCTGATCAATTCCGGTGCTGAGGCAGTGGAGAATTCAATAAAGATCTGCATGAGGAGGAGGCCGAAGGCAAAAATCGGCCTATCATTCCACCGGGCCTTCCACGGGAGGACCCTTGGCGCGCTTTCCCTGACCAATTCAAGCAAAGTACAGAAAAACGGCTACATGAGGCTTCCCATGCAGAGGCTCCCATTTGATGAGAGCGCCGCTGACGTCCTGGAAGATATGCTGCAAAGGGAATGCGACCCTGATGAGGTGGCATTCGTCATTCTCGAGCATGTCCAGGGCGAAGGAGGATATTACCCTGCACCGCAGGAGATGGTAAAAAAGCTTCGCAGGGCAACATCGAAATACGGCATTCCTTACATTGCAGACGAGGTTCAGGCCGGAATGGGCCGCACCGGGAAATGGTGGGCATTCGAGAACTACGGTATTGTCCCTGATGTCTTTTCATCCGCGAAAGCGCTCCAGGTTGGCGCTGTCGTTTCTAAAAAAACAATGTTTCCTGAGATTGAGGGCGCCATCTCTTCTACCTGGGGAGGAGGAAGCCTCCTTGACATGAAGCTTTCCATAAAGACGATCGAGCTGATCAGGAAGCACAAAGTGCTCTCAAGAAACCAGAAACTCGGAAAGTATATCCTCGGCGGGCTGAACGACATTGAAGGCATCTCCGGCCAGAGGGGCCTCGGGCTGATGCTTGCATTCGACCTGAAAGACCGGACGGAGCGGGACAATATGATTGCAGAATGCATGAAAAACGGCCTGATACTGCTCGGCTGCGGGACGAGGAGCATACGGGTCATACCGCCATATGTGATAAATATCGATGACGCGGAGAAAGCACTCTCGATAATCGGGGAGTCGTACAAAAGGATTAAAAAGAAAAACTTTGTTCATAAAGGTAAGATTTGCAATTATCTAAATTGCTCCAGGCATGTGAGTTAAGTGAAAGTAGTAGAAATTTGCGCAAACTGCGGGAAGATCAGGCGGAACGGAAAGGAGAAATTCCTATGTGCCGACTGCAAGTGCGACGTATGCGTCGTAATCCCGTATGGCGTGTTCAGGGACCTCGTTGAGGATGGTCTTGCAAAAGAGTAATAATACTTGTCTTCTCATTTGTTTTGATGAACCATTACCCCTTCTTTGTCCATGAAGCCGGGATGTTCCTGTCATTCTTCCTTATTGTTCCGGCAGTCTCTATCTATCTTGATGTGATGCCGCTTGCCGTAGTCTCGCCGGTATTATTCGTTTTCCTGCTTCTGAACAAGCTCGAGAAAGTCTCCTCATTCAGGGAATCGGCAGGCAGGATCGAGGGACTCAAATGGAATTCGAAATTCTATTCTCTCGGAACGCTAATTCTCGACTATTGCGGGAAAAAGTTCGAATATTACTCTAATGTCAGCGGAAAGAACAGGGATATGATATCCGTCAGATATTTCCTCAAGACTGGTTCAAAAGGCAAGGATTTCATTGTTCACGGGAACAACGGAGTCTTCAACGGTGATGTTGATTTTCTCAAAAAAATACGCAAGGAAGTAGTAATGTTCGACAACAAGTACGAGATCAATTACATCCAGAGGAAAGGCGGGATGCTGGAGCTCTCGGTTATCCTGAATTTCAGGAACGGACCTGCCCCGCCGAATAAAATGGACAGCATGGCGGAATTCCTCAGGGATTTTCTCGATTTTGCCCTGTTTTTGGGCAAAAAAATCAAATAATTCATTTTTGTAAACAAACTGCAACTTTAAATATTTGACTATTTATATACTATTGTGGGTGGATTAATGAGAGTACGATCACTTCGAAATAAAGGAAAGGTCGCAGCGCTTGCTGCATTTTTGTTGTTCAAGCCCCTTGCAGCATCTGCACAGGAGGAAGAAAAGAAGCCACAGCCCCTTCCGGCAGGAACCGAGCTGTCCGAGGAAAAACCAAAGGAAGCTGAAGCTCCAAAGGACGATGTAGGGGATATAGAATTCTCTGAGGAGCGGGAGATCAAGTTCGATGATGAGAAACCAGCTCCTAAACCAAAGGCCAAGCCTGCAGACAAACCGGCAGAGGTTGAAGAGCCCGTTGAGGAGCCGGCAGAAGAGATTCCGAAATATGATGAGGTACAGGTTGATCCAGAGCATGACCAGTATGTCGGTATATACAATCCTAACGTAGACATGAGCGGACAGATGAGGGACATACACCTAAACCATGTATGGGACATTGGTGGAAATGTTGTTGCAAACGAAGCAGGTTCATCCGTCTACGGATCGCTCAGCCACAGGTTCGCAAGGAAGGACAATATTTTTGCAACAAGGCTTAACCTGAACGCAGGTAACATATGGTTTGGCGAGCAGCCTGCACCGTTCCTGAGGGCATTTGCGAGTCCTGAAGTGAATCTCTGGAGATTCAGGGGGGCAACCTATACGAGTATAGCACTGATGGCAAATATGCCTTCGGTTGCCTACATGTATCAGTCGGGAGGTCTGGGCTATTCCCAGAAATTCGACAAGAACGACATGAGGCTCCGTATCGGAGCAGTGGGAGGATTTGCGCTTTCAGTCAATAAATTCGACGACATGTACGCCAATTTTGCAGCAGGAGCATCATTCGAGATAGAAAAGCACCTTGTCTATGCAATTCCAAGGTTCTATTTCGCGGCATCGGATCCTATCAAGGTAGCCTATTATTCACATTACAGCCCCAGATTCCAGGGGATCGAGACAGGATTCCAGGTGAGGTTCTATGAGGACCAGTACGCATCAAGAATATTCCTTGATATCGACAGGCTCTACCAGCGGGTAGGTGGAAGGCTAACGAGGCAAATAAATTTCTCGCAGACTGTAACAGGAGATATCTACGGTGGATTAGCTGCAACGCACTGGTCTACACGGATTGGCGGAAGATGGGACCCGGGCGTCTTTGCAGGAATCAGCATCACTGTCGGCGGCAAATACGTCAACTCCACGAACACTTTCAGATATGAACGTCTCACCTCAGGAGGGATTACCAGAATCGATACCGACTTCCCGACAAGAGCGGATCCAGGACCATATGGATTCGGCAGGGAAGGCTCAGAAGCCTGGAGGGAAACTGTCAATACGGCAAAGGAAAGGATGGTTAATTCCAGTTCATTTGAAGAATTCAGTTCAAGTTATCATGGCGATTCGCAAGAGGAAATAGTGCGAACAGGACGTTTTATGTCAGCATTTATGCTGCAGGCAGCATATGCCAACCAAGCATATGAGGATCTTAGCCAGGGCAACATCCTGAGTTCAGAAGCACAAAGAGTCTCAAATGCAAACACCGACATGATTTTCTCATATACCCAGGCAATGGTGGATTTCTATGAGAATAATCCGCCAAGCACTCCTCTTCCGAGGGAACTTGCAAATGGAATTACAATGTGCGGAGGGATCCACCATATGGTATCGGAATTCTACAGATCAAATGGAATACGGTCTTTAACGGTCTCTGTCAACACACCAAACGGTCCACACATGGTGGCAATACCTTTGGCGGATAACTTCACTAGTTTAATAGATTACGGAAGCGAATACAGAGCTGGACCAAACAGGTTCGATGAAGTTATTCGTATGTACGGAAGAGCGAAGAAAGCTCCTGTCTTCCAGTCCCAGATTTTCGACGGGAACGGCTACGTTGGAACATACACGACAGCTGAAGGAAACCTGCTTCATGATTCTGTTGGTGTCGATAATGTGGACCTTCTGAAGAAAGATTTCTTGAATGTAAGATAATTTAAGAAATTCTAATTATTTTTTTGATTTATACATACACACAGCTAATTGGCAGTAGGACAATATTTTTATATATCATTGTTGTAGGATTTGCATGGAAGACACAATAGAAATATGCTCCGGCTGTGGAAAACTTCCAAGACCGATAGATTACCTTAATGAACAATTTTTGTGTTCTAGATGCGGAAGTCAAAATACCAAGAGCGTTGGAACAGACAATTACGAGGATGAAGTGAAAAAGCTCGATGATAGGTTCCACAAGAAGATAATCGAGACAAGAATTGCGATAGTCAAGGAGGAGACTCCGAAACCCAAGGCGGCGCCCAGGCCAAAGGCTGCAATGAAGCCGAAAACAGTAAAGAAACCTGCCGCTAAGATCAAGACCGAAGGCTCAAAAAAGCCAAATGCAAAACCAAAGGCTGCAAAAAAGCCGCTCAAGAAAGCCAAGAAGCTCATAAAGAAGGCCGTCAAGAAGAAAGTCACCAAGGTAAAAAAGGCAGTCAAGAAGAAGGTTACTAAAGCCCGGAAGGCTGTCAAGAAAAAGGCCGGAAAAACTGTCAAGAAGGCGAAAAAGACAGTAAACAAAGTGGTGAAAAAGGCTAAAAAAGTGGTCAGAAAAGCCGCAAAAAAAGTCGTAAAAAAGACGGCGAAGAAGAAACAGAGGAAAAAATAATCAACACTTTTTTAAATCTTATATCACATAAATCATACAGAGTTACAGACAGTTGATTTACATGACTTCAAAAATGAAT
This sequence comes from Candidatus Micrarchaeia archaeon, assembly GCA_050303335.1. Classification (GTDB taxonomy): domain Archaea; phylum Micrarchaeota; class Micrarchaeia; order Anstonellales; family Bilamarchaeaceae; genus Bilamarchaeum. The sequence goes on from JBNLBN010000002.1 coordinate 86,484, forward strand.
AAAACAACAGTACGAGAAATGAAGACAACGATGCCAGCTTCTCCCCAAGGCAAGGCCCCTCATCGTGCACATACCACATTACCAATCCGAAGCGGGTTCTTCAGTTCATATTCACAAAGTGATGAACCTCTCAGGGAGCAGTCAATAGCGGTGATACATAAAAATCTTCGAAGCGAGGAAAACCGAAAGGACCTTATCAATGCAATCTCCTTTTTGGCCGGGACTATGGATAAAGATGAAAAATCCATGGTCGCATTATACCGTCTTTCAAAATTCAGTCCCCAGAGGGATATCAAGGCTTTTGCCGAAACAACGCTATCAGAAAAATACTCTCTTGTTGCTGCAAGCGCAATAAAGACAAATTGCCGAAATCCAAAATGCCCTGCAGATGTATTGCTTGCAGCATTATCTGC
>JBNLBN010000003.1:0-55514 GCA_050303335.1 Candidatus Micrarchaeia archaeon
ACCTGGGAGGGAAGCAATCTTCTTATCAGAAAGCCACGAGAATTTTCTGCATGACAATAGGATTACAGACAACGATGGGACAGCGATCCACCTGGTTCTTTCAAACATGAATGAAATACTCTCGAACCAAATTTCGATCAATGGAATGGGAATAGAACTAAGTGATTCTGATGAAAATACCATCCATGGCAATGACGTAAGTGAAAATTGTGTGGGGGTCAGCCTTTTCGATTCAGATAAAAATCTGATAACGGAAAATACCGTTTATTCAAATAGGCTCAAGGGAGATAGATGCAGCACCTTAACCGCAGAAAATTTTGGGATCTTGATTGTGGGGGAATCAAACAACAACACTGTTTCCTCCAATGAGGTATTTGATAATGTAAAGGGAATAGGGCTGTCACACTTCAGCTTCCAATACTATGGCGCTGTTTACCCTAAGGAAAACAAAATCTATGACAACAATGCTCATGACAATCAAGAGAATTACTACAAATCCTCAATTTGCTTGATGCTATTCGGTTTGCCTCTTTTGCTGGTTTGGAGTTTCAGAATAAGTTGAATAAGTTTTCCGTCCAATCTTTTTTATGGAAATCACAAGGTATATTTTTGAGGCTGGAATGCTGAAAAGAGTCGCAAGATCAGGCTGGTGGGCCGAAAAGGTTACTGATACTGAATCAGTTGCAGATCACTGCTACAGGGCGGCTGTCATTGGATTCCTTCTTGCGAAGATGGAAGGGAAATCCGATGAATCTGCAAAAAAAATCTGCACTGCGCTTGTTTTCCATGACATGCATGAAACAAGGATGCAGGATCTCCATAAGATCGCCCAGCGGTATATTGATGTGAAGGGGATCGGGAAGAAGATAGAGGAGGATCAGGCAGGCCCTCTTCCGGACGGGATCAGGGAATCGGTCCTCAGGATCCTGGAACTGGATGAAGACGAGGAAAAGATAAAGCATGATGCCGATGCACTTGAATGCGCTTTCCAGGCAAAGGAGTATTTCGAGATGGGGCATAGGGGCTGCTGGAGCTGGATTGAAAACATAGAGAAGAAGATCCATACGGAGAGTGCCAAAAAGATACTCGGGGAAATGAAGGAACTCGATTCCAGCTGCTGGTGGAAAGGCCTCAAGAAGTTATCCGATTGAGATTTTTTTTATTTCGAGTTCCCTTAATTTTGCAAGGGCCGTACCCGGAAGCCTTTTTTCAAGAATTATTGTCAGTTTCGGATTCGGGTATATGTCCGGGTCGTCGCTTACAAGCTGGCGGATTACGATGTTCGAATCGGAAATTATCTTAGTGACGCTGCTGATTATTCCGACAGCATGGGGCTCCGCTTCGATTTCCAAAACCTCGAAACCAAGGTGTCCTGCCACGTTTTTTATGAATGATGTCGGCTGGAGTTCGCTGAAGATGTTGTACAGATCTGGAATTTCTGAAATCATCTGCGCGGTTTCAATTACCACCCTCCGGTCAACATCCAATGCACGGGCGATTTTGACCGGGGAAATTTCGATTTCACCGCAGAAAATCCCCCCTGATTTTTCCACCCGTAAGCCACGTCGGAGAAAGAGATCGGCTACATTTTTGCGCATCGGGTAGCGGACAAAGGCACTTTCCAGGATAGGATACATGATGTACAATTTTGTCCATAAAAGCTATAAATATATCATTGTCCAGAATGGAATTTATGAGAAGATTACTAAAAGCGCCAACAGCCAGGGTTTCCTTGGGGGAACCCGTGGCAGAATCATACAGTTCGATATCCGACCTGAGGATGCTCATACTGAACGCGAGGCAAAGGCAGAACAAAACGGTCAAAGTCCCTGCAGGGGCATGGGCGGAACCTGAAGAAAAAGAATGCATGCTTCCATCCGAAGGGGCAAATAGGTCTTATAGGAGCGCCGTGGAGCTTGCAGGGACTCTGGTCGCAACCACCAGCGACGCCAGGAAGCTTTTCGAGATCCTTGATGTGCTGTCTGATGATCCCATGAAAGATATCGGAAAATACGACTTGGCAGAACTGAGGCAACGATGCAATGATAAACTGCTGGACCAGTTCAGGACTAAAGTGCATTCAAGAGCGATAGGCTTCGGGGTATAAATTACTTTTCTTTAATATTAGTTGCAAATGGGAATCCAGGAAAAAATAAAAGAGATAGAGGAAGAGATGGACCGGACCCAGGTCAACAAGGCAACCGAGTACCATCTTGGAATTCTTAAGGCAAAGCTTGCCAAACTCAGAAGGGAGCTTGTGACCCCATCCGGCACCAAAGGGGCCGGCGGCTTCGATGTAAGGAAAAGCGGGGATGCATCAGTAGTTCTGATCGGGCTTCCATCGGTAGGAAAAAGTACCCTCTTGAACAAGCTTACTGGGGCGAAATCAGAAATCGCTTCATACGCATTTACCACCTTGAAATGCATTCCCGGAGTGATGAGATACAAGGATGCAAAGATCCAGATCCTCGATCTTCCGGGCATAATTGAAGGAGCAAAGGACGGCAAGGGAAGGGGCAGGGAAATTATCGGGGTCGCAAGGACTGCGGATCTAATACTCATTATGGTCGAGGCGGCCAATGAGAAGGCGCGGAAAGTGATTGAAACAGAGCTTTACGGCTTCGGCATCAGGATCAACGCGGTAAGTCCGAGAGTTTCGATCTCGAAGAATGCGAAGGGAGGATTGATTATTTCAAGCACCGTTCCGCTCAAAAAGATCAGCGAGAACGAGGTGAAGGCGGCCATGAGCGAATACAGGATCTTCAATGCCAACGTGGTCCTCCATGATGATATTACGGTTGATGAATTCATCGATGTGCTGGAGGGAAACAGGGTGTATACCCCTGCACTTTATGTCATGACAAAGTGCGATCTTGCCAAAGGGAAGCTTCCTGGGGGTTACATCAAGATATCGCACAATGACGACAAGAGCATATCAGAACTGCGCGATGCGATATACGACAGGCTTGAACTTATCAATGTCTTCACGAAAAGGCGCGGCGAAAAGGCGGACCTGGAAGAGGCGATGGTCGTAAAGAAGGGCATTACGGTTGGAGGAGTCTGCGAAAGGCTGCACCGTGACCTGCGCAAAAACTTCCGGTATGCAATGATCTGGGGAAAGTCCGTGAAACACCCGGCCCAGAGGGTTGGACTGAACCACGTTGTTGCCGATGGCGACATAATCCAGATTGTGAAGCGATAGGGAATAGTTTAATAAAAGTTAGGTAGGCCTAAAAGAATAGGTGAAAAAAATGACTTATGAATTAGAAAAATTGCCCTATGGATATGATGCTCTGGAACCTTACATTGACGCAAAGACTATGGAGATACACCACGACAAGCACCACCAGGGATATGTGAACAAGCTTAACGCAGCAGTTGAGAAGCACCCGGAATTGTTTGAAAAAACAGTGGATGAATTATTGAAGGACTTAAATGCGGTGCCTGAAGACATTAGAAACGCTGTCAAGAACACTGGGGGGGGTACCTCAAATCATAATTTGTATTGGAATACAATGAGAAATGGTGGAGGTGGGGAAGCCCAAGGGGAACTTGCAGATGCCATAAAAAAGGAATTTGACACGTTTGACAGTTTCAAGGAAAAATTCTCGAAAAACGCCATGTCACTCTTTGGTTCAGGTTGGACATGGCTCGTCACTTCAGCTGGAGATCTTAAGATAATGAATCTTCCTAACCAGGACAGTCCATTGAGTTTGGGAATGAAGCCAATTCTGGCAATTGACCTTTGGGAACATAGTTACTATTTGAAACACACCTCGAACCGGGCAGGTTACATAAGTGATTGGTGGAACGTCATAGACTGGCAGAAGGTCGGAGAACTATACAAAGAAAGCTTATAGATTTAACCAGTCGACTAAATATTTTTCCTTTTTTGATTTTAGTTTTATCGTGGTAATATAATCAAAGAACAATCTTACAGAATTTTTTTTATAAATCCTAAGATGGTAAGAGGTTTTTCTGTTAGTAATCGGATTGGATTTCTGTATCGAGTAATATGATTTTATTTTGAGAGCATTTAACAGGATACCCTTTATTATTTCCAAATGGCGCTTATTTGTATTAGTAATATCCAAGCAGATCTTAGGAGTTTTTCTGCATTCGTCATTAATTATTTTGACACATCCTTCAGCATCAAAGAAACCTTCCACGAGATACAGAGATGAAAGAGTATCAAATTTACCAATAAGTCCATTAATGAGATTATGATCGCTACGAGCAACCCTGAAAAGCTCGAAAAGTTCATAATTATTGATTTTGACGATCCAGACATTCTTGCGCCTTATGAGATAGGGTTTTGCAATAGTCCCAGTGCAACAGTGAAGCATTTTTGAAAACTTAGAAGCAAATTCGTATTCACCTGTAAGGATTACATAATTATTTGTCTTTTTCCATTTATACAAACAACCGTCTCCAAGAAGTGCGCCTAAAACATAAAGCAATTCTTTGCAGATAATTATTTTGCCTTTTCTTCCATAAGGACAATGAGATAGGTTATACCAGGTATATAAAGTCCCTGCGGGGATACCAAATTCTGAATTTATCTTATCAACAATAGTTTTCCTTGGACTCCCTTCTTTTTTAAGTTCAATGAATCTATCAAATGCCTCCATCCGGTATTCACGGTTCCGTCGCATATGCTCATGGTTGATCCCTTTTTTAGGGATATAAATCCAGAGACGATTTATTTCCGCGGAAATGAGGTTCTTGCTATCTTATGTGACCTGAACCGTTACAAAAAAGCCCTTTAATTTTTTCTTCTAAATATATCCATGGTCAGGAAGGAAGAAATCGATAAAATAAAGGAATGGTGCGAGAAGACCAAGGCAGAAAGGAACAGGATCTATGTCCTTGAGAGGAACCCGTTCAGGGACGAAATTGAATGGACAAGGAGGTTCATCCTTATCGAGATCGACAGGCCCAAGGAAGTCGCATCAAAGAACAATCTCGTATATGATTCTACGACCAGGACGCTCTGGGAGTACATGAACAGCGACTGGAGGAAGGTTGAACCGGATATCCGGATCAGCTAACTATTTAAAGAAAATCTCCGATTTGTACCCCATGCAAAGATCGATGACAGAGGTCAAAGTCGCCTCCATGCTTGATACCGTCCAAAAAAACGAAAAATTCTGGAGCTCGGTTCTTGTCTTCCTTGCAACACTGTTCCTTGTTTCAACATTCCCATTCTACCCGATATATGTGGTGCCTGTGATTGCTCTTATTGCAGCTGTAATCGCATACAGGTTGCCCCCCGTCGGCCTCATAGTCGGATTCTTCCTTGCGCTTTTTGCAGTGATTTACCAGTCTGCTGTCTTCGGATGGATATACCTGGTCCTGCTCTCGCTGATCATGTTCGAGGCATTCAGCAACTGGAGGATAATATCCGTACTGGTCATCCTTATCCTTGCCCCGTTTGCGCTCTCCGGACTTCCATTCATTGGCTGGGTAACCATCCTCGGGATGGCACTATCAGCACTGCATTTCGGATCAAAGAAGAGCATCCTTGTGTCACTGCCGTCCGTATTTGCAATACTGCTCCTTTCATCAGTTTGGCTCACAGACAACAGCGCATATCTGCCGCTGGACCTGGATCTCTACAAACCAGGGGCAGCTGCATTGCAGATCGAAAAAAGCCCTGTTGCGATAATGGGCGTTGTCCCTGAGATCGTAAAATCCCTAGGGACGTTCCTGAGCCCGAACAATCTTTCAACGATATGGACATCATTCGGCTGGTTCTTCAGCAATGCGATGACGCTTGCAACAGGCGACTCGCTGATCCTGCAGCTTATCTCATGGGGAATTGCCCTCTACCTGCTTGGTTACCTTCCGGGCATGCTCAAGAAAAGGGCGCAGAGCATCTCGGCCCTGGCGCTGCTCATCGTAATAGTGGGAAATTATGCGATCGGGCTGATCTATGGCACCCTGATGAGATATGAGTTCATGGGAGGAATAATCTTCTCGATAATTGTCCTTGTGATAATGGAACATGTAGGATGGAACATCAGCAGGGAATCGCAGATCCAGAGATCGGACAGGATGAAATCATACGGCAAGTTCGGAATGTCCGACATGTCGCTTGGAAAGGGCGAGAAGTCGATGGACGATGTAGGCGGTTATGAGGATGTTAAAAGGGAACTTCGGGATGCGATCATGCTTCCGCTTGAACGAAAGGAGATCGCATACACCTACGGTATAAAGCCTCCTGCGGGAATACTCCTGTTCGGCCCTCCTGGTACCGGTAAGACAATGCTAATGCGCGCACTTGCAAAGGAGCTGAAATACAACTTCATCGAAGTGAAATGTTCGCAGATACTTTCGCAATGGTATGGCGAATCGGAAAAGAACGTTGCGGAGATATTCGACAATGCGAGGAAGAACTCTCCTACCGTGCTGTTTTTCGATGAGATCGACTCCCTGGCAAAAAGAAGGTCGGACAGCGCCCATGACACAGTAGGCCCGAGGGTATTGTCCGAGCTGCTCCAGCAGATCGACGGCGCGAACAAGGCGAAGGGCACTGTGATGGTAGTCGGTGCGACCAACCTACCCAATGAGATAGATCCAGCGTTGCTTAGACCTGGAAGGCTTGACAAGATAATCTACATGAACCTTCCAAACGAGACCGCAAGGAGGAAGATCTTCGAAGTGCACCTGAAGGGGCTGCCGATACAGGATCTGGACTTTGAGAAGCTCGTAAAGAAGACGAACAGGTTCTCAGGAGCCGACATAAATAACGTGGTTGTCGAGGCAAAGAGGCTTGCTGCAAAGGAGGCAAGCACCAGCGGCAAGATAGTCCCGATATCCATGGATTACATAATGAGGATCATCAACAATGTGAAGCCAAGTACAGGAATCAGCCAGCTTGAAACCTATGAGAAATTCAGGCTTGATTACGAGAGAAGGACCGGGTCCGAGGTCAAGCTCACCAAGAAGAAGGAGGTCAGCTGGGAGGAGGTTGCAGGTCTTGACGATGTTAAGGATGCACTTCTTGAATCAATACAGCTTCCTCTTCTCCATGAAAAGGAAATGGAACAGTACGGAGTGAAACCAAGCAAGGGAATCCTGCTTTTCGGCCCTCCTGGTACAGGTAAGACGCTTATTGTAAAGGCAGCTGCATCAGAACTGGATGCCTCCTTCCAGAACCTGAGCGCCGCGGATGTGATGAAAAAAGGATACGGCCAGGCAGTGACGATAATCAAGGAGACATTCAACCGCGCAAGGGAGAATACACCTGCACTTATATTCGTTGATGAAATTGAAACGTTTGCGCCTGCCCGGGGAATGGGTTCGAATGAGATCATAGGGCAGTTCCTTACCGAAATGGACGGCGTTACTGGTTCGAAGGGGGTCGTTGTCATTGCGGCAACCAACAGGCCGAACATGATGGATCCGGCAATAATGAGGCCTGGAAGATTCGACAAGATATTCTACATACCGCCTCCGGACGTGCATGGAAGGAAGGAAATCTTCAGGATACACCTTGGAAGGTTCGCTGATGATGTCAATCTGGACGTCCTTGCAGCAAAGACCCCGGGATTCAGCGGCGCAGACATAGCATCGATCTGCCAGTCAGTCAAGATGAAGGCTCTGAAAAAGAAGATCAAGGGCAATGAAGAGAAGATATCCAACGATATGATCGTGGAAGTGATAAAGACCAGGAAGCCGTCGATCACTGAGAGCCTTGTCCGGGAATACGACAAGTTCCTCAAGCAGTACGGGGAGAGGAAATAAGGATGTAGAATCCGCTTCCTTTCAGTATTATCGAGAATTCAGGAAACTCATCGCGGATGTCATCTGCATTGCTCTGGATAAGGAGATAGCCTTCTTTCTTTAGCACCCTCTTGATTTCAAGCCTGTAATTCTCCCTTTTTTCCGGATCTATTTCTTCATAGGTGCCGATGTCTATTGCTACATCGAAAAAACCATCCTCGAAAAGGAGGAAATCCGACACGTCCATGCAATGGGGAAAAACGTTGTGGCCTTCCAGGTTCCTGAGGGCGTCATCGCTCCGGTCAATTGCATGGACCTCGAAATCGTTCCTTGCGAAGAAAAGGGAGTTGCGCCCGGATCCGCTGCCAAGGTCTGCAAGCCTTCCTGTCCTGATGTTTTTTCCCTTGAGGAAATCAAGGAGGAACACTGCTGATGCTGAGGGCTCTTGAATGTCCTTTGACGGGACCGCGACATCTTCCGGATCCCAAGGAGTGTCTGGCGATTGTGGCATGGATAGAAATAAGATCAGTTAGCTATATAACCAATATATAAAAACATTTCATATCATTAAAAATAACATTAATGGTAATAATTATGGATACACTTCCCAGAATGAGGTATAAGCCTGCAGACATAAGATACAAGAGAGAGAAGGTTGACCCGCTAACATCAGGGATCATCAGGGCGACCAAGAACGGTGATGTCAATGCCATCAAAAGGCTCCTTGGAGAGGGAGCGAGCATAGAGAGCAAGGACGCCCATGGCAGGTCGCTTCTTGGAGTTGCTGCAAAAAGAGGGCACGTGGAGGCATTCCAGTTCCTGCTGGAGCAGGGACTTGACGAGAATGCAAGAAATGCTGTGGGGGAATCGGTATTCATGGACGCCACCTATGCTGCAGTCTATTTTGGAAAGGACGGAGTGCTCAAAAGAATGCTGTCAAAGGACCTCCAGCCCCATTTCAGGGAAAAATGCGATCCTGAGCTCAATGTCGTCAGCTTCTATGGTGATAGTGCCCTTGATATTGCAAAACTAGATGAAGGGACCAGAGAGCTGATAGCACAGGAAGGCGGTATCTCTGGAGAGCAGATAATAAGAAATAGAAAGAAAAAATTAGATGACGCCCAGTGACTGGGCGATAATCAATCCGGCAAAGACCAGAGAGACAGTGTTTACTACTTTTATCAAGGCATTGAGTGCAGGTCCTGCCGTATCCTTGAGGGGATCTCCGACAGTATCGCCTACCACTGCAGCCTTGTGGGCATCTGAACCTTTGCCACCGAACTGTCCTTCCTCGATCAGCTTCTTGGCATTATCCCATGTAGCGCCTGCTGTTGTCATCGTCAGGGCGAGCATAAGTCCGCCTGCGATTACTCCTGCAAGGAGCCCTGCAAGCGCCTGTGCACCGAATACGATTCCGACAACAAGGGGGACTATCACAGCCATAGCACCTGGAAGAGCAAGCTCCCTAAGTGCTGTTGCGGTTGAAATATCAACGCATTTGGCATAGTCTGCCCTGGCTTTGCCTTCCATCAGGCCCTTTATCTCCTTGAACTGTCTTCGCACTTCTTCTACAATCTCGAATGCCGCGCGGCCAACGGCCAGCATCAGCAGTGAGGAAAAGACGAATGGAAGAAGGCCTCCGATGAACAGACCGATTACGACCGGGGGATCAAGAAGGTTTACCGCTTCAAGGTGCGCTTCCTCTGCGAATGCCACAAAGAGCGCAAGAGCCCCAAGTGCCGCACCGCCTATAGCAAAGCCTTTCGTCGTTGCCTTCGTCGTGTTTCCGACGGCATCCAAAGCATCTGTTACCTTCCTTACTTTTGAGGGAAGTTTAGACATCTCTGCAATTCCACCTGCATTGTCCGTGATCGGTCCGTATGCATCAACTGCAATTATTATTCCCGAAAGGGAAAGCATTGCCGCTGCTGCGAGCCCGATTCCATAGAGCCCCGCGACCTTGAATGATATCACGATCGCGAAGAGGATCACTATGACTGGAAGGGCGGTTGCTTCCATACCGAGGGCAAGGCCCTGTATGATGTTGGTTGCTGCACCTGTCGTCGATGCGTTTGCAACATCCTTCACGGGCTTGTGATCCGTTGCAGTGTAGTATTCTGTTATCATGAAGAGAAGCAATGTAACCACGACTCCCATGATTATCGTGACAAAGAGCGACATTGCAGGGATTGGAAGGTCTGCCAGGTCGTTCAGATAGAGGTAAGATCCTCCGAGCATCACCAATGCCGCAACCAGTATTCCCGTATAGAAATAAGACATGATTTTCTTCTGTTCCCCTATTCCGACGAACAAAGAACCTATGATGCTTGCAACCACTCCGATTCCGGCTATTGCAAGGGGGATCTGGATCATCAGGTCTGTTGTCGCGAAGGTAAGGCCGATAAGCATCGCAGCGATTACCGTGACGACGAAAGACTCGAAGACGTCTGCAGCCATACCGGCGCAGTCTCCGACGTTGTCACCGACGTTGTCAGCAATAACTGCCGGATTCCTAGGGTCATCCTCAGGAATTCCTGCCTCGATCTTTCCGACGAGGTCAGCACCGACATCTGCTGCCTTTGTGTAGATTCCTCCGCCGACCCTTGCAAAGAGCGATATCAGGGATGCACCGAAGCCGTAGCCTATGAGCGGTGCAAGCTCCCCGAAATACATATAGAGGGATCCGACCCCGATGAGGCCAAGGCCTGCAAGCGCCATTCCTGTAACCGCTCCGCCGTTGAACGCTATTCCCAGCGCGGGCTTGAGGCCCTTCTTTGCTGCCTCAGCTACTCGGACATTCGCCCTTACTGAAACCTGCATACCAATGTAACCAGCCAACGCCGATGAGATGACACCTGCCAAAAACGCAACAGCAGTAAACGTATCAACCCCGAAGTTGATTACAGCCAATAAAACCAAGACTATTGGAGCAAGTGTCTTGTATTGCCTCATCAGGAAGGCATTTGCACCCTCCTGTATTGCCTTTGAGATCTCTTTCATCTCTTTAGTCCCGTCTGGCGAGCTTATCACCCTCCAGGCGAGGAACAAGGCATAAAGCAAGGTGAGAACACCTGCAGCCAATGCTAGTGTAACTGCATCTATCATTATTTCACCTTAAAATTTGCAGCAGAATAACCACGAAAATATTTAAAAACAGGAGTGGAGGCCCAAACCGGGCATCATAATAATTATAAAGGCTAACTGCATTAGGTTAAGAGAATATTAATGGTGATTTAATGGGACTTTTTGATAAGATCTTTGGCGGAAGTAATGAAGAAGCAGATGACGTTCCAGATTTAGAAGATTTGATGCAATCCGAAGGGGATGTAGTAAGCCCCCCGGCTGATTTCTACGTAAAGAGGATCGATCTTAGAAACGAGGGTGACGGAGACCTTGCATTAAAGGAATTGGATGAGAAGAACATCATTATCGTTAACGTGAAACCATTGTCAAAGCAGCCAAACAGACTGAAGAACATAATTTCGAAGCTGAAGGTTTATACAGGCAAGATCAATGGAGACATCGCACTCTTGACGCATGAGACGATAATCCTCACACCGAACAATGTCAAGATAGTGAAGTCAAAGCCGAAACCTAAAAGAGATGGAACAGTCATCTCCTAATCTTTTTTTAATATTAATATTTCCCCGAAGATAGTATCCTGCCTTATGTCTATTGATCCTGTCTGTACCAGGTATAATATGCAGAGAAGCGTGTAGACCTTTTCCCTTATGTTGAGCTCTTTTGTTATCTGGGAAAAGAGCGACCATCCGGATTCGTCGCTGTTGCTCCTTATCTTTTCAAGAACGTCGACCATGTCCTTCTCGACGTCATGCTCATTGAGCTCGAGGTCGACGGTGTCGACTATTGCTCCTCTCGGAATCTTGACCCTCTCGATGGACTCATATTTTATTATCTTTTCCATCTCGCTTATCAGTTCCTCGGCGGTTATCTGCCTCCTAGGAGGGATCCTTGATGAAAGCGTGAGCTGGGGGATATCTTCTAGCGGCTCGATATCCTCGTCTGCCGGGAATTCGGTCAGGTCGGACTGGTAATTCAGGTATTTGAGATAGTCGCTCTTGTACTTCAGGAGAATGGATGCGGCGAGTATTACGTTGGCCTGGATGTTGAAATCCATTGATTCCATCTCCCTGACCTTTGAGATGAAGGCATCGGAAAGGTCGATGAGGTCGATGTTCCACGGATCCACCCTGTTTGACGATACCAGGTCCAGAAGTATATCCTTCCAGGTAGGTTTAGATACCATGCTCTCGAAGTGAGCAAAGGACGTGAGGGTGTTCGCCATAACGGATATATAATTATTCTTATTTATAGTACTTTCTGTGATCTATATGGAAATTAAACAAGCAGCAATACTGGAAAGTTCTGAACCTCTGTCAAAAGCAATTACCAAACTAAACGAAACTCCCGCAGTCATAGTCACAAAGGAAGGTCGATATCATGGCATTATAGACCACCGGAGCATAAGCTTCGGGATGAGCGATGCAAGCAAGACCAAATGCGAGAATGCAATGGTCAATCCGCCCACCATGGTTGAAACAGCAACGATTATGGAACAGATCAGCGCATACCTTCTTGGACATTTCAAGGCCCTGCCGGTAATCGACCACCAGGAGATGCCCATCGGCATTACAACGAGAGTTGAGGCGCTCAAGGAGATTGACAGCGAGAAGAAGATGCCCAAGGGAGGAGTCGACATCCTGATGAACTCTCCGGTATTCGAGATATCAGAAGATGACGATATCGCAACGCTCAAGAGGCTCCTCAAGGAAAAGAACGCGCGAAGAATGGTGGTTACAAAGTCTGGTTCCCCGATCGGGGTGGTATCAAGCTTTGATGTAAGCTCCTGGACTTCGAGGCCCAATTTCTCTGCAGGACGGAAGGATGTATATTCAGAGAACAAGAACATCGACCAGTTCCTGATAAAGGATTTCCTTAGACCGGACATCACAGTAGTTACGGAAAGCGAAACGATAAGCGGTGCGGCAAGGAAGATGATCGAAAAGGAGGTATCCTCTGTCATAGTAGTTGCTAACGGAAAATCAGTAGGGATTCTCTCTGCGCTGGACATTTTCAAGAAGATCCAGGACCTGGAAGAGGACAGGCTGGCGATCAACATCTCCGGACTCAACGAGGAAAATAGGGGAGAGTTCAGCCATATCAATGAGAAGATCGGCGGCGTGATTGACAAGTTCAAGGATTCCTTCAACATCAGAAACGTCAGCGTCCACACCAAGGAGGGAAAATCAACCGTAACCGTGAACATCTACTTCGACACGGACAACGGGCACATTTCACTGAGGGGTGAAAGGATGACCATGAAGGAGACTGTAGACGAACTTGCAGACGAGCTGGATACAATGCTTAGAAGGAAGAAGGACCAGAAGGTCTCCTCAAAATACTACAAGGAGACTTTTTAAAGCCTTTTTATCATATTTAACCACAGTTGATTATTATGAAAGGCCAAGTAAGTACTGAACTTCTTATTATCGTCGCATTAGTGCTGTTGATTTTTATCCCGCTCATTACGCTTGTATATTTCAAGGCGAACGAGGCAAACCAGCAGATTGGAGCATACCAGGCTGAATTGTCAGTCTCAAGGATAGCATCGCTTGCGAATTCCGTTGGATCGCTAGGAACAGATACTTCTGTAACCACGGATGTATTCATACCGCCGAACATCGTCGAGCTACGTACTGAGAACATAGGCAACGGTGCAGAGCTTTCGCTCACCCTTGATACCCCGCAGGGACCGAGTACCCCTGTCGTGCACATTATCAGGTATCCGGTTGTAAACGACGGTGTCCTGGCCGATTCGAGCCATGCAGGCGGATGGATGAGAATAAAAATCTCTTCAGAATTCGTCGACAACAGGGCCCAGATAAGGATCCAGAAGGCCTAGAATGAGAAATTATCGAATATTATTTTTCCTTCTTTTATTACTGTTTTTGCTTTTCCCTTGAATCTGAAACCCTCGAACGGGGACCATTTGCATTTCGTCTCGAATAATCCGCCGTCCACTTTCCATTCCTTATTCGGGTCAATGATTGTTATGTCTGCATCATAGCCTTCTTTCAGGCGGCCTTTTCCTTTCAGGTTGAATATTTCTGCCACTTTGGATGTCATCCTGGATATCACCCAGTGGCGGTCGGCAATGCCCCGATTGCACAGATCCAGCATTGCGGCAAGGGAGGTCTCAAGCCCCGGGAACCCGGCCGCTCCTGCCTCCTTGTCTTCGACAGTGTGGGGTGCATGGTCTGTTGCTATGCAGTCTGCAAGTTCCATGGCAGACTGGAGCATCAGCTGTTTCTGGGGCGATTTGAGCGTCGGGAACACGTTCTTCATTCTTCCAAGCCTCTCGAAGTCCCTTGTTGAAAGCAGGAGGTGATGGGGCGCAACCTCGACTGTGATGTTAGGGTGCTGCTTTGCCATCGTGATCTCCTTTTTCGTTGACGCATGTGCGATATGGAGCCTCCTCCCATTTGCAGCCCTGTAGACCTGCTCCTGTATCCTGTAGGTTTCCTCGAGATTCTTTTCCTCGTCTTCCAGGTCTGAGCATGCATGGAGAACAATGGGCCTGTCCCTGGGAAATTCCTCGAAATGCCTTTTTGCAAATGATTCGTCAATCAGCATGTTGCCGGTCGTCTTCCCGAGATATATTTTCAGGGAATCGGGATCAGCAGCCCTGACATCGGAATAGTTTGTCGCCGTAGCGCCGAAATGGAATAGCACATTGCATATGGCCTTCTTTGAAAGCTCCTTTTTCTCATCCAGCCGCTCTTTTGTGACTGTCGGCATTGGATTGTTCGGCATGTCGATTACTGTGGTGAACCCTCCTGCAACAGCAGCACGTGAACCTGTGTAGAAATCCTCCTTGCTGGTAGCACCCGGCTCTCTCAGGTGCACATGCGGATCGATTAGGCCTGGTGTGACCAGCATGCCTTTTGCATCGATCATTTCATCTCCGGAAAGATTATCTCCCACCTCTGCAATTTTACCATCCAGGATTCGAATATCACGGTCCAAAAATGCATTGTCGATAAAGGCTTTTCCGCCTTTAATGATCATACGATCCTTCCGCCTTCTGTGATGAAGACGACGACCTTGAGGATAGTGACTATTATTGTCTTGAAGATCTTGTAGAGAAGCTTGTTGAATGACTGGTTTCTTGAATTGATTGTTCCGAGGAGGTCCTTGAATGCCTCCTTTTCACCAGGCCCCATCTTGGATTCAGTAACCTTCTTGTGCTCCTTGCCGTCTATGATCGTCACTTCCTCCTGCTTTCCGATCTGCTTTTTTGCCTGCTCATACCAGGGCGGAAGCGAAGATCGCTTCTCTGCAATCGCCTTTACGAAATCTCCGAGTGTAAGGGACCTCTGCTTTACCTGCTTCTTTGCAACCTCGACAGCGGCATCCCTCTCCATTCCCTGCGAGGTCATGAGATTGTCGGCCTTCTTCTCTATTGCCTTGAAAGCCTCCCTCCACGGTATAGTCGCTGCGCCGTCCACTATCGCCTTGTGGTCGGCCGATGCATAGCCCATTGTAGCAATGCCAAGTGCCCAGAATGGAATGAATGGGGCCAATGGCCTTTTCTTCGAATGCATCTTCATTATGGCTACTCGCGAGGAATAATCAGGTTCAGGAATGTAAATTGTCTTGCTGAAACGGCCGGATCGCCTGAGGGCAGGATCAACATCCCACGGAGCGTTGGTCGCTGCGATGATAAGAACGTTTGAATTGTTGGCCTCGACACCGTCCATCTCGTAAAGCATCTGGTTGACGGCCATCTTCATGTACTGTTGGCCCTCTCCCCCGTCTCTCCTTCCACCGATAGCATCAACTTCATCGAAGAAGAGTATGACTGGTGAATTCTTCCTCGCCATCTCAAATACTTTGTGAATGTTCTTTTCTGTGTTACCGACATACATATCGAGAAGGTCTGAAAGCTTCGCGTTCAGGAATCCTGCTCCGCACTCTCCTGCTGCGGCCTTGACGATGTATGTCTTTCCGCAACCTGGAGGCCCGTACATGAGGATACCTCCTCCTCCAAGCTTCCCGTACTTCCTTGCAAGGTCAGGGTTCCTCATCGGATAGACGACAGCCTCGCGAATCTCTTCCTTCATCTTTTTCATTCCGGCTACGTCTTCGAATGTCATGCTTGGCTTGGAGAGCATCTTGATGTCTGCTGATCCTCCTTCTCCGCCCTTTCCGTCCTGGTCCTTCTTGGCCTTTGCACCTTCAAGATGAGTTTTTGCCTCAGTCAGGTCAGGATTCAGTTCAAGCGCCTTCTCATAGTCTGCCACTGCAGAGCTGATCGATCCTGCATATTCATTAGCGAGTCCCCGAAGATGATATGCCTCTGCAAAATCAGGCTTGAGCTTGATCACTTTCGAAAAATCCTCGACCGCCTTTTCGTATTCTTCCATCGAGGCATATGATAGACCCCGGTTGTAGAAAGCCTTCAGATAATTAGGATTTAGCGTGATTGCCCGGTCATAGTCCTTCACTGCGTTCTGGAAGTCCTGCTTCCTGTAGAATGCGTCTCCCCTGTTGTTGAATATGATCGGGTTCTGGGGATCGAGTTCCATTGATTTTGTGTAGTCTGCAATGGACTTGTCGAAATTCTTGAGCTGGTAATAGGAAAGTGCCCTGTTGAAATATGCCTCGGAAAACACTGGATTGAGGAGAATCGCCATGTTGTAATTTTCGATTCCCCGGTCGTAGTCTCCCTTCTCGTAATAGTCATTCCCCATCTGATAATACGTCTTTGCATCTGTAGGGTTTGGTTTTCTCTCAGCCATTGTATATCAGTTATTTAGAGGTATATTTTTAAAGTCAGCGTCTCAGGGGTTTCCTGGTTAGAGAATCCCTCAGCGGGTCGTCGTTTGTGCTGCCTTTTGCCGCGGCTTCCAGCAGTTCTCCGGAGGGCGTGCGCTCGAACGTCCTGATCTTCCCGTCCTTGCCGTAGAGGCCCACCCTTTGGATTATGGTTCCCGTGTCACGTTCGTAGGCTGCAAGAAGGTCCATCACATTGTTTGTCTTCATGCTGAAAACTTTATTCCAGTCTACGATATAGCCCTTGTCATCGTCGAATGCGAGGGTGATGGAATGGCCGGAAGGCCCTGGGAGGTTGATCGATGCAGTGAAAGTCCTGAAACCGACCCGCCTCAGGAATTCTGCTGTGAGATTGGTTGCATTGGCACAAATTCCCGGAGGAATCCTTTTGCCTTGAAGGTAATAATCATGCATTGCCCTGTAGGATTCGTCCGCGTCGTTTGATTCCCCTGGGATTTTTCTAAATACAGACGGAGTTTCAAGGCTTGAGAATTGCGTTTGGATAGACCTGACATTCTGTGCAAGGTTCGACGCGAACACTATCAGGTCCTGATTGCCTGCTCCTTCCATGCTCGCCACGAGATCATCAAGAGTAGGATTGTCAATTATCGTCTGCATGAAAGGCGCATCAAAAAGTTCCAGGCGTTTCGATGCCTGGGTATGGAGTCGTCCTGTCGACTTCTGTATCCTGAGCTCTCCTTTCGGATGCTTCAGCTGTAGCCCGATCATGAGTTCGTTGGGAGACCCAAGGAGTGGGATGTTCGAGAAATTCCTCCTGTATGTAGAATACACCTCGATTGGAACTTTTGAATTGTAGGATGCTGAAACCGTCGCACCGGCTGTTGATCTTGAGCCGGTCAGTTCAAAACTCATTGACCCTTGCTCGAATTCGACACTCATCCCTGCTTTTGCCATGTGGAAGACTGGCCTGTAATCTCTGATCATCTGCCTGTATCCGATCGGATTATCCAGGTCAGTGGTTGCCTGGGCGAAGACTGTGAAATCCCCTTTTAGAATGGATACTCCAAAGTCTGTTTCCGGAAAGCCCATCTGCATTGCAGGAGAGAAATCGGAGAATGAGACTCCAGCCCGCATCAGGAAATTGTTGAAGTGAAGATCATAGGTCCCGCCGCCTTCATATGAAACGAACTGCATTGGTACTGAATCATCCGTCTTTGGAATTATCGTGACGCGGCCGTTCGCAAAAAGATTAAGCCTGTCCGAAAGGAATTCGTATCCGGCCTGCGGAGAGACGAAAAACATCGGGGAATCGATAGAATGCAGTTGCAAATTTCCGAAACCTGATCCAAGAGTGAGGCCGATGCGTTCAAATTTCAGTTTGGGGTGCAGGGATTCTAAGGTTCCTGCCTGGTTTGATACAATCTGCGCATCGAATGTTTCTGTCATTGCAACTGGAGTCTCTCTTCCAGCCTTAAAAGCTGGTTATACTTGCTGGTCCTTTCCCCTCTTGCAGGGGCCCCGGTCTTTATCTGGGCTGCATTGATGCCAACGGAAAAATCGGCTATGAATGAATCCTCAGTCTCGCCGCTCCTGTGGCTAACTATGATGTTCAACCCGTTCTCGCGGCAGAGCCTGATTGCATCCATTGCCTCAGAGACAGTCCCGATCTGGTTGATCTTCATCAGGAGGGCGCTCATGGAATCATTGTCTATCGCCTGCTTGATCCTCATGGTATTTGTCACCACCAGGTCGTCTCCAACGATCTGGACATCGTTCAGTTCCTTGTTGAGCGCTGCGAATGCCTGAAAGGATTCCTCGTGGAACGGATCCTCGATCGATACGATGGGATAGCTTCCGATGAGATCGACATAATAATCAACAAGATCACTTTCGTTCAGGTTTTTCCCGTCGATACTGTAAGCGCCGTTCTTGAAGAATGATGATGCTGCAGCATCTATGGCGAAACCGCAGCTGTCATGGTATCCTACCTCCTCTACTGCAGAGGCGATGGCATCGAATGCCTCATATGTGTTCCCGATCGGAGGAGCATATCCTCCCTCGTCACCTACATTCTTTGCCGAGCGGCCGTATTTCTTAACCAGCTTCTCGCCGAGCGAATGGTAGATTTCGCTTGCCTTCCTGAGCCTCTCCGAGAAAGTTGGTGCTTCGGGTATTATCATGAATTCCTGGATCGATAGCGAGTTTCCTGCATGCTTTCCTCCGTTGATGATATTGAACATTGCATGGGGTATCTTGGATCCGCCAAGATGGTCTGAGAGCATCTTCGAATTTGCACCTGCACCTGCCCTAAGGCATGCCATGGAAGTTGCAACAATAGCATTCGCGCCAAGTCCGCTCTTGTCCTTTGTTCCGTCTAAAGAGATCAGTTTCCTGTCGATTGCTTTCTGGTCTGTAACGTCCATACCGATAAGCGCCTTGGCGATTTTTGTATTGACGTTGTTTACTGCCTTCAGGACGCCCTTTCCATGGTATCTTACTCCCCCATCCCTCAATTCAACTGCCTCATGGATCCCTGTGGATGCTCCGCTCGGTGCTGCTGCGGACCCGAAAGAGTTCTCGCAGTAGACATCAACTTCAACGGTCGGGTTTCCCCTGGAATCCAGAATCTCACGTGCCCAAATCGATTTGATCTCCATGTTGCTAAATCACAGGTAGATTTTATTATGATTACGCATGACAATATGACAGATGGAACTCGTTTTCGACAACCGTATGGAACAGGTGGACTTTGAAGGCCCGGTCACAGACCTTCTGAAAAACAGGAAGATCAGCAGGGAAGAAGTAGTGATAAAGGTGAACGGGAAGCTTGCGCCTGAAACCAGGATCGTGGGAGAAAAGGACAAGGTAGAAATAATAAAGGTAGTTTTCGGTGGCTGACTGTTGCAGGAATGAATCCGTAGTTTATGTCCCTTATTCGAACAAGCACTACTGTGAGAAGCATTTCCTTGACATGTTCGACAAGCGGTTCAGGAAAACAATACGGGAGTTCTCATTGCTGAAAAAAGGGGAACGGATTGCTGTCGGATTGTCGGGCGGAAAGGACAGCTGCGCCCTGCTTCATTCACTGAAAAACATGAGCCTCCCTCTTGAACTTGTGGCAATTACCATTGATGAAGGAATTGATGGCTACAGGAACAGGACACTAGAGACTGCGAAAAGAGAATGCAAAAAGCTGGGGATCGAACACAAAGTTTTTTCCTTCAAGAAAGAGAAGGGGAAGACGCTCGATGAGATTATGTCTGAGAAAAAAGATGACATCCCCTGCAGCCATTGCGGCGTGATCAGGAGGTATCTGCTGAACAAGGCTGCACGAGAGGTGGATGCAGAAAAACTGGCGCTCGGACACAACCTTGATGATGTGGCGCAGACAGTGATGATGAACATCATGCGAAACGAACCATCCCGCCTCGCAAGATTCAATACGCCCCTTGTGACAAGCAGCAGGTTCGTCCAAAGAATCAGGCCTTTCATCCGGACTCCTGAAAAAGAGATTGCGATATACTGCATGCTGAAGGGTATAGAACTTGACCGTGACGACTGCCCATATGCAAGGTTTGCACTGCGTGCCAATGTCCGCTCAATGCTCAATACGATGGAAGAGAAATACCCCGGAACGAAATACAAGGTACTGAATTCTTTCCTGGAAATGGAGGATGCTCTGGTCGCCAAGTATTCGAAAAACGCCGCTATCAACCATTGTGTTTCCTGCGGGGAGCCGTGTTCGGCGGATGTCTGCAAGTTCTGCAAAATTGATTAAACCCGGTATTCCAGTTTCTGGAGCAGCATGTGCCGGTTAGCTTCGAAAAGAGGTTCGATATTATCAGCAGTTACAGGGGCTTCTGGCAGATCCAATAACCGGATAGGGCCTCCGATCCTTCTTGTTTCATCAAGCATGAACCTAAGCTGTTTCAGGTCCCCTAAGATGACGGGCATCTGCTGCGCACTGTGAGAAAGGAAAGCCATCACACAATCGAACTCGTCCGTCCTGTAGTTTGTCTTGAACATTACCCAGAAAGCGCACATGGCACCGAGTATGGAGAGGGCTTCGTGGTTCTCAGTTTGTCTTGGATTCATGCTGATGCCATCAATATCAAAAAAGACTATTTTTCCGTCATGTACATGATAATTTGCCTCCGGATGGTCGATTATTATTCCTGCCCTTGATATTTTCTCGATCGCATCAGCTAATCCAGGAGTCACAATACGCTCAAATTGGATTGCCCGGATCTTGATCGGGTATCCATCAGCATGCTCGTAGAATTTTTTGCGGTCACGGGTTTTCCTTTCGATTGTGCCTGTACTGTCCGGAACATAATCAGAATAGCTTGAGTAAACGAACCTTGGATGGGTACAGTGGGCCCTGAATTCATGGAACCTTGGGAAGTTTTCCGGAAACAATACCCTTGCATACCCATGGGCAAGGAACTTCATTACGTGGTGCCCTGGTTCGATCGAGTTGAAGATGCCGTCATCGATATTCCCCCATTGGCTTTTCAGGGTAAATCGCTTCACATCATAGATTGAGAAATCGGCAAGATTCACGTGCGAGATCCTCTCGACAAGGCCTTCCATTCTGCCGGAAGAGAGCCTGGTCACCTTAGCCTCGTCCCCCCTGCATATGAGGGATCTCCTTCCCGGCTCTGGCTTTCCCATAATAATCTTCATCAGGTTAATCATTTCCGAAAAAGTTATTATAAATAGTATTGTATGGAGGGAATTGCTATAAAAAAATATGCAGAGTATCTCCCTTAATGGAAATCGTCTTTTTGGGAACCGGAGGCGGCAGGATCAACCTTGTAAAGCAGATTCGCGCAACAGGAGGATTCAGGATAAATACATCATCCGGAAATATCCATGTGGATCCGGGACCCGGAGCGCTACTCAACTGCCACAAGGCGAGGGAGGATCCCCTCAAAACCGAATGCATCGTCGTAACCCATAACCATACCGACCATGTTACCGATGCAAGGGTCATGATAGAGGCGATGACGAACTATGCTCTCAAGAAGGGAGGGATACTCATTGCGAGTTCCAACACCCTGAAGGAGGGGATTGGGGAATTCCATCTCGGACTTGTAGAGACCCTGCATGAGGCGAAATGGGGGGAGAAAATGGAATTCACGACCAAGCAAGGATCGCTGAAATTCGAATTCCTCAAGCTCGTCCATGGTGAAGAGAGCATCTTCGGTTTCAAATTATACGGAGAAAAGACGGTAGGATACATTTCCGATACAGAATATTTCGACGGGCTTGGCAGGGAGTTTTCAGGATGCGACCTTCTTATAGTGAACTGCATGAAGCCGGAAAAGGATGCATACGACGGCCACCTGACAGTTCCGGGAGTAATAAGCGTGCTCAAGGATGCAAAACCGGGCCAGGCGATATTGACTCATCTTGGCATGAAGATGCAACGGGGCGGGCCAAACAACTATGCAAAGCAGATCGAAGAGGAGACTGGAATAAAGACAACTCCCGCTAAAGATTTTATGAGAATAAGGCTTTAAGGATATAAATCACTTATTTACATCAATAACAATATATAATTGTTATATTTTATGTAAAATAATAAAAATACTTTGCATCATCAGAATTAAACCATGACATCCAGAAAACGCCATATCAGAGAATTTCCCGACGCAACGGATGATCAGCCTTATTCCATGAAGGTAAGGATGCCAAGCTCGCTTAAATGCCAGAGGGCAAATGCCACCAGAAAGAGGACATTCGAGCTTGACAGGGAGCTGGAGGAATTGCGCAGATCCGGCACCACTTTCCTTGTTGAAAAGAGCGATTTCGATTTTGTAGGAGACATAGCAACAGGCCGGATAAAGCTGGATTCCCTTACGAGGGAAAGGCTTGAGAGGATATTTGTAAGCACGATTGGGATGGATCTTCAGGGAGTCCATCCGGATGCCGTAATCAGACATACAATCATTCTTCAGGATTGCCTCAGGGTCCGCAGAGATCTGTTCGGGAATCCTCTTGATGAAAAATTGATCAAATAGCAGGAATATAAAGCATCCCTGCACATATCGAATGGGGGATGATATGAACAAATTGAGAATGGCTTTGGCACTTGGTGGAAGTGCTGCACTGGTTTATGGTGCATTCAGATTGATCGAACCGCTAATTGAAGGACCAAAACTGAAATTTCCAGATGTCAAAGAGATGGATGGAACATATATCTGTAAAGGTACTGTGGACTCTGAAAAAATTGCACCCAGAAAGGTGGAGATCCAACGAAGAGGGTTGAAACGTTTTAATATCAAGTCAAGAGTTAAGGACCAGGGATTTGAGACTTACGTAAAAGATATGGAATTCGATGGAGATTCATTCTCATATTCCGGAGACATGCAAGTCACGTTTTATAGGAATGGAGAGGATAAAGGAAGCTGTTTTTGGAACGTAACCGCCAGAGGAGAGTATTATGGTAATAAAATCGAATTTTCAGAACATCGGACTGCCCTAGCAACCAGAGATGTATGCAAAGCAATAATGAAAGACCACAGTGCAAAAATCTCTTGTCAAAAGATCTCGGAATCAAAATGTAGACAGGACTATCACAGAGCAGTATTCATAAGACCCTGTAATGGAGATTTCTATTCTGATAAATCGTTTGAGGTAGTACTTGGAAAAAAATCTGTTGAATCTGTATGCCAGGATTTAAGGGAAAACTGTATTTCAGACATATTCATAGGTATGAAAGTCGACCATCCTGCAGCCAATTGTGGGATAGTAGGAACCCCTAATCCAAAGCCTGCAATTGAAAACATCATTAAAGAATGCAATGACATGAACATTCATGCGTGGGTACCTGTTTTTTATGATCCATATTTGATCAGCACCGTTGGAGAATCAATAGCTTTGCAAAAAAATGATGGAACGAGACATAGTGAGTTTTTAGATCCTGAAAATCAATTAGTTATTGAAAAAAAGATGGCCGAGATTAGACTTATAATCGATAATTACGAGGTAGATGGGTTGAATTTGGATTACATAAGATATTCTGAAGAAGAGGGGTATTCTCCAAACCCGGAAGCGATAGAAAATTTCGTTAAAAAAGTTAAAGCAAATTCAAGAGGTTTGATAGTTTCAGCAGATGTGATGGCTAATCCTGGCATGAGAAACAAGGTGGGCCAACAGGGCGTTCCGAGATTAGTAGACGTAATTATGCCTATGAGTTACAGCTGGTTTCATACAATATCGACCGGGATAGATCAAAAAGAGATTGCAGAATTGGTTGAGGATTCTGAACTACGAGCAAATATCGCTCTATTGGCTTCTGAAAATGTCGGCAAGCCGATAATTCCGATTTTGAGGGGCTGGAACATAGATAATAGAAGCATCCAGGAGGACATTTCCCATGAAGTAATTGTAGTCAAAGGATTAGGAGTAGAGGGATATGGGATCTTCACATATGAAAAATTATTAATAGATGGTCATGAAGATAGCATAGGGAGGTTTGAGTTTAAATGAGATACTTGCTCATTGCGATCATAATGCTTGCTGGATGTGTATCGGATAATCATAATTTTGAAAAAGCCAATGATTGGCTGACAGAAGAATTCAGGGCACCGGGTCAGCCGTCGTGCAATGAGTTTGACAGCTTTGAAAAGTCAGGGCATATATGTGATAACATAACCTGGGAAAAGAACAATTTCTCATTAACATTAGTGGATTCATATCTTTATGGCAAAGCATGGCAAGAAAAATCACTCTACATAGAGATCAGAGGGGGAAATGCATCAGGATTGCTAAAAAATGATGGTGCTGAAAAGGCGTATAATATTGCATGTGAAGATAAGGCGGGGATAGTTATTACCCGAAACGACACCAAAATCTTCCTATTTGACAATTTGACATATGTTGGAGAGTCATTTGATAATGTTCCGTGTATCTCCGAAGATCTGGATCTATTGATCCTAGCCGGAGTATTCCGGGATTGCACGGGTTCCGGGTGCTATTATGAGAAAATGGAATCCTGCAGGGCTCTTGTAGATGATGATTTATGTTTCTTCGAGATTGCCCAAAAAACACTAGACAATCCATTGCGTGCATACGACATATGCCACATGATGGACAACAAAAACAGCAAGAAATGGATTTGTATGAGGAACGTGGCTGAGAAAGTCGACCCGGAACTTCTTAAGGAAAGATGCTTTGGTCTTTCAGGGTATGTGCAGGAGTGTTTGGATTCGATCAACGTTAGTGATAGAGGATAACAGCAATTTATGTAAAATTCCCAAAAAATAAAGATTAAGAGGTAGAAATCATCCAAGATAGTGGGAAATTTATGTAAAAATTGATAAAAGTAATATATTATGGTTTTTTATGATTTTTGCTTCTCTTTTTAAACATTTTGCTTCTCATATAATATGTGAGGGGAGGGGTTAATTATGAGGAATATCACAAAACCGGAAACACCGGAAGTTAATAGGAGAAGTTTCTTAAAAGTTGCAGGACGGGGACTGGTAGCAGGACTTGCATTTTATACGGCATCAAACATTCTAGGTCCAAGCATCGCTAATTCACAGGGTCCGGAAACGAGGAATGTCGCAGGACACGAATTGAGGGTTGTGGAACTGAGCGAATCTCTCGAGAAAGTCGAGGAGAAGAGCGAGCACTATCCGAAAACAGAAAACACAGTCAAAAAAGATGGAAAGGATGTCTACTTAAACGCTAGAACCGTTCCAGAAAAAGTAAGTTTCACTGTAGGTTTGGGAGAGAGCATGAAGGCCTTTTCGTTTAGACTTTATGAAACTGGTAAAGTTGGAGAGACTAGCATAGAAAACTTTGTAAGGATTGTAAAGGAGGACACAGGAAAGGACATAACAAAGGTAAAAATATTGATCGAAAAGGGGTCTTACGAGGAAGGTGGAAAAAGCCACGAATTCATCAATGCATATGTTCTTCCTGTGAATGAAGAGGGAAATCCTATAACTCATAGAGGAGAGGGTGAATACCTCATATACGGCGCAACACAAATGGGTGAAAAAGTGTTTGCAAAAGAATATGTCATGAAAGACCCGGACCACAAGATAGTGGTTGCAAGCAGATAATTCCATTTTTTATATCTTTTTATCTAATTTCTTAATATGTCAGGAACACGACCAATGGGCATGGAAGATGGGGAAATAGCTACTTCTGAGACTTCACAACTTGACCAAATGAGGGTAAATGAGACCGTTACTCAACATCTTCAACAGAGGTTCCCACCACCAGAAATTCCGCAGAATGTACCAATTAATGAAAGAGACATAGCACAGCAAGAGGTAAACAGACACAATGCAACACTGGGAGAGATGTCAACAGCTGTAGTAAATCGAGATGAGCAGGCATTCTCCGAAGGTGCTAGGACACTTGATCCGGAAGTCAATGCAAGGCAAGAATACGAGCAGGCCTTAAGAGTAGCTAACCAAGGATATGCAGCTCAGGGAAATGATGCAGTTTTGAGGGGGGATACTGAGGCCCAAAGAAGAGCAATAGAAGGTGGAAAAGAGACTAGGGAGGAGATCGTCAGAATAACTCCGGAAGAGGAACAGTCAGCAGTTTCGGAGGAACTTGACAAGGGGTTTCTTGAAATAATGGGAAGAGATGCTTCTGATCAACAGAGGGAAGACATGCTTAGAATGGCAGCAGGCATCGGATTCTCCGCTGCAGCCATTATGACATTGGAAAGCCAATGGAAGCTGGGCGAAGATGAAAACGAAGCCCAGAGATCAAGGTTCAAGGGAGATTTCAACCCGAACGAACAGGTCGCAAGATCCAAATTCCATGAAGCGCTGAGAGAAAGCATCAGGAGGCAGGCACAGGATCTAGATTCACAGATAAACTGGTCAAAACCCCAACCAAGAGTAGATGATTCACTACAGGAGACACAGGAATACCAGGAGATGAGGGCACAACATGGAAGGGAGATTGTTGACAGATATGCAAACAGCGACCAGCCCACTACAGAAGCAAGAATTGATGATGCATTAGAGCAATACTACGCATCCAGAAGAATGGTAGGCCCGCCACCAGACACTAATGGTTTGAGAATGAGACCAGTCGGTCCAACTATATAACACATTTTATATCTTTTTAAAACTTTTTTAGCTAATTATATCTCATGAAAAAACTTCTTATCGCCGCATGTCTTGCAGGATGTGCAACCGGCCCTGCACCGTATGAGCCTTCAGCTCCTCGGCAATGGGTGAAAAAACCTGCTGTAGAGGAACTTTCAAAATATGATTATTCCTCTGAAAACGGACTGTTCAGCGCATCAAAAAGACAGTTTGGCAAATATGAGATAAATATAATCAGCAATGTTCCGGAATTCAGGAACCCTTCCCTTCTTGATCTGGATGAAGGAAGGATGTACTTTGGAGAGTTCAAAAATGCATTCAGACGATTCGAGGAAGACGATTTGATGATAACATGGAAATCAGTCGTTATGGGGGCCGTGGCAGGAGAAGAAACTCAAGCGGTAATTGCCCTGGTAAACAGTGAAGGCGCAGCCAGGTTTCCTGAATTTGATGAATTGTTGGTGGAGTTAAGCGGCAAGAAACCGACAGGATTCAAAATTGCCCAGACAGAATATTTGGACAGGAACAACAGAATGAATAGATTCTCCAATATCATGACGTCATATTTTATCCCTGAAGATGGTATCGGGAAGGGGGAATGGGGCCAATTAGGAATAGGAATCACGTTCGATGCAGTATCGGAAAGGCGGGAAGCTGGCATTGTTCTGATACCTGAAAGAATCGAAGCTCTGGAAGAAAAAATTGGAAAATCAATGAGCATATCCACTACAAGTTCATTGGCGGAGTTTGTTAAAGGAACGCAATTGCAGGAAGTTCCGGCTACTTATGAGATACCTGGGTATGGAAAAATTGTCTATGATGGTAATAAAGTTGCTGTTTTGGCAGCTCAGTATTCAGAGGCTTTTGAAACGCCTGATTTCAAGCATGGCAGGGTCTGGATGGTCGATAAATCCGGGGCGATAATCATAATACCGGAAGGGCTGGATCAGGAAGGACAGGAGGTACTGATAGTAAAGATGAAAAAGCCAAAGGTGTATGTGGAGAGGACCTTTTTGAGGCCAAAAAAGGAACAGCAATTCGACCCGGAAATCGTAAAGGATGTTCCCAGAATATTATTCGTTTTAGATGAAAGCCTGAAAACGCTCCGAGCAATAGGTGAAAAAGCTGATAGCAGGGAGGAGAAGGAAGAGGTCCTTAGATCATTAGAAAATGAGGGTTTTGGTAAAGACGCTATAGACACTGTGAGAAAGGAATGGAATTTGGATTGATTTTTAATCACTTTTCCCTAATTTTGTCCCTATGCTTTCTAAACGTTATGATAAATCCATAGAGGAGAAATGGCAGAATTACTGGGCGGAAAACGGCACGTATAACTTCGACGACAATTCGGATAAGGAGATCTACTCCATAGACACCCCTCCGCCTTTTACGAGCGGCGAGCTCCACATGGGCCACGTACTCTCATATTCCTTCTTCGACTTTGCTGCAAGATACAAGAGGATGAGGGGCTACAATGTCTATTATCCGCAGGGATGGGACACGCAGGGGTTTCCTACGGAAGTGAGGGTCGAGAAGAAATTCGGGAGACTGCCAAGGGAGCAGTTCAGGGAAAAATGCATCGAATGGACCCATGAGATGATAGCAAGGATGAAGGAGCAGATGCAGGAGATGGGATTCTCCCCTGACTGGAGATTCGAATACAGGACAATGGATCCGGAATACCACAAAAAAGTCCAGATGTCCCTCATCAAAATGTACAATGACAAGCTGGTATACATGGACAAGTATCCTGTATACTGGTCACCTGAACTGGGTTCAGCAGTTGCTAAGGCCGAGCTGGAAGACGTCCAGAAGCAGGGAACGATCTGGGACATAAAATTCAAGGGGCCTGAAGGAGAAGACCTGATAATTGCAACTACAAGGCCCGAGATGCTCCATGCATGCGGAGCGATACTTTATTCGCCTGAGGACGAACGGTACAAGCATCTTAACATGAAGAAAGCAACCACTCCGCTCGGGCATACTGTTCCAATAATAGCTGACAGGGAAGTTGACAAGGAATTCGGATCCGGGCTTGTCATGGTCTGTACATTCGGTGACAAGATGGACGTCGTCTGGATGCACAGGCACGAGCTTCCGCTGAAGCAGGTCATTGACTACAATGGCAGGATGATCAATTCCGGGGAGCTTGACGGGCTCAAGGTGGAGGAAGCAAAAAAGAAGATGATCGAGCTACTTGGGGACAAGGTGGTTTCATCAAAGCCTTTGACGCAGACAGTAAAAGTACATGACAGGTCGAAGAAGCCTGTTGAATTGCTTCCGTCGCTCCAGTGGTTTGCCGACATCAGGAAGACAGGATCTAAAATCAAGGAGATGGCGCAAAAGATCAAATGGGTCCCTGAATTCGGGATATCATATCTTATTGACTGGGTGGAGGGTGCAGAATGGGACTGGGTAATTTCCAGGCAGAGGGTATTCGGTACTCCGCTTCCGTTCTATCTTTGCGAGTGCGGAAAGACTGCTGCTGCAGACGAACTCCCATTCTATCCTGAGAAGGCGAAGGAGAAAAAATGCGAGTGCGGGAAAATGATGAAGCCTGAGATTTCGACATGCGACTGCTGGGTCGATTCATCGATTTCTCCATTGATAATAGCAGGCTGGCCCGATGAAGAAAAAATGAAGAGGTTCTATCCTGCATCATTGAGGCCGCAGGGCGTGGAGATCGTGCGGACATGGGCTTTCTACACGATATTCAGGAGCGGCGTTGCGCTTACGGGGATTCCTCCTTTTGATACCATACTCCTTAACGGGAATGTGCTTGCTCCCGACGGAAAGAAGATGAGCAAATCAATCGGCAATGTCATTACTCCAAAGGAGATACTACGGGAATACCCCGTCGATGCTGTGCGCCAGTGGGCTGCAATGAGCGGTGCTATGGCAAAGGACAGGCCGTTCTCATACGAGGACATAAAATACTCGAAGAGCTTTTTGACGAAAATCTGGAACGCTGCAAAATTCGTCCAGGGAATGGGTAATGCCGAGAAGACAGAACTGACAATGGTCGATCGATGGATAATTGGAAGGCTGAACGAAACGATCAGGGATGTTACCGAATCGATGGAAAAATACGAATACCACAAGGCGATTACAAGGATCCAGTCATTCTTCTGGGGAGAATTCTGCGACTATTACCTGGAATACGTGAAGCACAGGGTATACAACAACATGCCATCAAAAAACGCTGCACTCTATACTTTGAACAAGGTGCTCCATGACACGATAAGGATAATTGCACCGATTGCTCCGCATATGGCAGAGGAGATAAATGCAATTTATTCAGATAAGCCTGTGCACCTGCAGGGATGGCCTGAGGGGGGAGAACTGTATCCTGAAGATGTCGAAAAAGTGAAGGTAATGAATGAGATCGTGTCTTTGATCAGGCAGCACAAGTCCAACAACAAGATGGCGCAGAATGCCGAACTTGAAAGGCTAACAATATCGACCCCCCAAAAACTGGATGATGAACTGATTGAGGAACTGAAAGAAATCAGCAAGATAAAAGAAGTGGAAAATGTCGAGGGGGAAATATCACTGGGGAATAACCCTTGAAGTAATCCGCCCTGCAACTACATGTTCAGTTGTCCCGCAATCCTCCCCGATTTCAGATGCGCATGAAACGTAGGAGAAATTGCCGACAAACCTCTTGATGTCGCCTTCTGGAACGTCAATCGGGACATCTGCAGTGAACGTCGTGTTCGAGCCGCTCTCCAGTTGTGCATTGCTAGGAAGGCCCGTCAATTCATAGCCGTCAGTCGTCCGGATGTTGATTTCGGTAATTCTTATCCTGTAGGGGAATGCGTTGAACACGGTTACGCCAAGCTTTGTTCCGCCCTCGTTGTACATTGCAACCTTGCATGGCAGGTTGTTCCCGAAATTGCACTCTTCTGAAATGAGATATGTAGGCGAGAGTATTCCTGTGGTCATGATCACTCCAACGACTATTACGAGAGCAAGGATCGCCCATCCGTAGGTCATCAAATATTCGACTGCTGCTTGGCCTTTCATGCATGATCAACCCATATTAACTATTAATTCTTTTTGATTTCGATCTTCACGATCCTTCCGTCGATCTTGTATTCCTTCATGGAATCGGATTCTCCGAATTCCAGGGACTTCGAATTGGTCTCGGCCATGATATCCTTTTCATGCCTTTTTATTATCGATTCTGTCTCCTTTTCCGTTGAGATCGTCACTGCTATGTTGTCCGATTCCACAAGGGAGGCATCCTTTCTTAGCATCTGGATCCTCCTCTTTATCTCGTTCGCCATCCCTTCCTCGTAAAGGTCTTCCCCGATATGCTTGTCGATATGCACGGTTCCCTTCTCGAACTCGGTCGATGCCATCTCTCCGTGCGGCTTCTCTTCGACCACTTTCACTTCCTTGGAATTCACCAACGCAGTGATGGTCTCGGAGAATGCTGTGACAGCATCCTGGATCTCGTGAGACTTGGATTCTATGTAAAGGGTCTTGATCGGCCATCTTACCTTTATCCCTGCATCCTGCCTTGCAAGCATTGCTGTTGAAACAATGTCCTTCACTGTTTCCACCTGCTTCTCATAAAGCACGTTTATCACGTTCTGGTCCATGGTCTCCAGCTTTATCAGGCTGATCGAATCCTCCTTCTCGAACTTCTTGAAGAAGCGGAGATACAGGTGTTCTGATATCATTGGAGCGATGCAGCTAAGCATTTTCAGGGACGAGAGCATTACTGTGTAGATGACAAAGAGTGCTCCTCCGGCATTCTGCTTTGCCGAGATCCTCTCCTTTGCAAGCTTCATGTAGAACCTGCTCACATCTTCGGTAATAAAATATCTGAGCGCCTTTGCAGCCCTGTTCAGTTCGTAATTCTCGAATGATTCCCGGAACACTTTTATCGTGGAATTCAGCCTGCTCAGCATCCATTTGTCAAGAAGCGTCAGTTCTGCATTTTCCACTTTCCCTTGCGGATGGAACCTTTCTAAGAAGGTCACCATGTTGAATATTATGTTGAGATCGGATGATGCCTTTTTCATCTCGTCCCAGCTGAATTTGAGCTCTTCCCAGACTGCATTCGAGATGCTCCAGAGCCTGAAGCTGTCGGCGCCGTATTTTTCCAGGATGTCCTCAATCGGAATGAAGTTCCCCACGGACTTGCTCATCTTCTCCCCTTTCTCGTCGACGAAGAATCCATGCATCAGAAGCCTCTTGTAAGGGCATGTTCCGTTCCTTACAATGCCCGAACCCAGAAGCGAATAGAACCATCCTCTTATCTGGTCCTGTCCTTCGAGAATCAGGTCTGCACGCTCGCCGTATTTCTTTGAATCTTCATCGCTAAGGGGCGCCCAGATGGCATTCCCAGAATCGAACCAGACATCAAGAACATCGGGGATTCTCTTCATCTTTGAGCCGCAGCTGCATTCAAGGAGGATATCATCGACATATGGCCTGTGGAGTTCCTTAACCTCCGGCAGCTCGTCCCTTGATGATATTACTTTTATGTTCCCGCAGACGCATTTCCAGATCGGAAGGGGAATACCCCAGTACCTCTGCCTTGATATGCACCAGTCAGGGGCATTTGTTACAAACAGCTTGAACCTCTCCTTCGCGAAATCAGGATGCCATTCTGTCCTGTCGATCTCGTTGTGCATCTGGTCCTTAAGTTTCGATACTGAAATGAACCATTGGTTCGTTGTAATGTAGATGAGGGGGGTCTTGCATCTCCAGCAATGGGGATACCTGTGTTTTATCCTCGCCTCATAAAGCAGAAGCCCCTTCTCCTTCAGGAGGTCTATTATAAGTGGATTTGCAGCACGGACGTTCTTGTCCTTGAATGCCCCCTCCGTGTAGCAGCCGTTCCCGTCCACAGGACAGTATGGCTCGATGCCGAACCTTTTTCCGATTATGAAATCCTCCGGTCCGTGGCCGGGAGCCATGTGTACAAGTCCGGATCCGTCCTCGAGAGTCACGTATTCGTCGGAAAGCACCACGATCCTCTTTGCTTCCTTTGCAATTTTATCCTGGAACGGGTGGCTGTACTCAATGTCCTTGAGCTTCCTTCCGGGAAGCTCCTCGATTATTGTAGCGCTCTTTTCAGTTATCTCCATGAGATGGTCAAGCCTGTCTTTGGCTATGTACCATATCTCATCGTCCACCTTGGCCTTGACATATGAATAAGTCGGATGGACCATTACGCCCATGTTGGCAACAAGCGTCCACGGTGTCGTTGTCCAGATGATGAGGAATTCCTTGTCGTTGACAGGGAATTTGACATAGATACTCGGATCGGTCTCGTCGTCATATTCAAGTTCGTAGTTGGCAAGGGTGGTCTCGCAGCGGTAGCAATAGGGAAGCACATACACGCCCTCTGTGAGGAGGCCCTTCTCGCTTGCCTGTGCGATTGTCCTCCACGACGAATTGATGTATTCGTCCTTGTATGTTATATACGGATTTTCATAATCCATCCAGATTCCAAGCGACTTGAACTGGTTTCCCATGATTTCGATGTATTTGGTTGCGAATTCCTTGCATTTCTGTATGAACTTTTCTATACCGTATTTCTCGATGTCTGCCTTGTTCCTGAACTTGAGTTCCTTCTCGACCTTGACTTCTATCGGGAGTCCGTGTGTGTCGTATCCTGGCTGTGCCCGGACATCCTTTCCTATAATCCGCTGGTACCTGCAGACCGAATCCTTGAGTGTCTTGTTCCAGCCGGTTCCTGGGTGAATCTGGCCTGTGGCATAAGGCGGGCCGTCGCAGAAATAAAAGCTGTCATTTCCAGAGTTCCTGTCTTTGACCTTCTTGTATATCTCTTTTTTATCCCAGTATTCAAGCACTTCTTTTTCTACTTCCTTGTGATCGTACATTTACGCTACCTCGAATTAGACTTAACTATGAGAGCAAAAGTCTTTTTATTCTTGAGGAAAAGGATATAAAAACATTTTCTATCACTAATTACACCATGAAATTCAGGAATCTTACTAAAATTACCAGAAAAATGCCCGCGAAGGCATTTTTGGGGGCAGCTTTGCTTGCAGCATGCAGCGAATATCCGGGCATTCCGCCTGCAAGCCCGATCCCAAAGGGCGCAGAAGTCCAGGAGGCTGAAACGCCGAAAGAGAAGGCTGCGGATGAGGCAGTCGGAGAGATCGAACTCGGCGGGATAGAGACCATCGATATGAGCGAAAGGCTTGCAAGGCTTTCTGAAAAGTACAACGTCGGAACATTCGCCGAGAATGTCAATGCCCTATTCAATGGTATGAACCAGTATGCCAAGGACGGCGTGAAGGCGAAAAAGATGGACGGTCTTCCGCCAAGGACCGCTGAAGAAGCGCTTGATCAGGGAGGAGACTGTACTGATCTTGCAAGGATCGTGATACCCATCCTCAAGGATTGGGGGGTTCCGGGCGGGGCACTCATAGTCAAATTCGAGGGGAAGGAGGAACTCCACATGGTTCCCTATGTTGAACTTGACGGGAAGAAGACGATAATTGACCTGCAGGTCAAGGAACTTGGAAAGACCGCATATGGAAGCTACGCTGTTGTCCATGACCTCACTTACGACCAGTCATCCTACATGTACCATGCCGAGATGGGAGACTATTACCTTGACAAGAAGGATTACATGAAGGCTGCAGGATCATACGAAAAGGCTATCGACAGTTACGGGCAGGACTCCTACGTGCTTTACAACCTGGGAATCTGCCATCAGCAGATGGACGAACATGACATTGCAGTGGGCTATTTCGAGGCGGCAAGCAAGCTGAATCCGGAATACAGGCAGATGTACCAGAGGGCAAAATTCAACTCAGAGGCCCAGAAAGCAATGCAGGCAGCAGAAAGCGGAGATATGGAAGGCTGCATAAAGCACGGAAAAGCTGCGCTGGAGAACCAGAAGGAAGAAAAATACAGAGCCCCCCTTGAGAAGCTCGTAGAGCAGTGTAAAGGCAATTAGAAGACTTTTTCTCCTACATAGACCTTGAAGCCCTGCGGGGTCACCTTGAAGGGTACCAGGTCCCTTGAGTGGTCGGTACCTCTCATCTTGAATATTTCAAGTGCCCTCACACGCCTGTCTTCCCTGTCGATGTTGTAGAGGTTGATGATTCCATCCATAACGAAATGCTCGATATCGAATTTCATCTCTTCCCTCTTTGCGGTGCTTGCCTCTACTGTAGTGATCGATGTCACATCCAGATTCCGAAGGAGCGAGAGGAACTCGAAAAGGGTCTGCCTGTACTCTATTTCTGAACCGAATGACATCCTGATCATGGTTGCAGAATCGATAATCGCCCGTTTTATCCCGTTGTTGGTTATCCTGTCCTCGAGAAGGTTCGCGACGTCTTCCAGGTCGAGCTTGTCCGGTTTTACTATCTCGATCTTCTTTTCTTCGACGAGCTGGTTGGTCTGTGAGAGCATCGGGAATGTGCTCTGCATGTTCTCTAGGATGTCCTCGGTTGTTTCTTCGAGAGTAATGTAAAGCCCGTTTTCGCCCATAAGGGCGCCCCTGTAGAGGAATTCAAAACAGAAGGAAGTCTTACCTGAACCGGGACCACCGTAGAGGGCAACGTGCCTTCCTGCCGGTATCCCGCCGTTAAGCATATCATCTAAACCTGAAATTCCTGTGACTACACGATCCATAATATCACTTTGTCTTATCTATCTAACAAAATTTAAATATCTTGGTTCAGAAGAAAAAGTATGGAAGACATTCTACCATGGACAGAAAAATACAGGCCAAAAAAGCTCGATGAAGTTTCGGGACAGACCGAGACAGTAATAAGCCTGAAGGCATTCGTAGAAAAAAAGAACATGCCGAACATGCTGTTTGCCGGTCCGCCCGGTGTCGGGAAGACCACGTGCGCCCTGGCGCTTGCAAAGGAGCTGTACGGAGAGCTGGCCGGAAACTTCCTTGAACTGAACGCCAGCGACGAGAGGGGGATAGACGTAGTAAGAGGGAGGATAAAGGATTTTGCGCGCAGCGTTTCACTTGGTGATGCTCCATTCAAGCTTATTTTCCTTGACGAAGGGGACGCACTTACAACGGATGCGCAGCAGGCGCTGCGAAGGACCATGGAGGCCAATTCCAAGGTGACAAGATTCATAATTTCAGCAAACTATTCATCCAGGATAATAGAGCCGATACAGAGCAGGTGCGCGATCTTCAGGTTCATGCCGCTGACACTGGAAGAGGTTAAGAAATCCCTGGAAAAGGTGGTTTCTGCAGAGGGGCTGAAAGTGAGCGATAGCGCATATGAAGCGATATTTTATGTTTCGGAAGGAGACATGAGGAAGTCCCTGAACCTGCTTCAGGGAGCTGCAATGCATTCCAAGAACATCGACGAGAAGCTTGTCCACAAGATAAGCAGCCGGGCGATGCCCAAGGAGATACACGGCATGGTGGATCTTGCGATCAAGGGGAAATTCCTCGAATCCAGGGAGAACCTGGACAAGCTGATAATATCGTACGGCTTAAGTGGCGAGGACATACTTTTCCAGATCTACAGGGAGATACCTAAGCTTGAAGTGGATGAGAAGAAGAGGGTGGCGCTAATCGAAGCTGTCGGCGAATCGAACTTCCGCCTGGTCCAGGGAGCTAATGAAAGGATCCAGCTTGAGGCTCTTCTTGCAAAGTTGAGCTGTTTATGAAGCTGCTGCTTTTCCTTATTTTGCTGCCTTTTGCTTTCGGAAAGATGATTGCACCTACCATTTACGAGCAGAATGATTTCGGCCCCCTGTCGTATAATGAATTCCTTTACTCCATGAGCGTAGACTGTACCGCCGCGACTGTAAACGCGATAATAATGGACGAGGAATTCAAAAGGGTTGAAGGGGCGGCCACGTACCTTAAGTACATAGATTTCGCGCAGCCACTGATATCCACCGTCAAATCGGACAAGGACGGACTCGTCCTCCACAAGCTCCCGGGGAATGTAAAACTAATGCGGGGGTTTTTCATTCTGGTGATTGAAAAAAACGGCTTCAGGAACAAAGAGGTCCATTTCGATATCGGGAAATGCTGGAGGAATGAGACGCCGGTAATAAATCCCCCTGAACCGGAGCCGGTGGAAAGGGAACCTGAAATAATCCCTATTGAGTCAAACAACAGTCCCATAGTAGAGGACGTTGTCGTTGAAAAGGAAGTGGAATCCGGCGACTGCCTGAGCATCCTGATACCCCTAATCATATTTAAAATGAAGGCAATTGATTCTATTTTATGAGGTTTATCGTTCTGGCCTTGCTGGCCCTTCTGATCGGATGCGTAGGAGAGGAAGTGGACGAGGGCTGTCCTGAGATCTACAGCCCGGTCTGCGGAGTTGACGGAAAGACGTATGCCAATGACTGCTTTGCAAAGGATGTAGGAATAGGCTACCAGGGCGAATGCAGGAGCTGCAGCGAGACTGATTCCGGAAAGGATCCTTTCACAAAGGGTTCAACAAATGGGAATATGGACAGGTGCCTTGATTCATCAAATCTTCTTGAGTTCTATTGCAATAACAGGGATGTCCTTAACACTACGATAAAATGCGACGACTGCGAAAACGGCGTCTGCATTAACAAGACCGAGGTCCAGGGCAACTGTTTCGACAGCGACGGTAATGACATATACGAAGTCGGATATGTTACTGAATATGACAACCTCTTCGAGGACCGCTGTGAAGGGGAAAGGGTCCGGGAGTACTACTGCGACGAGGGATTTGCGACATACAGGATAACTGACTGCCCTGATGAATTCACGTGCAGGGAATCCAGATGCGTCAGGAACAAGATAAAATGCACTGACACGGACGGAGGAAACGACATCTATAATGCAGGGCGGGTTACGATCGATGCCCTTATCGATGCAGAATACCTTGACAAGTGCGTGGACAGGTACAAACTCCGGGAATACTACTGCGAGGCTGATGATCTTGTTGTCAGAGATGTCATATGCCCCGAGGGCTACAGGTGCCTCAATGCCAAATGCGTGGTGGATGTATGAAAATTTTCATTTTATTGATGTTTGTCTCGTTGGGATTCGCAATAACTCCAGACATATATGGGGTGCAGGATACGGGAAGCGAGAGCCTCCCGGTAATCGATTTCAACCTTTCCTTAGACTGCGGAAACAAGGATCTTCAGGTTGTCACTCTGCTTGATGG
The DNA here is from genome assembly GCA_050303335.1 of Candidatus Micrarchaeia archaeon. Lineage (GTDB taxonomy): Archaea > Micrarchaeota > Micrarchaeia > Anstonellales > Bilamarchaeaceae > Bilamarchaeum. The sequence goes on from JBNLBN010000003.1 coordinate 37,769, forward strand.
GGCGGACCTCACGATGTTCTATACGGATTATGGATACCAGCCGCTCCCGAACAGGATGAAGACAGGAATCGATGGATCGGCCGTCATGAAAGTGCCCGGAACGCTTGATTTCCTTACAGGACTGTTCATACTCAGGATAGACAAGCAGGGTTACCAGTCAAGGGAGATAGAATTCACGTACGAAAAGTGCTTTGAAGAGCCGACTTTCGAGGATCCGGTATTCGAGGGCACGATGGATGTCGGCCAGCAGGTGGGTGGACCGGAGGAAGTGACTGTCAACGAAACAGAGGTCATCCCTCAAGAGCCTGAAGTCCAGGCTGAGGAACCAGCTCCAGTAGCGATTGAAGAACCGAAAGAGGAGCAGACGGAAGAAACTCCGGGAGCATGTCCTCTGGGAATATTACTGCTTTCAATGATTTTCCTAAGGTCGAAGATATGAGAATCGAAGAGGACTTCATCGGGCCCGTAGAGGTTCCGGACAAGGCATATTACGGATCCTTCACTGCCAGGGCAATGAAGAATTTCCAGCTTTCGGGAATCCTGGTCGAGATGGAACTGATCAGGGCAGTTGCGCTTATCAAGCTGTGCGCCGCCCGCTCGAACAGCGATCTCGGCGTCCTGGAAAAGGACAAGGCCGAAGCAATAGAGAAAGCCGCTCAGGAAGTGCTCGAAGGAAAGCTTGACTCTCAATTCGTCCTTGATGCCTATCAGGCAGGAGCAGGAACGCCTCTTCATATGAACGTCAACGAGGTGATTGCGAACAGGGCGAACGAGATCCTCGGCGGTGGACTTGGAACCTATGAGAATGTCCATCCGAACAACCATGTGAATATGGCACAATCATCCAACAACGTCGTTCCCAGTGCAGTGAGGATCGCATGCATAAGATTGAGGAAAGGCCTTGTTGCAGAGGGGAAAAAACTCGAGGGGTCCCTGCGGAAAAAGGCGCAGGAATCCAAAATTACGAAGATCGGAAGGACCCATCTGCAGGATGCTGTCCCGATGACATATGAGCAGACTTTCACTGCATATGCGAATGCGCTGGAAAAGGACATAGTTGCACTACAAACTGATATCGGGAAGCTTGGAATCGGAGGAACGGCAACGGGAAGCGGGATAACCGCACATCCAGATTTCAGGAAAAAGATAACCGGGGAACTGAAAAAGCATGTTGAAATCGATATGGCAGAAGATGCGATTGAGCGGACGCAGAACATGAATGACCTTCTTCTCTTTTCTGCCGCCCTTAGAGGCTATGCAGTTACTCTTTCGAGAATAGCAAATGACCTGAGGCTGCTTGCATCCGGACCAAAGGCGGGCATTTCTGAGATAATACTCCCTGAGGTCGAACCCGGGTCCTCCATAATGCCTGGAAAGATAAACCCCTCAGTCCCGGAAGCGGTTAACATGGCCGCTTTCCAGGTGATATCGAACGACAATGCGATCATGCTCGGAGCGCAGTCAGGGCAGCTTGAATTGAATTTCTGTGCGCCTCTTATCGGGCACAACCTTATCCAGGATATCAGGCTGCTAACTAACTGCAGCATGATGTTCTGCGAATGCATCGACGGACTTTCCGTTGACGGGAAAAGGTCGGCGGAGAATTTCAACAGGACGTTCGGATATGCTACCGCACTAAATCCCTACCTTGGATACAAAGAGGTATCAAAGCTGGTAACTGAAGCTTATTCCAGGGGGATCAGCCTCAAGGACCTCATAATTGAAAAGAAGATCATGGATGAAGAGGAACTTGAAAAAATAATATCCACTTCTTTCGGTCCTTCAGTAAAGGTATAGCAGGATTGCAAGTATTGTCACTGCCACTATTGCAACCAGTATAAGGATTATGGCCTGGATACGGTCAACCGAATATGCGGCCCTCACTGCCCGGTAATGGAGATAATAGCTGTATAGTGCCACTGCAAGAGATATCCCGCCGGTGATACACACGAGATCCTCCATGAAAGTGAAGGATGTAAGGATAATATTGGGGACGAGGAAGATCATGTAGATCATTGCCGTCAGATAGGATAGGCCCAGAAGATCGCCCTTTGCCTTGAAGATCTTCCTTGCAAGCAGATCAATCAGGTAGACATAGACTCCGAATTGTATAAAGAAGAAAACTGTATCGATGGCCGAGTGGAGAATCGTCCTTTCTGTTCCGGGGATTCCGGCAACAGCCAGGTAATCATTGTAGAGGGAATTGAAGATGAAAGTCTGGAACAGGAGCGTAATGAATGCGTAGGAAAGAAGCAGGATCGCCACGGTCTCGAGATCGGATTTCTTTATCTCCTTTGGATAGTATTCTGAAACAGTCTTGTAGTTGAGGGATTCTGTCAGGAATCTTGCGAAATCAGGAATGTGCATGTGATCAATTTGAAAGAAAACAATTAAATTGTATCCTTGACCTTCGAGAATATTTTTCCTGATATGCCGGAATCGAATGTGCTTGGAACGATTCGTTCGGAGGTCGGGTTTTCAACTGATTCTGCGATCCCTTCTGCTGCCGCGATCTTCATCGCATCCGTTATCCTGCGCACCCGGAGATCAAGAAGGGCCCTCAGGAATCCTGGAAAGCATAATGAGTTGTTGATCTGGTTCGGGTAATCGCTTCTGCCTGTTCCGAAAACGTCTATTCCAAGCTCCCTTGCCTGGTCGAGGGTTATTTCAGGATCAGGATTGGAAAGCGCGAATACTATGTTTGGCTTGTTCATTTTTCTTACCGTCTCAAGCGGGAGCGAACCAGGCTTTGCAGCACTGATTATCACGTCCGCCCCGGAGAATTCGCCGATGGTGCCGTCAAAGCCGTCGTTCAAACCGCAGAGGAAACCCTTGTATCCGTCCAGGTTCCTCCCCTTGTGGAGTGCCCCTTTAGAATCGAAAACCGTAATGTTTCCGAATCCTGCTGCATGGAGCAGCTTGGCGATCGCGTATCCCGCGCTTCCGGCACCGACGATTCCGATTTTTACGGACTTGTCCTTGCCGGTAACCTTGAGTGCGTTGATGAGACCTGCGAGAGTGACCATGGCAGTGCCGTGCTGGTCATCGTGAAATACAGGAATGTCCAGTTCTTCCGTTAGCCTTTTTTCTATATTGAATACTTTCGGTGTTTCGATGTCTTCAAGGTTTATTGCGCCAAAAACAGGGGAGATCGCCTTGACGACAGATACTATCTCATCCTCGTTCTTGGTGTTGAGGCATATCGGGAAGGCATCGATTCCTGCAAACTGCTGCATGATCATGGCCTTGCCCTCCATTACTGGAAGGGCGGCTTCAGGGCCAATGTCCCCAAGCCCGAGCACCCTGGTTCCGTCCGTTACTATCGCAACGGTGTTGCCCTTGAAAGTCATGGAGTATGCCTTTTCCCTGTCCTTCGAAATTGCGAGGCAGGGTTTTGCAACTCCCGGAGTGTAATAAATTGAAAGGTCTTCCATTGTCCGGATGTCCTTTTTCGCCCTTACAGCTATCTTGCCTTTCATCTCCTCGTGTATTTTTATTGGATCCATCATTCCAGCCTCCTGATCATCACTACGGACATGTCATCCCCTTCCGGATAGACCACTTTCCCTGGAAAGACATTGTCACCGAGATATTTTTCGCATACTGCTTCCATTCCCCGTACTACTGAGAAGGCATCGTCGGACACCCTGAGGAATGAAGCCAAATCAGGGGCCTCTGTAATCCTGCCTTCAGGATCTATTTTTATGTCCAGGGACTTCATGACCCCGTCAGTTACGAGAAAGAGCTTTTCCCCGGGATTTAGCTTCCCGCAGCGGAATGTCGGCGTATAAGTATGATAGGGCCTGATAGAGGTATCGATCAGGTTCCTGGTCTCCACATAATCTGAGTGGTGGGCGCCTATTATCGGGATAAAATCCTTATTTTCCTGGCTGAAATAATGGGTCTGGGGGAAGAAATCCGTAACATGCTCCCCGACCTGGAGTACTGTGGAATCCGCCACAGTCGCTGCGTAGAAGGACCAGTCAGGAAGTATGTGTACAAGTGTTGCCGTCGTTCCCCCGATTATCGTGGATGGATGGGCAATAGCGTATTCGTCCAGCATCTGCTTGGCCATAAAAAGCACTGACGGAAGATTCTTGGAGATCTCGATTGCATCCAGGATGAAACCCGCAACAAGCGATGACACAGTACCGCCCGAACTCTCATGGCCGTCGAATACCCCGAGCACCGTGGACTTGCCGTCCCGGTAAATCAACGCGCTGTCCTGGCAGCTCTGCCTGACGATACCTTTAGTGACCTGTCCCTGGATTGCTAGCGTCTTCTCCTCATGCCTGAACTTTGCCGACGAAAATACATGGCACAGTTTTTCCGAAATGACTCCAGGCCGCTTCTGTTCTACCGGGGAGGGGATTAGGTTATCCATCAGTTCACCCTAGGAAGTTCCTTTTCCAGGCAGCCTGCTTGATCCCTTCGATCAGCTGCGTATGGTTTCCCTTCATGAAAAATTCAAGGTTCGATTCTACTACCTCGCCGTATTCTTCGTCTGGTTCATAATCCACCCATTCGATTACTTTTGTTATCCCTTCCCTGACATGCTTTGGCATCTTTTCGATGTTATTCCTTGAAAGGTACCTGACAGATGCCTTCAGGTCCTCATCGATCTTGACATAATGCTCGTGTAAGGCGTCGAATTCCTTTTCATTGAGCGCAGAGAGCCCGAGAAGCTCCGGAGTGATGCCTATCGAATAGAAGGAGGCGCAGAACTTGATTGCCCGCGGAAGCCTGACGCCGCTAAGGGATCTGGAATATCCGAACAGTCCGACGTGGAGCTTCCTGGCCCTCCTGTTTGGAACGAATGCGGAAATCCCGTTTATCAGGTCCGCGATCTCGATAATCTGCCTCTCGTACTCCTTTTTCATCTTGGTTACCAGTACCATTGCTCCCTTGTCGTCTATTTCCCTCGGTTTCCTGCGCCCGAGGTTGTTCAGGGTCTCTATTGCATTAGCAACTGTACGGAAGGAATGGTCATACTTGAATGAGGACTGTATGGAATATGTCTGGACCGATGGGTATTCGTCAGTGCAGTTTGCAATGTTGTAGGGAGCAAAATTCCCCCTCATGGGCGAACTGCCAACCCCAAGTATCGGTAGAATGCTAATCCCGGTCTTTTCCTCGGTGGCATGGAGACGGGAGAGCGCAATCTTGGAAAGCAGGACCGCACTCACAGAGCCGTAGTTCAGTGCCGGGTCGCTCCTTGCGAGGAAGACCCTCTGGTATTCCAGGTTCTTGTCATCAATGTATTTTTCCACGATGGAACCGCAGTTCAGGAGCGAATCCATATCCTCAAAAAGCGGTATCACGTTGATTGATTCGGGCTGGAAATCCCCCACCCATTCCTTGATCGTGATCTTCTCCTTTCCGAGTACGCTTTCCTTCTGCCCGATAATTATCTTGTCATAGTAGCTCTTGACACGCTCAAGCTCGTTCTCATGGGTGGTCATGGGAATGATCACCTCGAATATCGGGGCCGTGTCAAAACCTGCTGCATGGGCAACGTCGTAGGCCCTCGGTATGCTTGCAAGGGCTTCAAGGAGTATCTTGCCCTGGTCCTTCTCGACAGAAGGATTGGGGACACGGTAGGTGAGGTTGAAATCCTTCCCAAGCGGCTGCTTCGTGAAGAAGCGCGGGTATTTTGAGAGTAGCTTTTCCACCACCTGGTTGTCCACCGCCTTTCCTTCGCTGTCCCACATCTGCTCTGTGATTCCGAGCTGAGAGAACACGAAAAATGCCTCCTTCACCTCTGATTCGCCCTGCAGCATGCCCGAATCCGAAAAGAACGGGGTCGACACATTGTCGGGATGCTGGGTACTCATACATCTGGGGATATTCCTCATAAATAGACCTCTGGAAGTAATAAGGAGGATAACAAATTAAAATCGGGAGTATGAGACTTCTTTAAATAATTTATTATAAAGAAAAAATCATGGAAAGTTTGAAAAAAGCATTCGGCAGTGTTTCCAAGCAGCCATTCCACTTCGTCTGGGGCTCGCTTCTCTATCTAGTTATGCTCATCCTGCTGCTATTTGCAGGGCTGGGGATATTCCTTTTGTACTTCATGTTCCTCTCTATACTGGAGGTGGAACTTGATTTCACCTCGATTCCGACTATCGGGGTTGTCTCTTTGATAAGCGTATTCCTGATAATACTTTTCAACGGGATCAACGCCGCTCTTGCAATGACATATAATGAGGCATTATCCGGCAGGAGGATGAATCTCACCCGCTTCTATTCATACTCCCTTGACAAGGCTGCACATGCGCTCGAGATCGTGATAATCAGGGACGTCATATGGCTGCTCCTGGTGGGGCCGTTTATAGCATTGTACTTCTATGCCCTCTATGAATACCAATACCTGGATGTCCTCATAGCAGTCTATGGGGTTTTCGTGACGTTCGTGCTGCACATGCTCTTTACGCCGGCACAGCTGCTTTGCGGCGCATTCGACGCAGGGGTATTTGGATCACTGAGAAAATCATTCGAATTCCTGAAAAAGAAGCATGTATACTTCATCGGGCTTTACATACTGTTTGCTATCGTATGGCTGTTCAATTTTCTGCCGTTCATACAGATTGCGACGGTCTTCTTCCTTTATCCGATAGCATACAGCGCAATGATAATCATGATCAAGGACACAGTAAAGATTGGAGATGAGGACAAATGATCAGGGTATATGAATGCATAAAGAAAGGGGAGATGCTGAAGATCCTGGAGGCGGATCCTTATGCAGAGGACAGCTTTGCAAGGGTCGGCTACACGCTCAAGGACGGAGCGGTGCTCGACGAGGAGAAGGGCAAGACATACCTCTACATTTCAGCATCTGAGGACTTCATAAAGAAGGCCGATGAGAGGCTCAAGGATGTGGCTGGTCCGGTCCCCAAGGATATGGAAGAAAGGATCGGGAAGAAGATAAAGGACGAGGAAAGCGAGGCTGAATCAGGTTTCGGGTCGCTTTTCGGATAGATATTTATTTTTTGCATACTTTCTCTAATTGATGGCCATAACCTCCAGGGGAGTCCCCTCGTCAGAATCATTGTACCTTCCAAGGCACGACAGCGACGAGCTCCGCAGCTTCCAGGACAAGAACGAGAACATAACCAGGAACACCTGGGCTCTGGAGGAAGTGGTGAATTTCGTATTTTCGAAAAAATACCAGCCTAAATACTACGAGATCGCGCTGGGCTTTCTGAAGCTATTAACTGAAAAAACGAAACTAAGCGGCGACCAGACTGCTGAATTCGTCAAGAACAATGGAATCTCGAAGGCGACATTCTATAACCGCGTGATTCCCAGGCTGAAAAGGATCGGAATGATAAAGGTCGAGCGCGAAACTATAGTTAACGTGGAATCCAAAAGGAAGTTCAGGCCGATGAACATCTCCCTCAGCAAGACTTTCGGTAATTACCTTATGAAAATTGGCGACTCATGGCTCGCTATAGTAGATGATTCTAGAAGCAGGGCTGAGAAGCAGACTACTCTTTAAGATTGATTTCTTTAGGCTCCCTTCTCTCCAGTACTATTTCGCCATTGACATTCATAACTTTTGAAGTGACATTTCCGGTGAGATAATCTGAGCCGAAACCCATGTATTGGAGTCCGAACTCGACGCCGTCCTCGGTAATGGCAGTTACCTTGCCATATGGGTCTACGTAAGAATCCAATGCAATTTTTGAAGTGCGGACACTTAGGACTTGGTAGGACCAGTCAGGGCAGCCGTCCGGGAATTCGATCCGCAGGTCCGGATGCTGAAGATAAAATTTCACTGTCGTACCGCCAAAATCCAGGGATTCGTTGGTGTGGTAGCCGCTTGACATCCCGTCAATCGTAAGTGCGACTAATCCATCCACATCTCCATAATAAGTGTAAGTGTTTTTCCTGCCGTTGTCAATGAATGAAAAAGACAGGGAGTCTCCGATTATCATATGGCAATTCTCAGGCCGGCTCTTTCGAGCAGCATGTTCGACCTCGCCAGGCTCCGGAATATCGAGCAGCGGGGGCTTTGCTGCCGGGGCTTTGGAACATCCCAGCGCGACAAGCCCTGCAATTGCAAGCCGCTTCATTTCTTCTTACCCGGCTTTTTCCTCTGTTTCTTCCTCGGCTTCGCCTTGGATGCCTTCCTCTGGCTAGTCTTTTCCTCAACTACCTCTTTTGCCTTGGACATCCTTGACTTGACCTTGGAAAGCACCCGGTCATAATCGTCTCCGGAACCATCCTGGAGTTTTCGCATCATTTCCTTGCTCTCCTTGAGGAGTGCGGCGATCCTTTCCTTGGATTCTGCAATCCTGAGGTCGATATCCTTCTCCCGCTCAGCAGCATCATCAAGGCCCTTTTCATGCTGAGCTGAAAGCTTTTCAAGTTCTGCAATGTATTTCTGCAGATAGAGCGATTCTGCCGATTCCTTGAGTTCAGCAATATCAGCATCGCTCTCTTCTACATAATTCTCTATGTCCACAATCTTGGACTCGTAATCATTGATGTATTCTGAGACCCACTGCTCGACCTTCTCGATTCCTTCGAGTTCCTCTTCGAGTGAATCAAGCTCCTCACCGTGTGAAGCGACCGTGTCCTTGACAGATTCCTTGAGTTCCTCAATTTCAGACCTCTTCTCCTGCACCTGGTCAAGGTCCTTTGAAAGGTCCTTGATAGTTGAATTGAGGTCGTTCATCTGCCTTCTTGCCTCATCAAGAGTCTCTGTTATCTTTGCTGACTGGTCCTCGAGTGCGAGGCTTGTTGATTCCAGATCCTCAACCTTTGAGGACTGATCTTCGATAAGCGTCTTCAGCTGGCTGATCTTCTCGTGGACGTCTCCCTTTGATCTTTCTATGTTAGCAAGGAAGGTCTCCGCCTTGTCCCTCGTCCTTGTAAGCGCTTGTCCTGTCTCGTCCTTCAGTTCATCCAGCCTGTCCTGTATCTTCTCGACCTCGTCGATCTTGTCCGGAAGCTCCAGAACATGCTCCTTGAGTTCGGTTATCCTCTTCTGCCTCTGGATGATCTTTTCGGTGATTGCAACTATGTCTGCCTGCAGCTTTCCTTCGATCTGGGCAAGGTCCTCGTCCATGAGGTTCTCCTTATCCTTCGTGAGCTGGGCAATCTGCTTCTTTTCCCTGTTGATCTCGTCCATGTAGGATGAAACGAGCCTCTGCATGTCGGAATTCCTCAAAGAACGCCTCGGTTTTTCCTCAGGTTCCATGTGTACCGGCTCATCTTCAACAAGGTCGACTGGCTCGTGATCCTGGTCAATGCTCTCATCCTCTTCTGGTAGAGTTGGGGGGTTCTTTGGTGAATATTCATCCTCGAACTTGCCCAGTATCTTTGATTTAACGTCATCTGATGATCTTTTCTTCTCAAGATACCTGTTGAGAAGCTCTTCCGGCTCTTCTGGAGCCTCTGCTTCCTCAGGCTCTTCAGGAACGTCTGTCATTGCTGATTCTTCCTTGACATCATCATCCTTATCGTCATCAGGGATATCAGCATCCGGAAGTGCAAAAAGGTTGTCTTCTGGAATCTCCTCTTCTGCCTCAACCTCGGGTCCTACGGGCTCCTCTTGTTTCGGGAATTCCTGATCTTCTTCAAGAGGCACTTCGTTAGAGAATTCTACGGACTTCTTTGGTTCCTCGTAGGGGACCTCCTCGTATGTCTCATAATGAGGCTCTATCTCTTCTTCCTCAGATTCCCCTTTCCAAATGATGAACGTCCCGCGGATTCCATATTCTACTTCTATGTATCCCTCGTCTTCAAGGACTGTCACCCATTTGTCAAGATTCTTCTTGTCAATATTACAAATATCCTTAAGCTCATTCAGCGGAATCTTCTTCCTGTCTGCTATTGTGCGAATAAGATGGTCAACATCAGTACTTATTTCTGTCAATTCCTCACCCTCCCGATAATATATTTTATGATAGGATAAGTTTTTAAATATATGACCACAAGATAACACAAAAAACAATAATTAAAAAGAAGGTAAAATTACTCTACTACAGTCGAATATTTGCCTGAAATCTTCTTCCTGGCCCTTATGAAAGCGGTTTTCACATGGTCGACATTCGATTTGTAGGTGTGCACAGTAAAGAGCACTGTTCCGACATTCAGCCGGGCTGCCCTGTCTGTCGGCCTTCCGAATGACCTCCTCATACCCTTCTGGAGACGGTCGGCACCTGCACCGGAAATCATCTTGTTCTCCCTTATGACATGATGGGGGAATACCCTCAGCACTATATAGTATGTGCCTGCCATCTTCGTTTCGAGATATTTGTTTACTGACTGCCTCGCACTTTCGATCGCGTTGTCCCTGAGTATTATTGGAACTTCGCTTGTAAGGTGCATCACAGTATCGAAATCGTCCTTGAGCACTCCCATCCTGAACTGATGAAGGTCTGCATGCGGCATTGCCTTGATGTAAGACTTTCTGGGCTTACTCCTTGAGTACCTCGTCCATGCGACTTTGTCTGCATCTCTGATTGATCTACCAGGTCTAATAGCCATTAAAATCACCGATAATAAGTCTACTTATCTTGGGTCGAGGGGTTTTAAAGAGTTTCTGTAACACGCCTGGCAAGGTAAACTGCAATCACCATCATCAGAACGTTTGCCACAACGATGCCGTAGAATATCCCCTCCAGGCCGAAAAAGGATGATCCGAGGTAGGCAAGGGGGATTGCTAATACGAAGAGCCTGAGGAATACCAGGAGGGTGGAATAAAGGGGCCGGTGAAGTGCATTGAATGATGAGGATATGGTAAGGACCACGCCGTAGAAGCCATAGCTTATTGGAACTGTGGTGATGAATGCTATGATCGTTTTGACTACATCCGGATCGCTGTTGAATATGGAGGCAAGCGGTTCGGCGATAATCTGGAGGATGATGAATACGGCTGCCCCGTATACCAGGGATGCGTTTCGCACGAATTCCAGGGCTTTGATGATCCTTTTCCGGTTCCTTGCCCCGTAATTCTGCCCCACAAAGGGAGTGATCACTATTGCAAGCGCGAATATGCCTGTCAGGGTCAGCGATTCTATTCTCGTTCCGACGCCGAACCCTGCAACAGCATCCGGCCCGTAATCTGAGACCATCCGCACGAGGATTCCGGAAGAAAGGGGGATCAGGAGATTTGTTGCAGCAGCCGGAAGCCCGATATAAAGGATTTCCCGCCACGATTGCAGGGTGGCTGTCGGGATTATTATCATCTTTTCCCTTGAAACCAGGATCCAGCTTGCAAAAACGAACATGAGCATCCATGAGATTACCGATGAGAGCGCCGCTCCGAAGAGCCTGAGCTCCGGGAATGGTCCGATACCGAATATCATCAGCGGCGAAAGGATAACGTTTGCCATTCCTGATATTACCATGATAAGGCTCGGGGTCTTGGTGTCCCCGGTTGCCCGGATAGCGCTGTTTGCCACCATCGGAAGGACCAGGAACATGATTCCCAGGTAGAAGACAGACATGTACTGCGAAATCATGGGGATAAGATCAGGAGTTGCTCCCAGGAGGCTGAATACTTCGTCAATGGTGAAATAGCCCAGTATGGAAAAAAAGAAGACCATTAGGAAAACCAGCAAAAGGCCGTTCGATACCAGGTTCTGGACCTTTCCGTGATTTCCCTCGCCTATTGCCTTTGATGTCACTGATGAGAGGCCGATTCCTATTCCCATGGAGAGGCTCGTGATGATGAATACCACCGGAAATGTGAATCCCATTGCTGCAAGTTCTGCCGGGCCAAGCTGGCCGACATAAAAGGTATCCACGAGGTTGAAGAGCATGACCGATACAACCCCCACAAGCATGGGAGCTGCCATTGCGATCATTGTCCTGGGTACATCTCCCTCGATTAGATTGTTCTTCATCCTATCAATCCTGAAAAAATAACGCCGAGAGCAGGAATTTCAGCTTGCTGAAAAATTCAGCCGAAGCTTTTGAACCTGCAATCCCAAAGGGAGTGCTTTGCAAGTAAGTTTTGGTTAGGCTTTTACCAAAAGCTTAATTCGAGAGCACCGCACTACCGGATTTCACTGGGTTCCCGAAGGAGACGCATTTATGCGATCTCGGCATTAGGAAAGTAATATTAATTCTAATTGAATTTTAATTGTTATGATCATCCTCAACCTTAAGGCATACCAGGAAAGCTTCGACAACGCATTGCTTTTCTGCCAGTATGCCAGCGAAGTATCATCTGAGAGCGGCGTCAGGATAATCGTATGCCCTCCTGCTGCATACCTCCATGAGGCTGCAGAAATCCATTCAGATGTATTTTCCCAGCATGCCGACCCGAACGATGCCGGGGCGTTCACAGGATCTGTTCCTGCATCCATGCTGAAATCCGCCGGATTAAAGGGATCCCTGGTGAACCATTCTGAAAAGAGGGTTGAAAAGATCAAGGATACTGTGGAATCGCTCCACAGGAACGGGCTAGAATCAATCGTCTGTGCCGCTACCACGAAGGAGGCTGCAGAGTATGCCGATTATTCCCCTGCAATGATCGCGGTAGAGCCTCCTGAACTCATCGGATCGGGGGTAAGCGTATCAACAGCCAATCCTGACATCGTGGTGAATTCGATACGCGCGGTAAAAGAGATAAATCACAATATTATTGTGCTCTGCGGGGCGGGGATCAGCAGCAGGCAAGATGTCAAGAAGTCGATTGAGCTTGGTTCCGAAGGGGTGCTTCTTGCAAGCGCATTCGTGAAGGCGCGCAATCCCAAGGAGTTCCTTGAAGAGCTTGCGGCGGAATTTTAGCGAGTCTATTATAAACCTTTTCAAGAATAGAATTTGATACTTTGCGATTGTAGTCTAATCTGGTTAGGACCTAGGCCTTCCAAGCCTATGATCCGGGTTCAAATCCCGGCGATCGCATCTTAAGCGGTTGTTGTCTAGTCTGGTTAGGACTCGAGCTTCCCACGGACTTTATAATTCGGAAAAAGCTCGCGACCCGGGTTCGAAATTAGGGTTGCTGCCTATGGCAACAGCCACAACGCAAATCCCGGCAACCGCAAGTGAATTACATGAAGATGGACTTTTTACTGGTATTCGTCCCGATTACTCTGGCGCTTAATATGATCGGTGCCGACAGCACCATGCTTTTTTTCTCTTCAATACTCGCCATCCTGCCTCTTGCAGGGAAAATGGGCGAGGCAACAGAAGAGCTTGCAAAGATATACGGAGGTCAGATCGGGGGGCTTCTCAATGCAACATTCGGGAACATGGCTGAACTCATCATTGTCATCATTGCAATCAACAGGGGACTGATCGAGATAGTGAAGGCGTCCCTTGCAGGAAGCATCATAGGAAACCTGTTGTTCGTTTTCGGGCTTAGCATTTTTGTCGGCGGACTGAAATTCAAGGAGCAGAAGATGTCTTTGCATCTTTCAGACCTCAATTCGACCATGCTTATGATCGCCCTCATGAGCATAATGATACCGAGCCTGTTCCATTTCATTCCTGCAGAGCACTGGGACGGGGACGAGCAGATACTGAGCCTTGCAGTATCAGTTCTATTGATCACATCCTACCTCCTGAGCATGGTATTTTCCCTGAAGACTCATGATTACCTTTTCAGATCGGAGGAGAAGGAGACCTCGCGCTGGGATAAGAGATATGCAATTGCAGTCCTTGGAATTGCAACTATTTTCCTTGCAATTGTCAGCGAGGTTTTTGTGGGACAGATCGAGCAAGTGGCACATGATTTCGGGCTGGGCGAGCTCTTCATCGGTGCAGTGATTGTTGCTGTTGTGGGCAATGCAGCAGAACATGTAGCAGCAGTATTCTCTGCATGGAAGAACAATATTGATCTCAGCATGAACGTGACTGTGGGATCCAGCCTCCAGATAGCTATGTTCGTTGCTCCTGTTGCGGTGTTTGCAGGAGTGCTCTTTGCAAAGCCCATGGACCTCGTTTTCACGCCGTTCGAGATGATAGCGGTTTTTGCATCCGTACTTGTAGTCAAGGAAATAACGACGGATGGCAAATGCAACTGGTTCGAAGGGGCTCAATTATTAATAATGTACTTGATAATAGCTGTCCTGTTTTACCTGATCAGATAGGCCTCTGTAGCTCAGCCTGGTAGAGCAGCTCTCTCGTAACACGCGGGTTTTCGTCCCGCCGCGGGGAAGGAGAAGGTCGGGGGTTCAAATCCCTCCTGAGGCTATTTTTTTCAGCGATACTGCAAGAAGCAAAGCTCCCATTACAACAAGAATTCCAAATATCGTGGACTCTGAGACGCCCATGCTTTCGAAAGGAATTATGGAATTTATCACAAGCAGTATTGTCGCAAGGGCCATTGAACCGGTGGAAAGAACCAGAGCGCTTGTTTTTTCGTTGTTATTCTGCTCAAGAATCAGCCGGTGGAATTCAGAAACCCCTTCAGGAGTCAGCCTGAGGTACATCCCGTGGACCCTGCAGTAGTAGGGAAATGCGAACTGTGAGAACATCATCCATTTTGCCGGACCAACGACAGAAATGAAATCAGCTTCAGTAAGCCTTTCAGGATTTTCGTAAATCGCGCGCATGATTTTCAGGATCATCTGCATGAATAGATTAGGAAAGGAAAAAAATATATTTTTCAGCCCAGGATTTTCTGGAGCTGCTCCTTGAAGTTTTCAGGATGTGAAACGAGTGCGTGTGCCTTCTTCCTCGTATCCTGGTACTTCGATAGCTTGGAGACGCTCTTTAGGGTCTCAGTATCGGATTTCAGCTGGTCGAGTGCAAGTTCCCTAGAGTCCTTGTACTTTGCCCTGCTTGCGACATTGAGCAATGCAGAGCTCTGTCCGACTAGCCTTTCTACTGCGACTGCCCGGCAGTCCTCATAGGGAGACATTATTGCAACTTCGCTTAGCATTTCAGCATCCTCGATCTCATAGACGATGTCTGAAAGCAGCATCAGTGCGGTCGACTTTGCATCCCTGTATTTGGAATCGTGAATTATCGATTTCAGTGCCCACGGATGTTCCGAAAGCCTTCCGACAGCAAGATATCTTGCATCCTCGTTGGGCGAGAGCTTTGCAATCTCGATAAGTGTCTCTATGTCATTAACTGATTCAACATAACCTGTAAGATCTGCTGCTGCCTTCTTCTTCACATCGGCGTGCTTTGACGTGATGAGAAGGACTGAAAGCGCATCCGGATCGGTCTTAAGCCTTTTCAGGGCCCTCTGCCTTATTGACTTGTACTTTGAATCAAGCGCGATTTTTGCAAGGGACTCTGTGTCATCAGTGATCTTTTCCATTGCAGCCTCCCTTGAGTCCTTGTTCGGGCTGTTCGTGGCAATTTGAGACAGCGCATCCGGATCCTCGAGAACTGAAACTGCATCTATCCTCGTCTCCTTGAACAGGGAGGAGCATGCAACCTCGACAAGGCCCTTGGAGTTGTTCATTGAAAGCTCATCCACAGCTGCTGCCCTCGTATCTGCAAACTGGCAGTATTTTGCTATTTCGACAAGCGCGTCCTCGTCAAATGTAAGATGTGATATGGCTGCGAGCCTGACAAACTGGAAATTCGAGAAGCATGCCAGTTCAACAAGAATCCTTGATTTTCCCTGGAGGCGGTCCACTGCTTTGAGCATCGCGATGCGGTCCCCGCTTGTTAAAACGCTTGCAAGATGCGAGAAGCTGTACCTGTCTGATGATTTCTTGAACCTGGAGTCTGGGCGGGAGGGTTTTTTCACTAAACTTTTAGCTTTAGAGCTGGACCTATGGGTCTTTCTTGAACTGGGTGCCATGAGGTATTTTTCCACAGCAAATATAAAAAGGTTTAGGCGATTATTTTTGAAAAATGGGGGATCTGTGATTTGAACACAGATCACCAGCTCCCAAAGCTGGCAGCATACCAGGTTAGCCCAATCCCCCGGAAATTTCCTAAGGATCTCTGAGGTTAAAATTTCACAAACTTCCTGAGATTCGACTTAGAAAGTCTAACATCATTTCATTTGCTTGATCTTAAAAACATATGCTCAGTTGTTAGGCCGTCTAATGAGGGTGTGGACTGTTCCGAATCTCTTAATGGAAAAACCGAATCTTTGGTAAAGGTAGATTGCAGGGTTCATGACCTTCACCTTGAGGAGGATAGGCCTGTCGATGTCGCTTAGCATCTCAAGCGTGTGCTCAATAAGCATGGTTCCGATTCCTTCCCCCCTCTTGGACGGGTGGACTCCGATACCCTGAAGAATGATCCTTTCCCCATCATCCACTACGTGAGAGAACCCGACGATCTTGTTTCTCGACTTGGCAATGAGTATTGTGTCGTATTCTGTTATGTGGACCATGGCCTTTGGGAAAATTGAGCGGATGAATTTTTTTGCATCATCGATCTCATCCGAACGAAGAAGCATTATGTTGATCATAGTGTAATAAATTGAACGTCAAGTTTTTTATCATAATATGATAGTTTCGCTGCGCGCATATCCTCAGCTGCTGGAAGCTTGACAACCAGTGTCTCGTTAATTCTCGCAAGCCCCTCGTATTCATGAACATGCCCGCAGAGCACAGCGAGCGGATGTTTTTCCTCGATGATTTTCCTTAAGGACATGCTTCCGATGTGGTTACCGCGTATTTTATCGAAAATCCCCTGGGGAGGGGCATGTGCAAGTAATATGGTGCTTCCATCTATTGGGAGCATCGCTACCCTCTTGTAATATTCCTCTTCAGAAATCTCCCCGAATGTCCCGAAGGGGGTTGGCGGCGTCAGTCCGAAACCGACAATGTTCAATTCCCCGATTTCAATCCTTTTTTCGTGGATCCATATTTTCGAAAATACTGAATGTGCGCGCTCATTGTCCCAGTTTCCTGGAATGATCAGCGGGTTCTTCAGCTCGGAGATTACTTTTTCAGCAAACTGTTCACTGTGGGTAGTGTCTCCGCAGACAAGGGTATAGTCGGCATTTTTCGACAGTCCGACCAGTTTCCCATATGCATGTTCATCATCGTGGAGATCTGAAAATGCGAGGAAATTCATTTCTTCTCCTTCTTGTACTGATCCATTATCTGGTTGAACCTCTTGTTGAAATCTGCAATCAGCTTTTCCGAGATGTCGTTCTTCTTGTATGCATCTGCCTTGGCTGCAAGTGACATCTTGTTCGCGAATGCTCGTGCGATCTTGCCCCTGACCTTTTTCGGAGAGGAGGATATCTTTGCGAACTGGAATATGATCCCGTGCTTGGGGGGCGGCACCTTCCTGTTCTTGAGGTGCTTGAAGAGCGCTTTTTCCGCACCTATGACCTGGATTGCGGAGGCGGGAAGGAGCGAGAGCTTGTTCAATGATCCGACATGCGAGACGAGCTTGGCAGCAACTTCAGGTGTTCCGACCTTTGACATGTTCGGACATAGATCCATTGCAAGCTTCTTCTGGTATACTTCAAGGTTTTCCCGAAGCCTTCCGAGGGTTACGATTTCCCTGGCAAGAAGCTGGCATGCTGATAGGTCCTCCACGGATATCTCGGCTCCAAGCGTCTTTTCTGACAGGCTTACGATCCTGTCGGCAGTCTTCTCTCCGAACTCCTTTGCAAGATCCTTCTTGTCGATGTTCTTCCTGTCCAGGTAAAGGACGAGCTCCGCAAATTTTATCTTCTCGTTCTCCTTGTATTCAGGGAAATAGATGCCATACCAGTCCTCGAGCCGCTCTCCGAGCAGATTGATTGTCTTGTCAAGGTCCTCTATAGATTTTGTAACTCCTGCAAGAAGCATGTCTCGGCTTTTGAGGGCCTCTTTCACGCTCTCCTTGGATTTCTTCATGAAGAGGGCTC
>JBNLBN010000004.1:0-51534 GCA_050303335.1 Candidatus Micrarchaeia archaeon
TTTTTGCTTAAAAAATGTACTCATGCATACTAATTTGTGAAAAAAATGTGTGAAGGGTACGGTGAATGCTCAATATGATGTGCAGCTTGTGTAAAAATGACAAGAATTGCGTTCCGCTCGACCGCGACGACATTGTATTTGGTCTTTATTTAAAAATCAGAGGATCGAAGAATGAGGTTGGAATCTGCGCAGACTGTATGGAAAATTACCACAAAATGCAGAAGGAACATCAGAAGAATATCATTCAGTATGGTATTGCCGGAATCGTGATAATGTTCGTATACCTTGTTCTTACTGGAAATACCATGTTCGCCTTCTTTTTCGGGCTGCTTGCTGCATTCGGATCGGTTGCAAGCTATTGCCCGCCGCTTAAATGACTCATCTTGTCTATTTTCGGGCGGATTACCAGCATGCAGTATGGCTGGTTGGGATTGTTCTTGTAGTAGTCCTTGTGGTAGTCCTCGGCATCGTAGAATCTCCCCAGCTTTTTTACTTCCGTAACAATGGGCTTGTCGAATTGGTCCTGGAGCTCCCGTATGAAATTTTCAGAGAAATCCCTCTGTTCGTCATCGGAATAGAGTATGATTGAGCGGTATTGGGATCCTACGTCGTTTCCCTGCCTGTTGGGGGTGGTGGGATCATGAACCTTGAAAAAGGCCTCAAGAATTTTTCCGAGGGTGAGTTTTTTCTTGTCGTATACGAGCTTTACAACTTCGGCATGTCCGGTCTCGCCGCTGCAGACCTGCTTGTAAGTGGGATCTGGGGTTGTACCTCCAGCATATCCGGGCATTACGAAAAGCATTCCTGGAAGCATGGATAGCGTGGCCTCTGTGCACCAGAAACAGCCCCCTCCGAGAACGATCGATCCCAGCTTGTCCTTGGGAATGAACTCCATTGATATGGAATTCACGCAATGCCTGATGTTCTTATCTGTCAGGTGTTCCCCTTCGAAGACGTGCCCGAGATGGCCACCGCATTTGGAGCATTGGATCTCAGTGCGCATTCCGTCCGGATCTGGAATCCTCTTTATTGCCCCCTTGACCTCATCATCAAAACTAGGCCAGCCGCAGGTGGACTTGAACTTCGACGAGGATTCATATAGCGCCGCTCCGCACTGTCTGCAGACATAGATTCCTTCCTCGAAATGTTCGTTGTACTTTCCTGAAAAGGGCCTTTCGGTCCCCTTATCTATGATCACGTCTTTTTCCTCAGGGGTAAGTTGATTCATGCTAACATTTGAATCCGAAAATAAATATATCCACCGATTTTAAGTTATTGGTTTCAAAGCTATAGTATGATCCCCGAGCTGGTTATCGGCCTAGTAGCAGGCTGCCTTGCCGGGCTTTTCGGAATCGGAGGCGGAATGCTGCTTATCCCTACGTTCCGTTTTTTCGGACTTGGAGCGCACGAGGCCATTGCAACGGCCCTTCCTGTGACAATACCGACTTCGCTTTTCGGTGCGATTGTGATGAGGAAGAGGGTGAAGCTGAAGACGGCTGTGGCTGCGGGAGCAGTAGGATCAATGTTTTCTGCTGTTGGCGCATATTCGACGACTTTTGTCGGGGATAGTTTCCTGATGTTTGGGGTTGCCTCCATTTTCCTTTTGTTCGCCCTTCTGACACTGAGGCACAGGCATGATGAGGATTCCGAGGATAATGAGAAGATAAGGAGGACATTTTTCATAGGAACCGTAGGGGGATTCATCTCCGGGTTTTTCGGAATTGGCGGCGGAGCCATTCTTGTTCCTCTTCTGATGAAGTTCAGGAAGACAGAGATCGACAGGGCGGTCCCCACTTCCCTGGCAATCATATCGATTTATTCGATCGTGGGGTCAGTAGCGCATTTTTCGCTTGGAAACATCGTTGTAGAAACGCTTGTCCCGGTGATAGCAGGTTCACTTGTAGGCATGTTTATTGTGTCAAGAATCAAGATCCACCCTGAACTGCGAAAGAATGCATTTATTGTGTTCATGGTGCTGATGGCAGCGGTCATAATTGTACGCGAGATCATTTGAGTATCTGTCCTGTTTCCATATACCAGAGATAAAGGTCCAGCTCGCCCTGCGACATGTTAAGCTTAGTTGAGAGTTTTGAGAGCACGCCTTCTGCCTGGAAATATTTTTTCGGAGTCATTGATTTCGGACGCTCTATCAGGCCATATCTGGAAAGGATGTCGATTATGTGGAAATCCACAATGGCAAAATCGAATATTCCGACATTCCTGAGGAAATGGCTCGCTTCCTTGATCCCTATTCCTGGGATATTATTCACAAAAAATGAGCGGAGCTCCTCCCCTTTCAGTTTCCTTATCACCTTTGGAATCGCTTCCTTGAATCTTCGGGACCGTACTATGTAGCCAGCCCTCACGTTCGGGAAGCGGTACTTGTTTTTTCGCAGTTCCAGAGCAAGCTGCCCCTCATCAAGATCTATGAATCCCCTCCCTATCGCCTTTTGTATCTTCCATGACTTTTCGCTTGTGAAATTTGCAGCCAAAATGCAAAAGCATAGTTCTGAAAAAAGCTGATCCTCGTCCTTGTAAGAACGGAACTCCGACAGCCTTTTCCGGACCATTTCAGAAATCGGAGAGGCCTCCAGCTTCCGGACCTCCAGGATCAGTGCCCTTTCCATAGGACTTCGTTTACTTTTTTCTTGTAGTTTACATACCTTGCCTGGACAAAAAGCAGGTCCCCAACCCGGTTCAGGTAGGTCATGACATCAGGGTTGACCTTTTCCTTTGTTGAGAGCTCGACGACTTTCCTCTCGGCCCGCCTGCAAATGGTCCTTGCAAGATGAAGGAGGGATGCCGTCTTGCTTCCCCCAGGAAGGATGAAATGGCTGAGAGGTGGAAGCTCAGAACTGAGCCTGTCAATTTCGGACTCGAGTTCGCCGACTCTTGATGGTGAGATGTTTCTTGATCTTGCATCTGTGGTTGCAAGTTCTGCCCCTATGGTAAAGAGATCCTTCTGGATGTTCTTGAGGGAATCCTCAAGTTCAGAAATTTCAGAAAATGAGAGAACGATCCCCAAGACCGCGTTCAGCTCGTCAATGGATCCGTAAGCATCCACACGGACGTCGCTTTTCGGGACTATGCCCCCACCTATTAGCGAGGTCTGTCCCTTGTCCCCGAACTTCGTATATATCCTCATGGGAAAGATAGGGTAAGACTAAATTAAATATTTTATCTCTGGAATACTTGCATGACTATATTAGATGATTTCAAACTCCTTGAGAAAAACGGCTTCCAGCTCCTGCCATATGAGGTTGCAGAAAGCGAGGAAAGGGCCCTCGATTGCGCCAAACGGATAGGCTATCCCGTGGCAATGAAGGTCATATCAAGCGAAATAGAGCATAAAACGGACAAGGGAGGGGTGAGGATAAACATCAAAAACGGAGAATCCCTCCGGATCGCCTACAAGGAGATGATGCAGAGTACTAAAAAATTCAAAGTTGATGGTGTAATCATCCAGAAGATGGCAAGAAAGGGCGTGGAACTCATCATAGGTGGGAAGAAGGATCCCCAGTTCGGCCATATGATAGTCCTCGGCCTTGGAGGCATATATGTTGAGATATTCAAGGATGTCAGTGCTAGAATCTGCCCTCTTGAAAAGGAGGACATCCAGGAGATGATCTCTGAATTGAAGGCCCACCCAATCCTTGACGGGGCGAGGGGAAAGGCTCCGATAAGCAAGAAGGCAATAGAGGAACTTGCACTGAAGACCAGTAAATTCATGCAGAAGGAGGATATTTTGGAGATGGATCTGAATCCGGTCATTTGCGACCACCGTGGATGCGACATTGTGGACGCCAGATTCTCGAGGTGAGGAAATGAAGAAGATAGTCAAGAACATTGAGTATATCATAAGGCCCCGCTCCGTTGCAGTTGTGGGTGCAAGTGCTACGAGCAACAAGATAGGAAACATTGTCATGAAGAATTTTGTCGAAGGCAAATTCAGGGGAAAAATATATCCGGTCAACCCAAAATACAAGGAGATACTTGGGCTCAAGTGCTATCCGGACCTGGATTCCATCCCGGAAAAGGTCGATTGTGCGATAATCGCAACGCCTGCAAAAACCATAATTCCTTTGATGGAACAATCAGTAAGGAAAGCAAGAAGCATAGTAATGATCACAAGCGGTTTTGAAGAAATCGGTAGAGAGGACATTGCAGAAAAAATCCGCGAGATCGCGATCGAAAACAACATCCCCGTCGTAGGCCCTAACTGCCTTGGGGTGTTCAACCCATATTGCAATGTTGACAGCATATTCCTCCCACCATACAAGATGGAGCGCCCAAAACCAGGAAACATTTCATTCATAACCCAGAGCGGGGCAGTCGGATCGACAGTAATGGACCTTGCCGCTTATTATGGTGTGGGAATTTCAAAATTCATATCATATGGGAATGCTACCGTTCTTGATGAGAGTGATTATCTTGAATACCTGAACGATGATGACGAAACCGAGATCATATTGATGTATATTGAAGGTACTAGGGATGGGAGAAGGCTTCTTGACACAATGAAGAAGGTGAACAAAAACAAACCCATAATAGTGCTTAAGGGAGGCAAAGGTGCCGGTGGCCAGAAGGCTGCAAAGTCCCACACTGGGAATATTGCAGGATCCTACATGGCATATCATGCTGCATTCAAACAGGCAAAGGTAATAGAAGCTGATGGCTTGTATGAATTATTTGATATAGTAAAGGTATTCAACCAGCCAAAACCCAAAGGAAACCGGGTGGGAATAATAACCAATGGGGGAGGGATGGGAATAATCACTACAGACCATGTGGAGAAGGAAGGGCTTGTCCTTGCCGAATTCAATGAAAACACGAAAAAGGAGATTGCAAAGCTCCTGCCATCATATGGTAATGTTGGGAATCCGCTCGATCTTGTAGCTGATTCTGGAGTAGATGCATACAGGAAAGCCATAGACATAATGATGAATGCTCCTGAAATAGATATTCTTGTAATTATAGTATTGACGCAAACGCCGCCTATTGATGAGAGGATAATTCATGTCCTTACAACTGCATCAGATGACCACAGGAAGCCAATTGTCACTATCTCTATAGGAGGAAATTACACAGAAGCATACAGGAAGATAATAGAAAGCAACGGAGTGCCTTCATATAATTCGCCTTCTGCTGCAATCAAGGCCGTAGAAAGATTTGTCACTTATTCCAGATACAACAAGTAGGGGGGGTGCAATTCCACTATTAGTCAGGTGTCTGTTTTTTTAATTTTTTGTATCTATAGTTACATATAATATAATGGTGTTTCTTTGGAGATTGTTTATATTTACGATATTAAGGCAAAGAACAAAAAGAAATTCAACAGAACCAAACGGGTTTTCTACTACCATCTTGCAAAACTTGAACTGGAACCAAGCTCATGGAAAACCAAATCAACTATTGCTGTTTCAACAAAAAAAGAGAGGATGATGGACAAGTTTTTCCATCGGTTCGGAAACAACATTGAAGTGTATAAACTCGTAGTGGAATCAATAGAGGAGCTGTGAATAGTGGAATTATAGGGGGTCTAGCCTAATTTCAATTCACAGAGGTAAATTTCAAATTCGATACCAAACCTGTCAAGTTTTTCCTTATTCACTTTCCCCAAAATACCCCTGACATCACCATTGATCAATATTTTTGCGGCCCGATCTTTCTCAAAAACGTCCGAATCCGAATTCTCCAATTTAAACTCGAAACCGGCTGACCTGGAAAGGGTCTGCAAATACCCTCTGAAATCAGAGAACTGCACTTCCTTGTCCATAATACCAAAAACAATCCTCTTTTCACCTTCATTGACTATTCCTATCTCATAATATTTCTGCGGCAGTCCCTTCATCTTGTTATTTGAAAATATTTCTACAATATCAGCAAGCATATTCGGCCTTACTACTGTGAATTCTGCATTGTTAGGGTTTGATATCTCAATCAGCTCGCCATCATAACCCATGGCCTTCTCCCTGTTACTCAGTATAAATGTCTTAATCTCCTGGAATTCCATCCCCCTCATTGCATTGTCGTATTCTTCATAGGTATCTATTTTTGATCCTGCAGAGAAAAAGTCCGGAAGCGTGGTTTCAAAGTTGTTGTATCCATATGCAATTGCAATATCCTCAATCACATCCACATCGGAAATAATGTCTGCCCTGTAAGGAGGGATTGCCACTTTGCCATCATACCCATAATCCATCTTTGAAAGAAGGTGGACCATCTCATTTTCCATGATATTCAGGCCAAGGATCCTGTTGACCTTCCCAAGTTCAAGATCCATTTTCCTTTCCCCAAGTTCCGGCGTGACTATGCTCTCCTTTTTGTAATTCACAGTGACCTCATAAACGATTCCTCCCATATCGGAGAAAGTGCAGCATAAAATATTCAGCGCAGCCTTGCAAGCGTTGAGGTCAGTTCCTGTGACTTCAATGAAAATATTTTTCGTATCCAATCCGACCTTTCCGGTTTCTGCTGAGTTCACTACCGGAATTAGGCACATTATCTTCTTTTCATCATCCACAAAAACAGGGTATTTATCCATGTCCCTGATCAGGTGTCCGTACTGGAGCCCTTTCTTGTGTTCTTCCAATATCTCCTTTGCACTCATTTCCCTGTCATATCCCAAAGGGACGTACCGTATATCCTCCTTTTTCATTGTGGTATACCTGATCGGGAATCTTATGCCCTCAAGAGGATAAATCCCAAGACCGAACTTCTTGACCTTCCTTCCGAGGGTGGCGTTCAGTTTTTCCTGGAGCAGGACCATGTCCCTGATTCTTTCGTCATTGAAGGCGATCCCCTTGACCACCGCACAGGCTGTAAACTGCCTTTTTGGTACACTGTCCACATTGACGACATAATCTGATTTTTTTGCTGAGTATTTCGTCTTCCTGCCTTTGTAGTATGCCTTGAGCGACCTGGCAAGCCCTTCCATGGAATACCAGTCAGGCCTGTTAGGCGTCAGTTCAGCAAGTATCTTCTTTGTCTCTTTTTCATATTCAGAAGGAGCTCCGATATTGTTCAATCCATCAACCATCTCGTCCTTGGAAATGTCGACAAGCTTCTTCATCTCTTCAACGGAAAATTCCACAACGACCATTATTTCACCTTTTCGATTTCGGCAAGCCTTTTTACGTATGGTGTCAGATAGCTTTCATCAAGGCACGCCGTGCAGATGGGCACCCCAAGCGCCTTTCCCAACCCCCCTATTGAAAGGTATTCAAGGCTGTCGGCTTCAAGGTACTCCCTAATCTCATCAGTAGTTTTTTTATTTGCGATCAATTCATTGTACGTTGACATATCGACTCCATAGAAACAAGGAGCCTTTATCGGAGGGCACGTGATCCTGAGATGGACCTCCTTTGCCCCTGCCTTTTTCACAAGGCGGACGATCTCCTTCAGGGTGGTCCCCCTCACAATGGAATCGTCCACAAGGACAACGGATTTTCCACCAACCACTTCCTTTACCGGATTCAGCTTCAGCTTTACGGCATCCTGGCGCTTTTCCTGGTCAGGCATGATGAATGTGCGGCCGATATACCTGTTTTTTATCAGGCCCTCTGCCCAGGGTATCCCAAGCGTCTCGGCATAGGATTTTGCAGCATTTCTCGAACTGTCAGGAACCGGAACGACGACATCTGCCTTGACCGGGTGCTCCTCTGCAAGAACTACCCCAAGATTCCTTCTTGATTCCCAGACGCTCTTTCCGTTTATTGCGGAATCCGGTCTCGAAAAATAGACGTATTCAAACATACAGTGTCTTCTCTGCTCAGGTACAAGCTGCTTTCTTTCAACCTTTTCACCGACAATTACCAGTTCCCCTCCCCTGACATCCCCCAGATACGGTATGTCAAGGACATCCAGTGCCACCGTTTCCGATGCAAAGCATATGAAATCGTCGTTTTCACCATATACAAATGGCCGAATCCCGAACCTGTCCCTGAAAACCACTATCTTCGGCCCGACAATTGCTGCAATGGAAAATGACCCTTCGAATTTTTCCATCATTTCCTTGACGGCTTTCTCTATGTTCTTTTCCCTGTCAAGTACGAATCCAACAATCTCCGAATCGACAGTGCTGGTAAAAGTATCTGTAAACTCCTTTCTCAGGTCGGAATAGTTTGCAATGTGCCCGTTGTGAGCGGTTGCAATATCCTTGTGTACAATGGGCTGTACGTCACAGTGCATGCAGTCTCCATGTGTCGGGTACCTCGTGTGGCCGATTCCTGCAGAGCCCTTTATTTTCAAATCCTCCTTGCTGAATACATTCTCTACAAGGCCGATTCCCTTTCTGCATTCTATCCTGCCGTTGAACACTGCGAATCCTGCAGCATCCTGGCCCCTGTGCTGAAGTGCGAAGAGTGCCTTGTACAATAATGGCGCGACATCTACCCCTTTTTTCGAGATCAGTGCTACTACGCCGCATTCTTCCCTTTTTTCAGAACTCATAAGATATTTCAATATGGTTTGATTTTTATTCTTAAAGGGTCAACTTTACTCCATGCCAATGGATCTGGAAAAGCAGGACACCACAGTCACCGAACTCCAGAAGTCCGGATTCAGCAGGGAGCAGGCATTGCAAATAATCTCTATACTCGGTGATCTGCAAAAGGCTGCCCCGCAGATTCAGGAAAAACTTTTTGCACAGGCGCGCAAGGCAGGGCTTGAAAACGCCGTGAGGTATTTCCATGAAAGATGGCAGCAGACCGCACCTAAGAAAATGGACCTCTCAAAACTTAGCGATTCCCAAAGGTCAGAGATATTCAAAGAGCAGAGATCCACTGCCCTTTCCGACAGGGAATTCTTTTCCATGGTTTCGCTGGTAAGGAGGGATTTCTACCAGGGGAAAATAGGCAAGGATCCCGAGGCATCCCTGATACCAGGATCATCCCAGAAGGGGGACAAGTCATTATACGACAAGATAGGCCGGATGTGCAGCGCATATGAACAGCTTGACCGCAGCGACCCCATGGCTGTCCGCATGTTCCGAGCCCAATATGAGCTTTCCCTGGGGGATTTCCTGGACATCTACTGTAACCGGAACAAAGCCGAGATTTCCGAAGTTGCGGACAAAATGGGCTCTGTCCCCGTCAAGATCTAGTTTTATAAAGACCTCCAGGCATAAATTTTTTCGGATATTCATGAGAAGGGTAGCAATAATTGGAGCCGGAATGACA
Organism: Candidatus Micrarchaeia archaeon; assembly: GCA_050303335.1. Lineage (GTDB taxonomy): Archaea > Micrarchaeota > Micrarchaeia > Anstonellales > Bilamarchaeaceae > Bilamarchaeum. The sequence continues at coordinate 9,180 of JBNLBN010000004.1, forward strand.
AAATTCGGCGAAGAGTGGGAAAAGGGATTCCGGGAGCTCGTTGTTGAAGCAGGTATCAAGGCACTTACCGATGCCGGAATCTCAGGAGACAAGATTGATGCAGGATACATCGGCACCATGGCATCAGGAAGGCTAATCGGACAGGAACACATCGGAGGGCTTCTTGCAGATTACATGGGCCTCAACCCAATGCCAATAACACGAGTTGAGGGTGCATGCGCATCAGGATCCCTTGCTCTCAGACAGGGCTTTACTGCCGTTGCAAGCGGAATGCAGGACATCGTCGTTGTAGGCGGGGTCGAAAAAATGACAGATCTCGGAGTAACAACAGTATCCGATATCCTTGGAGGCGCAGGAGACCAGGAATGGGAACTCTTCCTTGGAGCAACATTCCCTGCCATCTATGCACTCATGGCAAAAAGGCACATGTATGAATACGGTACCACCGAAGAGATGCTTGCGGCAGCAGCAGTAAAAAACCACAGGAACGGCTCAAAGAACAAATACGCTCAGTTTCCCCGCGAGATCACCATGGAGCAGGTCCTTGGATCCAAAGTCATCGCAGATCCGCTCAAAGTGCTTGACTGCTCTCCGATAACTGACGGAGCAGCGGGCGTTGTCCTTGCACCGATGGAAATTGCAGAATCCTTCACCAAGAAGCCGGTCGAGATTATTGCAAGCGCACAGGCAAGCGATTCAATAGCACTGCATTCAAGGAGTTCAATGAGCGCCCTAAAGGCCACGCAGATCGCGGCAAAGAAGGCATTCGACATGGCAAAGATGACCCCCAAGGACATCCACATGGCAGAGATTCACGACTGCTTCACTATCGCGGAAATAATGGCAATTGAAGACCTCGGATTCTTTGAAAAGGGGAAAGGAGGACAGGCAACACTCGAGGGAAAGACGGCACTCGAGGGTGAAATACCGATCAATACATCCGGAGGGCTCAAGGCATGCGGCCATCCCGTAGGAGCCACCGGAGTGAAACAGGCTGTTGAATGCGTGTGGCAGCTACGGGGCGAAGCAGAAGGACGCCAGGTAAAGGACGCCAGTGTCGCTCTCAGCCACAACGTAGGAGGATCAGGAGCAACAGCAGTCGTCCACATATACAAGAACTAGTCTTTTTTCCAATTCAATTTCTTAACATCCGGCTCGCTTTCAGTCGCTCTCGAATAGAGGATTCCATGGTATTCGAGCAGCCCGAACTTGGAATCCAGCATCGATATCACTTTTTCATGGTCAAATTCCTTGCAGGAATAGAGGTCGAAATATATCTCATTCTCCCCGTTCCTGTGGTCGAAGAAATGCAGCGAGCAATGCGAGGTGGTGATCATCTGGACAAAGCTCTGCCCCGGAAATTCCAGGTCCTCTGCATCTGCCCAGTTGATTGCTCCGAGTGCCTTCATGCCTATCTCGGAAAGCAGGTTTTTAACAAACTCATCCGATTCCTCCTTGGAGAGGGCCCTGAATTCAGGACTAATCCTGGCGTTTACCGTCAAATGAACATGCTGTAACTTCATGTTGATCTAGCCTGTTTAAAATTTGCAGAAGAACTTGAGCGCAGAAAAATATTTAAATCCATAGTTACCCGCTTGCTATCAATCCCCACATTTTAGGATTTTTGGCCCCAATTAAAAAGAATATCCCTTTATATTCAATTTATTTCTGAGGTATGTTGATGAGGGTAGAATTTATTCCAGCAATTCTAGTAAAGACAAGGGAGGAACTCCTTGAGAAAATAAACATGGTAAAAGGCCATGTGAACATCATCCAGCTCGACATCATGGATGGCGAGTTCGTTCCAAACAAGACGGTGGGTCTAGAGGACCTTCATGATCTTCCGCAAGCAAGTTACGAATACCACTGGATGGTTAACAATCCGGAAAATTACATTGAAAAGACGCCCGGTCCCCATATGCACCTGGTCCACATCGAGACCGTCACGGATTTCGAAAAGGTCATCCGGGCCGTAAGGCAGGCAGGAGGCCGCATCGGCCTTGCCCTTAATCCTGATACTCCCCTCGAATCGATCATGCCCTATATCGGGAGGGTGGAAGAGGTGCTCGTTATGACCGTCCGCCCCGGATTCTCGGGGCAGAAGTACATTGCCGAAATGGAAGGAAAGATCAAAAAGCTTAGGCAGCTATATCCAAACCTGGACATAGAAGTTGACGGAGGGATCAATCCGGAAACCATTGGCCATGCCTTCCGTTCCGGCGCCAACTATCTTGCAGCTGCAAGCGCAATTTACAAGGACGGCAGGATCAAGGAGAATATCGAATATTTAAAAGGTGTAGTAGATGAGGAAAAAGATCACTAACTTGAAGCAGCTGAACCTGATTGCCAATACCATCAGGCAGGATGTTGTAAAGATGCTCCACGAGGCAAAAAGCGGCCATTCTGCGGGATCAATCGGCCTCGCAGACATTTTCACGGCGCTTTATTTCAACGTATTGTATCATGACCCGAAAAAACCTGACTGGGAAGACCGCGACCGGCTCGTTCTATCGAACGGCCACGTATGCCCGGTTCTCTATTCCGCGCTTGCAAATGCAGGTTACTTTCCAAAAGAGGAACTTATGACCCTGCGCAAGCTCGGGTCCCGGCTCCAGGGTCATCCCCACCGGGGAACACTTCCGGGAATCGAGAACTCCTCAGGTCCGCTCGGGCAGGGGCTCTCGCAGGCTGTCGGAATGGCACTTGTTTCGAAAAGGGCAAGGAAAAGATGGAGGGTCTACTGCATGGTTTCTGACGGGGAGCAGCAGGAAGGGCAGTCCTGGGAAGCTGCAATGCTTGCCTCAAAATACCATCTTGGGAACCTCACAGCGATAATGGACAGGAACAATATCCAGATCGACGGATATACTGAGGAGGTTCTTCCGCTGGAGCCATTGGCAGAAAAATACCGCTCATTCGGCTGGAACGTCATCAATTGCGACGGCCACAACATCAAGAAGCTTATCGATGCCTGCGAGGAATCGAAGGCGGTATATGAAAGGCCGACGATGATTATTGCGCACACCATACCAGGAAAGGCAGTTTCGTTCATGGAACAGAGATTCGAATGGCACGGCAAGCCTCCAAGCAAGGATGACCTGGAAAAGGCATTGGAGGAGCTTGATAACGTGAGAAGCATTATAGAGGAGGAGGAATAATGGAAAGGAAACCTTCACGTGACGGATTTGGAAAGGCCCTGCTAGAACTCGGAGAAGACGAGAAGGTCTGGGCTGTTACTGCAGATGTATCAGAATCTACGAGGACCCACTGGTTTTCGGAGAAATACCCGAAAAGATTCGTGCAGGTGGGCGTTGCGGAACAGAATCTGGCCGGAGTGGCAGCAGGAATCGCTTCCTGCGGAAATACGGTATTCATATCCGCCTTCGGGGCATTCTCTCCAGGTAGGAACTTCGACCAGATCCGCGTCTCGATCTGCTACAACAATTCAAATGTCAAGATACACGCGTCGCATACCGGATTGTCGGTAGGAGCAGACGGCGCATCGCACCAGATGCTCGAAGACATATCCATGGTGCGCACCCTTGCGAACATGAAAGTAATCGTTCCTGCGGACATGGAAGAGGCAAGGAAGGCGACCCTTGCTGCGGCAAAGGTATACGGGCCGGTCTACATAAGGACCTCCAGGGAAAAATACCCTGTGTTTACTGAAAATGACAATTTCGAGATCGGAAAAGCAAACCTTCTCAGGGAAGGAAAGGACATCGCGATCTTCGCATGCGGGCTTCAGGTGTGGGATTCGCTCGAGGCTGCAAAGGAGCTTGAAAAGGAGGGAATAAGCGCCGCAGTTGTAAACATGCATACCATAAAGCCTGCTGACAAGGAAATGATAATATCACAGGCTAAAAAATGCGGCCTGCTTATGAGCGTAGAGGACCACCAGATCACAGGAGGCCTCGGAAGCGCAATTGCGGAAGTCCTTTCTGAAAACTTCCCGGCGCTACTGTACCGGGTTGGGGTAAGAGACAGTTTCGGCGAGACAGGAAATACTGCAGAGCTTTACAAGAAGTATGGCCTTGATAAGGACGGAATAGTCAAAAGTGCAAAAATTGCAATGGGGTTGAAAAAATGAAATTCTTTCTGGATACGGCAAATATTGAAGAAATAAAGAAGATGAATGAACTTGGGATGTGCGACGGCATTACGACCAATCCGTCACTGATATTGAAGTCAGGACGGAACCACAAGGAAGTGATCGAAGAGATCTCCAAGGTGGTCGAAGGACCGGTTTCCGTCGAAGGAGTCGGAGAAACGGCAGAGGATATGGTAAAGGACGCAGAAGAATTCGTGAAATGGGGACCTAACATCGTTGCCAAGATTCCAATGACAAAAGAAGGGATGAAGGCGGTAAGGATTCTTTCAAAGAAAGGGATAAAGACAAATGTCACGCTGATATTTTCATCTGCACAGGCACTGATTGCGGCAAAGGCAGGAGCATCATACGTATCCCCGTTTGTCGGAAGAATGGACGATGTTTCAAACGAGGGAATGCAGCTGATCTCGGATATAATGGACATATTCGAGGCATATGGCATCGAGACAGAAGTCATAGTGGCATCCGTCAGGCACCCCCTGCATGTAATGGATGCAGCACGGATGGGGGCACACATTGCGACCGTTCCGGCAGCTGTCCTTGAGAAGATGTTCCACCACCCCCTCACTGACAAGGGGATAGAGAAGTTCATTGCCGACTACAAGAAGCAAGGATAGCCTTTTTTATCCTTTCATCCATTAAAAAATTGGTAATTCTCATGAAAGAAGCAATCCCGTTAACCTGGAGAAGGATTCCTGAAAGGTACAGGATCCTTGGCGTGAAGTGCGAGACATGCACCACGCACTACTTTCCAAAAAGGCTCATCTGCCCCAAATGCAGGAGAAAGGGAAAACTCGTTGAAGTCCAGTATTCCGGCAAGGGAACCGTATTCTCATTCACCGAGGTGAATGCACCTCCTGCAGGTTTCGAGGACCAGATACCATACATACTCGCAGTAATAGAACTCGATGAAGGGGCAAAATTAACAGCACAGATAGTTGATGCCCACAAGGATGATGTCAAGATCGGATCCAAAGTCGAGAAGGTATTCCGTGTTATACAGAGAGACGATCCGGAAGGCCTTATCCATTACGGCTTCAAGTTCAAGCTTGTTGAATGATTAAGCCAGTCCAGCTTCCTGGTCTTTCTTTCTTTTATAGCATCCTCTATTTTCATCCATTTGAAACCGCTGTACTCCGGGCCCGGTTTTGCCCTCCTGATTCTCGCAGTTATCCTGAATACAAGGCAGGGTACCCAGTTTTTCCTCCGTCTTGATCCGACATTGAACCTGCCCTCATAGATTATCTCGTCAACAACACCTTCGATTCCTGTCTGCATCTGGAATTTCTCCTTGATTTCTGCAACAGGGCTCCTTCCAGAAGGTACAATCACACATGGGAGTTCGATCTTCTCGATATTGTATTCGATCTTCTTCAGAAAAAGAATCCTTCCCTCATCTTCAAGCAGCCCGCAGGCAAGCGCCTTCGGCATGGGCGTCCCGGTCGGTATCTTCCTTCTCACGTCAAACCTCTATGTATTCGTCCTTGAGCCACTTTGCCTGGTCCGCAAGTTTCTTCTTCTTCGCTTCTTCAATGGTAAGCCATACCGCCTTCTTAGAATCAGCAATGGTGACTACGTACTCTTCCTCCTTGGGCTCCATCTTCAGAACAAGAACAGGCAGATGCTCGTCATTGATTATCGCCTTCCCTTCATAGGCCAGAGGCCCAACATTCACCTTTACATCAGTTTTCATCCGGTATGCCTGTCCAATGGCGTTAATGGGATCTCCTGCAAGAGTGCCATAAATCCACGGCAATTCAATTAGGCCGTCTTTTTCAAGAAACAAAATTTTCCCGTCACGCTCAAGCAGTCCGCAGATAATGGCTCTTGGCGCATATTTCATCTGTTCACTCTTTCTTCAATCTGTAAACTAGTGCCGTGTTTCCGTCCACTCCGAGCTGTTCTCCTGCAACTTCAGGAGGAACAGGCGTCCTTTCTTCTACGGCTTTTTTGACTGGTTTCAAAGTAGTTCCAAGAGCGGATACGACTCTCAGGGCTCCCCTTGCTGTATTCGCAACCCTTTCGCCGAACGTCCTTTCCTTCGGATCCCCGAGGATTGGTTCGCTCATTGGTGCAAACTGGGTTACACGTATCCCCGATGTTGGGGGCTCGCTTTTCCGCTCCCGACGGAACGCCAAACCGCTCATGATAATTTTACTCAATCAGGGTTTATATACCTACTAGTTTCGCCTGTGAACCTGCTTTTTGCCCGTTTCCTCGTCAAAACCGATTCCAACGACGGTATTCCTTCCTGCCTTCTTTGCAGCATAGACCCCTTCGTCGGCAACCTGCTTGGTTCCTTCCATGATCAGATCGATCTCAGGCTTCCTGTCCCAGTCCGGCTTCCTTTCCACCTCTCCGGCTTCAAGAAGGGCTTTGGCATCTTTCAGCGTTGTTACGCCCATGCTGGCAGTAACCCCGATCATCTTTCCTTCCGATCCGACGACCTCGATCGATGCTATCGAACTCTTCGCCCTCAGGCAGGCTTTGATTGCATCATCAAGCTCGGCTCCTGGAAGAAGCACGATGATCTCCTCGCCGCCAAACCGGGTAACGTTTCCCTGGGATCTTAGCAGCCCTCCAGGGCCCTCGCTTTTGGGTTCGCCGATACCCAGGAAGTCGGTAGCCCTGAAAACAGATACTGCCTTGTCAGCGACTTTGACAAGGGTCGTATCGCCCACAAGATGGCCGTGATCATCGTTTATTCTCTTGAAATGGTCAAGGTCGAGCATAACTACAGCAGTGTTTTCCCCGGTATCCATGAAGTGCTGGGCAAGATACTGGTATACCTCGCTGAATTCCGCCCTGGTGCAAAGCCCTGTCAGGCTGTCCCTCCTTGAATTCATGTCGAGCGCCCCGATCCTTGATATGAGAAGGGCGGTCCTTATCGCTTCCTCCTCTGGAAAGAATATGTCACCGAACGTGAGGTTTTTCCCCGTTACGTTTACAAGTCCAATGTTGCCTTCAAAAGATATTGCAAGCTGCTCACCGGAAAAATTACCTCTTTTAATGTCGAATGTCTGCACGCCGTCGAACGGATTCTTCCTGTCAATAGTGTATATGGCTCTTCTTGAAGGCGATGCAAGGCATATCAGTTCCCGCTCCACAGCCTGCTGTATCAGCCAGTCATCAGCAACCGAAATGACCTCCCTGTGAGGGAGCATGACTGTTTTCCCGTTCTCCCGTCTTACTTCAAAGAACCCCCTGAATCTTCCCTCCTCCTGGGCTCTCGTGAACGCAACAAGCTTATCAGGATCCACCATGGTATTGTAAACAGCGGTCATTGCTTCCTGGAATCCGAAGGCCGTCCCTTTCGTCAAAAGGAAAGTTATCCTTTCATTCACTCCCGTACTTCTGAAAAGGGTGTCCCGCAGATAATTCCTGAATGCCGCACCGAGGTTCCCCCCTTTCATCGCCTCGCTAACGATTGATTTCAACATCATCCTTTCCGGTGCCTTCGCCCGTTCCAGTACCTGGTCGAAAAGGTTCCTTTCGCTGAACACGCCAAGCGGTCTTGCTTCCGGGTGGTCGCTCTTACGCCTACCCAGTTGTGATCTTAATTTTTTCATAACCCTATTTTGTATCTAAATCCTTTAATAATGTACTTTCTTCCACATTTCCTTTGCCAATTTACCACTATACATGAACTTGTCCACATCAACTTCCTTTTTCCTTGCCCTGTGCTCCTCAAGATAGGCGTTCACCTTTTCAATCAGGATGGCCTTCATCTCTCCGCTGAGCAGCTTTCCTGAAAGGTAATCCTCGCGTATTTTCTTCAGCTTCAAATCATCCGGTTCAAACATTATTGCAAGCCACTGGAAAGAGACGTCGATATCCGGGTTCCCCCCTTGCTTCCTGTGCTCCTCCACTGTTTCCTTACCGCCTGAGAATGCGTACTTGTTGATTTTCTTCTTGACTGTCTTGGGATCGTCCGTAAGGTATATCGCGGAGTCTGCGCCGCTGCTGGAACTCATCTTCCCGCTGACCCCCTCAAGCGGAGGAATGAATCTGCTGTGCAGTGCAGATGTCTTGTAGAACCCAAGCGATTCTGCAATATCCCTCTGAATCCTCCAGTAAGGATCCTGGTCGATTCCGCATGGAATGAGGCACCTTTTCTTTTCGAAGAAGGACGGTATTGTCTGGTAGGCAGGATACATAGACATTCCTATGTTGGTCGAATCATTGAATCCAAACACTGCCTTCACCGTCGAGTGCGTGATCTTTCTTGATGCCCGAAGAAGGAGGGGATAGACGTTCTTCACGTACTCGCTGTTCTTGAAAATGAATGTCCTTTGCGGATCGAATCCGGTTGCCGCTATGTCGAGAATATTTTCCCTTGCCGCTTCCTGGACCTCGTCCCACCCGTATTTTTTTGCCAGAAATCCCTCGTCATCCGTGATCTCGATATACAAATTGCACTTGAATTTCTCCTGGAGCCATCTTGTCATTTCCATCGAGACCATATGGCCTATGTGCATGCCCTTGCTTGGCTTCCTTCCGGTGTAGAGGAAGAATCCCTTTCCTTTTTGATAATCATCAAGCGCCAGGTTCAGGTCCCTGTGCGAGAAGAAGAAATCCCGCGAGAGCATTGGATGCAGGCTTCCGCAGGCGGATTCCAGCCTTTCTTTCAGCCTGCCCTCAATCCTGCTGGTTCCGAATTCCTTGATCAGCTTCTCATAGTCGATTTCACCGCTTACTTCCCAGGGAGTGACGCTGAATTTGTCCATGCCGGAATACTGAATAAAACCACATAAAAATTTACCTGGTCCTGTAAACGATTGCCGCGATGATTATTGCAAGTGCTGCAAAATACGAAAGGAGCGCAATGATGTTCGTTGTCGGATCACCCGAAGTTATGAGAACTATCTTGAAAATCGTTGTTATGTGCGAGAGGGGCAGGAATTCCAGAAGCAGCTGGGTGTAAGAGGGAAGAAGGTCCGGCGAAAATATGATGTTCCCGAGAAACAGCATTGGTATCGCGATAAGAAGAGAGCTCTGGATTGCAGCCGATTCCGTCCTTGCGATGAATCCGAGTATTATCCCTATTGATGAAAGGACAAGCGCGGAAATTATCGTTCCTACGACCAGCATGAACACGTCCGATGGTAGCTCAACCGAGAACAGGCCGAAACCGACGAAAAGTATGATGGCCACCTGGAGCAATGAGATTATGGTGATGGTAAGGATCTTTGCAGCAATCGAGTTCCTGAAAGCGCCCGGAATGAGCCTCAGCCGCACGATCGTCTTCCTTGTCTTTTCCCTCACAAGGCTTATGGATGCAAGCAGGAAGCATGAGAACAGCAGCGAAACGCCGATGACCTGGGGTATGATGAAATCCACGAAGCTTTCCCTCTGGTACTGCCCTTCGACAGAAACTTCAAGCGGGAGCGCAATCCTTTCCGGATCCTTTGCGGTCTGTTCGTTTACTGTCTCCTTGAGGGACAGTATGAGTTCCTCAACCGAATCTATCTGCTCCACAACTGATGTCAGCGCATTGTCAATTTCCATTGTCGTGCTGTTGATCTGCATGAACAGGCTTTCCATTTCATCGATCGATCCGCTCGCATTCTGAAGCGACAATCCCAGATTCCCTACCTTGGACCTGAATTCGTCGATCCGCTCCTCCTGCATGGTCTCTGCGACTTCAAGTTCGCTTGAGAAATCCCCCAGCTGCACCTCGAACTCAAGGAGCGTGGAATTCAAATCAGAAAGTTCATCCCTCTGCTCAACAAGGCTGTCGCGCTGGGCAATGGTCGAATTCTTCAGCGAAATGAGGGCAATTATGTTCGCATCAAGGGCGCCGTTTATTATCGAGTCATTGGAAGTGTTCCTTATCAGTCCTATTGCGGCGATTGATGCGTCAAGGTCCTCAATGGTGCTGTTCAGGTCCTCCTCCTGCAGGATCAGTTCATCATATGTCTGGGCCACCGTGATTATCGATTCATTCAGCGCATATTCCGCATTGTCAAGGAATTCCGAACTCTCATTTACGAATCCGCCCTCGCTTACGATCCCTTCAAGGTCATCTATCTGATCTGCAGTATTCTCAAGGGATTGCTTGAGGTTTCCGATTCCAACGTTGCCAATTCCCTCCTGAATCCCGCGTATGTCCTCCTTGGTATTCTGCATCTGGGCCTTTGATTCTATTATGCCCTGCTCGAGCAGCGTAGCACTTTCGTTCAGCTTGCTCAGGTCCTCCCAGGCGCTAACCACGTAATCCCGGGTTATGCCCGTCGATGATGCCTGGACCACCGATCCCATGGCTGCAAGGATCGCTTCCTGGAGCGCGATGTCGGAATTGTCAACAAGTATCCTGATTTTCGAGCCTTCTCCTGCGCTGAGGTTTTCCTCTATATCAAACGGGATCACGATTATTGCCCGGAGCTTCCCGTTCCTGAAACTCTCCATCGCCCCGTTTTCGGTATGGAATCCAATAAGATTGAATGCGTTCGACTGGTTCAGGCTTGAAATAAGTCCTGATGAGAAAGTGGTGTTCGTAGGGCCGACGACTCCCACCGGAAGTCCGTTGATCTCGACAGAGCCGAAGGAACTTCCAAGGAAAAGCATTATGAAAATCGGGAATGCTATCAGTACCGATAGCATGGTCCTGTCATGGTATATCTCAAGAAGTTCCTTTTTTATAGAGTACAAAAGTTTCATTTCAATTCCCCTTGATAAGATGCGCGAACACATCCTCCATCTGGTTGAGCTTGTATTTCTTTTTCAGCGATGCAGGCGTTCCGCTTGCAACGATCCTCCCGCCGAACATTATCCCGACCTTGTCGCAAAGGTATTCGATCTCCTCCATATAGTGCGAGGTGATCATTATCGTCTTCTTTTCCGAATGAAGCTTCTTTATGAGTTTCCATATTTCCTTGCGTACAACAGGATCAAGCCCGACAGTCGGTTCATCTAGGAATATGATCTTCGGATCATGAACCAGCGAACAGGCCATGTTCAGCCTTTTCTTCATTCCGCCGGAAAGGCTCGATGCAAGCGCCTTCCTCTTGTTCGTCAGGTCTGTTCTGCTAAGAAGGTCCTTGATCCTTTCCCTGTAACCCGCAATCCCGTACTGCGATGCAAAAAATTCAAGGTTCTCTTCCACCGTAAGCGTCTCGTAGAAGGAATCGTTCTGCGTGACCATACCGATTTCCCTCGTGAAGTCCTTGAACTTCGTGATGTCCTTCTCCAGAAGCTTTATTTCGCCCGATGACGGCTTGACAAGTCCCGAAAGCATGTTGAAGGTGGTGGTTTTACCTGATCCGTTCGATCCCAGAAGGCCGAAAACCTCGCCTTCCTCGATCGTGAAGCTGACACGGTCCACGATTATCTTTTCATCAATGACTTTTGCAAGTTCTTTTACTTCAACGGCGGATGCCATTAGGTGTTAAATTAGCGGAATGATAAAAATGTTTCTAAAACATGCGAAGCAGCATCCTTTTCTGGTTCTCAAAAATCTCTTTCTGCTCATCGCTGAGCATCGACTCCTTCTCTATCCAAGCATCAATTTCGTCCTTGGTCATGTAAGTATACAAAGTCTCTCCCTCAGACACGTTCTTCCCGATCGAGATTCCGTCGCATGAAATCGCAAGCTGGTCCTTCTTCTTCGCCTCATCTACTTTTTCCTTGTCCTTCTGGATCTCCCTGATCTCACCAACGATCTCTCCCTTCTCGTTCATGAGCCTGTAGTTCTTCCTGATTATCCCTCCTGTTACCTCCACTCCGAAGATTGCAGGCTTCGACACCCTGAAGACATATCCGTTTAGCACCTTGATCTTTCCTGGCTGGGTGAGCCTGTTTAAGGCATCCTTTTTCATCATCTCCTTCTCCTTCTTCACCCATTCCTGGTAATCCTCAAGCAGCTTGTATATGATGTTGTTGTATATTATCGGAACCTTCGATTTCTTGCTTTCCTCTCTGGCCTCATCAAGCACGCGTACGTTGAATCCAAGCACGCATCGCAGGTGCCTGTCACCCTGTGTTCCTGCAGAAAGGACATCCTTCTTCGTTATGTTGCCGACTGTCGCATCCTTGACTGGCACGTCCGCATCCTTCATCAGACTTAGAATCGCCTCGATCGACCCGAGGCTGTCCCCTCGGAGGACTATGCCCTCCTCGTCCTTCTGGAATATGTAGCTCTTGAACTGCTTCTCGATCGATGCACGGTCCTTTTCAAAATCATGTATCACTTCTATCGGAGAGCCGGGTATGGCATCCTCAAGGCCTGGAGCACAGATCTTTACTCCTGCTGCAGCAACTACCTCATCAACATAAAGGAACTTGTCCTTCCCGGAAAGGTTCGGCTCGAGAAGGCTTCTTACCTTGGTCTTTTTTATGCCGTTGTGAGTCATGTATGCAATTTCATCATTCTTCCTGATTATCCCGTCATAGATTATGACATCCACAGTGGTCCCGAGACCCTTCTCATCCTTTACTTCTATTATGCTTCCCTTGCCCCGTCCCTTCTCATCGATCTCGAGCCTTGTGCCAAGGAATTTCTGCGACAGGCCGCCGATGATGACAAGGATTTCTGCAAGGCCCTCCTTGGTCTTTGCAGAAATAGGTATGATTGCAATCTGCTTCGAGAAGTCTCCGATCCTGTCGAATCTCTCGCTGTCGAAGCCGTGTTCGGATATGCTTCCCATTATCCCGTAGATCTTCTCATCCAGCCTCTGCCTGATGTGTTCCGGCTGCTTTGAATACGATTCGAGGAATGATTTGGTGTCCTGGCTCTTCCAGCCTCCCATCATGTCGATCTTGTTTGCAGCAATTATGAATGGCGTCTTATGCTGCTTCAGGATCCTTATGCTTTCGATAGTCTGCGGCTGGAATCCCTGGTTAACGTCCACGACGAGGATGACAAGGTCTGCAAGGCTTCCTCCCCTGTCCCGCAGGTTGGTGAATGCCTCATGGCCCGGAGTATCGATAAAGAGAAGCCCGGGAATGTCAATCGAGAGGCGCATCTTCTCTGCAAGGTTTTTCGAGACACTGTCTATGGTCCTTTTGGTGACGTAGCTTGCGCCGATCATCTGCGTTATCCCGCCTGCTTCTTTCTTTGCTACGGCGGTGCCCCTGATGCTGTCAAGAAGGCTCGTCTTGCCATGGTCAACATGCGCAAGAAGGCATATGATAGGGGACCTTTTGAACTTCATCGTAATTTACTGTAATCAAAACAAATTTAATGGAAGCGTGGATTGATCCTCCTTTCCTCTTCCACTGCAGAATCGAGTGCCTCCTTCAATTCCCCTTCCAGTTTGACATTGGTGTGGATGAAGACGCTTACCGTCCCCTTCTTGCTTTTCTTGATCTCTATTACCCCCGCACTCCTCAGGTCATCGAAGCATCCTTCGAATCTCTGGGCCTCTTCCCTTGCCATCCTTGAGGTATGATCGTTCAGCCTGATATTGATCGTCTTGCTGCTCGGGGGGACCTTTCCCTTCCCGAATCCGAGACAATCTCTGAGAATGCTTCGGTAAGTATCCAGCTTTGACTCGCTTTCTTCAATTTTTGCATCCTTCTGCAGGGGCTCAACCAATGTTTTTCTCCAAAGTTTTTGCGCTTTCGAAAACTTCTGGACATAATGGTCCCTGCATTCAATGGAATTCATGTAAGCATACAGGTCAGGATCCTTTCTCCTTAGCTGCCTTTTGAGCTGTCCCCAGCTCCTGATGCTGTTTTCAGATACGAAACGGTCGACAAAAGCAAGTATATCCTCCCTGTTCACTTCGCCCCCGGGCCTGTTCCAGATCCCGCTTTGCGGCTTGTCCTGCCTTCGCTCAGCCTCCCTGCCTATTTTTATAACTCTAGCTACATTCTGCCTTACCATGTTGTATATTCTGGTTTTTTGTTTAAAAACATTTGTGACAAGTTTTATAATAAACTGGCATTTTTATCACTTTTCACCAAAAGAGTCTTTCCAAGGTTCCTGAATCCAATCTTTTTTCTTAATCACAGAATCAATTACATTTAAAAACATTTATACACACAAATAATTACATGGAGAGGGATGTACACTCATTAATCAAGAAACTTTCAAGCAGAAGCGTATTGGAGAGGAAGCGCGCAATCAAGGATCTGGCAAATTCGGTGCCGAATTCCTATCTTACAAGGCTCTCGCTGTATTATGTGTCGACGCATGATCCGAGCTACACCGTGAGGAACATAGCAAGGCAGACATATGCAAAGCTCGGTGTCTGCCACAGCAAGGGCGCAGTGTGGGATAAATCGTATTTATTCTGATTGGAATATTTTTTTCAAGATTATTTTTATATAACAGGCCTGCAATTCACTTCTGCTGATTTTCATGAATAGAAATATTATTGTAGAGTCTGGAAAATACGTCCCTCCCAAGGACAGGGAAGTGGAACTTGTCGAAAGAAAGGGTATAGGACATCCAGACAGCCTGATCGACGGTATTATGGAAGAAATTAGCCGCGAACTCAGCAAGGAGTATATCAACACATTCGGAAAGATTCTCCATCACAATGTCGACAAGGGCCAGATTTGCGGGGGAGGAACAAAAGTCGAATTCGGAGGCGGGCTGTTTACAAAGCCCATATACGTGCTCCTTAGCGGAAGGGCGACCGAAAAGGCAGAAGGGAAAGTCATCCCGGTGCACCATATCGCCCAGACGACTGCACACAAGTACTTCGAGCGCGTGCTTCCCGACCTTTCGGTATGCAACGACGTCGAGATCGAATCAAAGATTGCAAACGGATCAAGCGATCTCGTAGACCTCTTTCTCAGAGGGCCGGCAGTCCCTTATGCCAACGACACCAGTTTCGGAACCGGATTCGCGCCGCTAAGCACACTAGAAACAATAGTCCTCAAGGCAGAAAATCATCTCAATTCCAAAGAATACAAGGCAAGCCATCCGGAAGTGGGTTCAGACATAAAGGTGATGGGCCTTCGTGAAGGGAGCAAATACAAGATCACTGTTGCCTGCGCCTTTGTTTCAAAGCACCTCTCTGACCTTCAGGAATACTTAAAGGCCCGCGAAAGGGTGAAGGAGGATGTATTGAAACTTGCAAAACAGATCACATCCGATGAGGTGGAAGTATTCGTTAACACTGCAGATGATGACAAGAGCGGATCGGTCTATATCACTCTTACGGGAACAAGTGCCGAGATGGGAGATGATGGCTCTGTAGGCCGTGGAAACCGCATGAACGGCCTGATCACACCTTTCAGGTCCATGACTCTCGAAGCAGCATGCGGCAAGAACCCGGTTAACCACGTGGGAAAGATCTATTCGGTCCTTGCAACCGAGATGGCCGAGTCCCTTGCCAAGGATTACCAGCTCGACGACATTACCATTACGTTGCTTTCGCAGATCGGAAAGCCGATCGACCAGCCCAAAGTTGCATCGGTCGCAGTGATATCCGACGATTACGACCAGCTCAAGCCGAAGATAGAAAAAGACGTTGAAACCTATCTTGAAAACGTGACGGAAGTCACAAACAGGATTGTTTTCGGCAAAGTCTCACTATTTTAAACATTTCCTTCCATAATTAAGTACAATGAGACACCAGCAGTCTGAGCCGCCGCAGCCAAGACCAGGCAAATTCAGGAGCGAACCATTGGCTTTTCACCAACGCGCCATTATTGTTACTGATGACTGCGCTCACATGCCGCTTAAAAGATCATTCAACAGGATGTTCAACGGACTCGGAGTCAGGGTCGATTTTATCAAGTTCGAGGAATTCTTTGAATTTGCAGGCACAATGAATCCCGTCGACGTAATACTGGTTGCAAGTACTTTGCGCCTCGAAAACCTGAAAGGCAAGATTCGTGAAGCGGTAAATGCATACAAGGAAAAAAATCCAGGATCAAAAGTCATAGCAGCTCTGGTGATGCATGATCCGTCAATTTATGATGGTGCCAATTTCGACTATATCGATCCAAGGTGTATGAACGATTTCGAGCTGTTAAGGAAGACGCTTTCACCATAAGCTTTTTATTCTATTTTAGTTTGATATAACTCCTAATTCGGGCCCCTAGTCGAGTGGTTAAGACGCTACCTTGACATGGTAGAGATCCCCAGTTCGATCCTGGGCGGGCCCACTTTCATTTATAAATCCTTTTTATCACATTATTTGCGTGCTCCCAATTGTATTCAAATCAAGGCAGTCATTACGAAATGAATTGCTCAACCGAAGGTTTAAAGTGTGGGACAAGTTTGCAACGGGCGGGATCGGAGATATCTATTTTGCAGGAGATCTTGATAACAGTAACAGAAGGGTTGCCATCAAAGTTCCGGAATCCTCTTCTGTCTCTAATCCGAATGCCCTGAAGTTATTCATATTGGAAGCAAAGATGCTCGAACTTGCACGCTCTCCGGCAGTTGTCAGTCTTCTTGAAGTGGGCCTTCACGGCGACACCCCGTTTCTGGCAATGGAATTCATTCCAGGAAGGACATTGCAGTCGCGATATCTGACATCCATCAGGAATGCCCTGGAAGTGATGCTGAGAGTGTGCGATTCGGTTATCGAAGTGCATAAAAAAGGGGTCGTTCACAGGGATCTGAAACCCGGCAACATGTTCCTAGTCGGAAACAGGGTAAAACTGATAGATTTCCAGTACGCAAAGCCTCTCAACGGTACGGATGAAACAAGATACGCTGTCGGATCGCCCGAATACATATCCCCTGAGCAGACTGTCTATTCCCCATCAAGGGAAACGAATTTCACATCCGACGTATATTCCCTGGGAGTTTTGGCATATATGTTTGCAGTCCGGGGATTCAGCAAATCATCCAAAGACGTATTCCCAATTGATCTAAGGAGAGACCTAAGCACCCAAAAGTATATACAGGATTGCCTCCAGAGGCACCGGGAGCAGAAGCCGATCCCCCTTCTCGACCGGATTGATAGTGCACCCAGGGAGCTTTCAATGCTACTCGACAAGGCTGTCAGCAAAAAACCGGAAGACCGCCAGCACACGGTCGAAGAGTTCAAGGGGGATATAATGGAAGTCCTTCATCGCATGTAGGATTTCCTTTTTTCCGGATCAAATTTCTCAATTGCATATCGCAGCATGACCCTCGGCATTTTCTTGCAGTGTCTTTTTAGGAATTTTTCCAGGGCAGCCTGGTTCCTTTTTCCTGCTTCCCGCAGCATCCATCCGACAGCCTTGCGGATCAGGTCCTGTTCATCCTCAAGCAGAATCTCGCTGATCCTAAACGTGTCATCAAGCTGGTTTTTTCTGATAAACGCATATGTCGATACTATGGCGATCCTCCTTTCCCAGAGGTTGTCCGATTTTGCAAGCTGGTACAAAATTTTCCTATCGCGTTCAACCAGGTATCTTCCGGCTATTTCATGGCATGTAAGGTCTACAAGGTCCCAGTTGTTCGCCCTCCGGCAGTTATCCATGTAGAATTTGTATACTTTGTCAGGCTCATCGTCGAACTTTTCCACAAGGATCAGAAAACCAAGAAGGCGCTCCTCATGGATCCTGCTTTGGAGGAGTTTCCTTATTTCAGGATATCTCGCGTCCGCATGTTTTTTTGCAACTGATCTTACTTCCGGTACTCTCACCCCGATGAATATGTCCCCTTCTCCGTATTCCCCCTTCCCGGTCTTGAAGAATCCCTGGAGTACTTTCGCCTTCTGCGGATCAGCGAATTTTTTCAGCTCTTTTATCATTAATTGAACATCCTCATCCGGTATTTAAATTTAACCTGACATCTGAAATTCATGATTATCCCAAAAAACTATAAACCCAGACTGGATGTACGCACAACAGAAGCGGCAATTCCAAGGATAAAAAGCGTTTTTGAAGGCAAGCTTAGTGAAAATCTGAATTTAGCCCGGGTGAGCGCCCCCCTTTTTGTCAAAACCGGCACAGGTCTGAATGACGATCTCAACGGAGTAGAAAGAGCAGTGACATTTGAGATTCCAAGTGCAATTTCAGAAGCTGTTATTGTTCACTCCCTTGCAAAATGGAAGAGATTCGCACTTGCAAAATACGGATTTCCGGTAGGTTCAGGTATTTGGACAGACATGAATGCAATAAGACGGGATGAAGAACTTTCAAACATCCACTCCGCATATGTCGACCAATGGGATTGGGAAAAGGTTATTACCAAAGAACAACGCACTGCAGGGTTTCTTGTTTCTACGGTATCCTCCATTTATGAAGCAATTCGCGATACGGAAAGATTTATTTTCCAGGTTTATGGTATTGAACCCACTCTCAAGCCGCAGATCAGCGTGGTAACCACGGTTGAACTTGAAAGGAAGTATCCTAATCTATCAAGAAAGGAAAGGGAGAATGCAGAAGCCAAGGAGAAGGGCGCCATTTTCATTTTGGGGATAGGTTATCCGCTTTCTGACGGGTCACCGCACGATGGGCGGGCTCCTGATTACGACGATTGGATAACTGAAAACAGCATGGGGTGCCGCGGTCTGAATGGAGACATTGTCGTCTGGAACCAGGTTCTTGAATCCGCTTTCGAATTGTCCTCCATGGGAATTCGAGTTGACAAGGATTCATTGGTGGAGCAGCTGGGGCTTCAGGGAAAATCTGAGAGACTAAACATGGAATTCCACAGGATGCTTGTTAACGATGAGCTTCCACTTTCTATTGGAGGAGGCATAGGACAGTCCAGGCTCTGTATGTTGCTTTTGAAAAAAGTACATATTGGCGAAGTCCAGGCAAGTATCTGGCCCGATGAGATGCTACGGACATTGGAGCAATCAGGAATCTCACTTCTCTAGGGCAGTCCTGATAAATTCAACGAAAATGGGTGCCGGCTCTTCAAGCCTGCTCTTCAATTCGATGTGCGCCTGGGTCGCAATCCCGAAGCCATCCTTCCATTCTGCTATCTCCACGATGTTTTTCGGGTGCCTTCCGGATATCACGAGCCCGCCTTTTTCAAGCTGGTCGACATATTCCGGGTTCACTTCAAGCCGGTGCCTGTGCCTTTCAGAGACCTTGTCCTTTTTGTATGCCCTGTATGCAATAGTTCCTTCCTTGATCAGGCAGTCATAGGCGCCAAGCCTCATGGTTCCCCCGAGTTCGGAAATCTGCTGCTGCTCTGGCAGGAGGTCTATTACAGGGTGTTCTGCTTTCTCATCGAATTCAACGGAATTGGCATTCAGTCCCAGGACGTTCCTTGCGTATTCAACTACCATCAGTTGCACGCCCAGGCAGAGGCCTACATATGGCACCTTGTTCTCCCTTGCATACTGGATAGCCTTTATCTTGCCTTCAATTCCACGTGATCCGAAACCTCCCGGAACGACGATCCCGTCGAATTCCTTCAGTTTTTCTATCCCCTTCTTCTCAAGTTCCTCGCCTTCGACCCATCCGATCTCGCATGCACAGTTGTTTGCAGCAGCTGCATGCACGATCGCTTCCTTAACGGATACATAAGCATCTTTTACCGCCGTGTATTTTCCGACTATCGCAATCTTAACTTTCCTCTTTCCAGGTTTCACGATCTTTTCAACCCTGCTTTTCCACTCATCAAGGTCCGCTTTCTTGTTGTCAAGGCTCAGCTTTTTTGCGATCTGTGAATAGAGCTTCTGTTCCTCGAGTACGAGCGGCAGCTCATAAACAGTATGCAGCATTGGATCATCAAATACCGCATCCTCCGGAACGTTGCAGTAGGCGCTTATCTTTTTCTTTGATTCAGCAGAGAGCTTTTCCTGTTCCCTGCAGATTATGATATCCGGCTGGATACCGAGCGACTGGAGGAGCCTTGTCGCATGCTGGGTGGGTTTTGTCTTCTGCTCTCCAGGCGACAGGCTTGGCACATAAGTGAGCTGGACAAAAACCATGTTGTCATGCTCGTAGTTCATCTGTCTCATTGCCTCGACGAAATACCCGTTTTCCAGGTCCCCGATGGTGCCTCCGATCTCGATAAGAACTATGTCCGCGTCCTTTGCAACCTCGTACACTCTTCTCTTGATCTCATCGGTAAGATGCGGTACAATCTGGACGTCACGCCCAAGGTAGTCTCCGTTCCTCTCTTTTTCAATGATCTCCCTGAAAAGCTTTCCGCCGGTAATCGAGCAGATTCCCGGAAGCGACTTGTTGAGGAACCTTTCATAGGTCCCGAAGTCCATGTCCACCTCGGTTCCGTCATCGAGGACGAATACCTCGCCGTGCCTGAAAGGATTCATGGTTCCGCAATCAACATTGAGGTATCCGTCGAATTTGATCGGCTGGACCTTGTAACCCCTCGCCTGGAGGAGTTTTGCGATAGAAGAAGCGACAATTCCCTTGCCAAGGCCCGACATTATGGACCCGGCAATCACAATGAACTTTTTGTTTAGCATAGGATACATATGTCTGAAACTGTTTTAATGCTTTATCCCCACGTTATGATCATGAATGCCAGGCATCTTGCGATCTTTGTTTTTTCGATTTCCTTCATGCTTTCAGTTTTTGCATTTCTTCTTGCCGAAAACATTATCGATTTTATTTACTGGTCTTTCGATTTTGACAAGACCATCTCCAATTGCCAGGTTTCACCAGAGTATATACTGAATGATTTTGACGGGGATGATGGCCTAGGCAATTCAATGGTTTTCTACGTTGATTATTTCGAGATATGCAGTTCAATTAAGTCGTATTCATTTTTACTCGCAATAGTCGCATTGTCATTTACCCTGAAACTCGCGTTGTAGGTACATAATTTATTCTTTCCTTTATGTAATATTTTAATGGACAAAAATCATCTGAAAGTCAGCCTTATCCTTGCATGGGCAATGGCAATATTCGCCTTTATTTCAGGATCGATTTTCCTTTCCATCCAGAACCTTGCCAGCGCAGACTTCGCAATCCACTGTTCCTTTATTCCGCTATCGGTTTCCTGCAGCAATGCAAACGGCATCCTTTTCTCATTCGACATTTTGATAGCAGCGATTGCGGTTGGAGCCGGATTGGTAAACATTGTGGTATCCCAGAAGCATCTGAAGCAGTCAGAAATGAAAAGGGCCGAAAAGAAGAAATGGTTCTATATACTTTCAATCCTCGGAATTATCGGGACGGCGGCATATTACCTGACCCACGATCATGATTAATAAAGTTCTGATGAAGGAATATCCATGAACAAATTCTTGATTTTTTCCATGCTTTTTCTCCTTGGATGCACCACTACACAGACAGCAGAACTCCCGAGGGATCTTGAAATTCGTATAAATTCCGGCGAGGACGCAACCCAGTCCCCAGTCATCGGGCTCCTGCTTTTTGCACGCTATGCAGATGAATGCAGGTACGCCGTGGATGGTTCATGGGGCCCTTGGGAAAGCTATTCAGAGAACAAGACGCTTGATGTCGGAAGCGCCGATGGCATGAAAAACATCATGTACCAGTGCAGGAACGAGAAAGGGGAATCCCTGATCGTGTCCTCTTCCATAATCCTGGATTCAAGCCCACCGAATATAATTCTTGACGCACCCGTAGATGGGGAAACATACAACAGTCCCCTCCTCCTGGTCTTTTCCGTCGAAGACGGATCCAATACCGTAGAATGCAATGCAACAGTGGGGGGCTCATCCCTGGAACTCGGAGCACTAACCGCAGGCAGGCTGCAGAATATATCCATATCCCTTGCCCCTGGTGATCACCACCTTTCTATTGAGTGCAGAGACAGAGTCCAGTCCTCCATTGAGGGCGTCTCTTTCACCATAGTCAATAAGCCGGCACTGAAATTAGTGATAAACAACGGATCCGGATACACCCAGAACTCCTCTGTAGCCCTTGATGTCATTTCGGACGGCAGCGAATGCAGCTTTTCAAACGACAATCTACATTTTTCCGAATGGCTTTCCTATTCGAGTCAGTATGCCTGGCAGCTTAGGGCAGGCGACGGGGTAAGGAACGTTTATGCCAGGTGCAGGAACGAAGCCGGAACCATATCGACAATAGAGAGGGATTCTATTATAGTAGATTCCAAGCCTCCTCCCTATATCTCTGTCTCGATCAACAATGGTGCTTCTTGGACAGACAGTCGCAGCGTTGATCTTGGGCTTTATTCTTATTCTGCAAGCGAGTGCAGATTTTCAAACGGGGGAGACTGGACGTCCTATGAACCCTATGTAAGCAAAAAGCAATGGATGCTTTCAGAAGGAGAGGGAGAAAAAACAGTCTATTACAACTGCCGCAACAAAAACGGAACCGATATAGGCATTGCCAGCTCTGGCATTGTCTTTTCCAATGTCCCAGATGTAGTGCCGACAGGGTTAAAAATATCCATAAACGGCGGTGACAGCTACACCAACTCCGCTGCAATTGTTCTTGATCTTTCTGCAACAGGGGCATACGAATGCAGGTTCAGGGAAAACCAGCTTAACTGGTCTGCATGGGAAAACTACTCCAAATCCAAAATGCTCTCTCTCCAAGGTTCTGACGGAGCAAAGACTGTGTATCTGCAGTGCAGGAACGACCACGGTGCAAGCACTGTCTTCGATAGGATATATCTGGACAGGGTTGCGCCTTCAAAGATTTCCAACCTAAAATCATCATCCAATGACTATGCGACAGTTCTCTCCTGGTCTGCTTCCACGGACCAGGGCAGCGGCATACAGCACTATTTCATATTCAGAAGGGAGAGCGGCCTGCCATGGACCTGGGTCGGTTCGACAAGCAGCCTCGGTTTCAAGGATGAGAAGATCCTACCGAGTACAGAATACGAATACCGTGTAGTAGCAATCGATTATTCCGGAAACGAAGGAGAGCCGTCTATCGTAAAGAGCTAGAGCCGGTTAAGTGCGTCCTTGATCTCCTCGATCGATGCCTTGGTAACTATCATCGGAATCCTTTCCCTGTCGCTGATCTTTATTGCAAGCCTGTCTACCTTGTCAGGCTCGATGTTGTGGAGTACGATTGCAGAAGGCTTCGACGGGCTGACCCTTACGACCACGAAGGGGCTCCTTCCGGTGCTGATGCCGGTAAATAGGAACACCCTCTGGTTCACATTGCCATAAAGGTTCTGGAAATATGAAAACGGCATGTCGAGTATAACCTTTATCGAATCGATCAGGGTGTACCCGTAGATCTTCTTGGATTCCACAAGGTCATGGTTTGTGAGCACCTTGCCGTTTATGAGCTGGACGAAATCTTTCAGCGAAATGGATCGTGCGAATTCATGGACTTCGAAATACTCGCTCACCGGCTTTTCCTTCTCCCTGAATTTCGAGGTTATATGCCCCCCTTTCATCTTGTCAATCTCAAAAAGTGCATTGACGAACCTTTTTACTACCGAAGTTCCCGGAGACTTCCTCCTGTTCCCCTCGTAATCGCTAATGGTTGATACTGTGATATTCAGGAACTTTGCAAGTTCGACCTGTGAAATGTTGAATATCTCCCTCCATTTCCGCATGGTCGCCCCCGGATCCTCTGACAGGGATATCTCTCCGGCGATTTCCATCTTGATTTTTTCCACGATCGAACTTATCGCCAAATGTTTAAATGGATTCCGACTATCGCCAAGTTTTAAAAATATTCTAGCCCTATTTTTTTCGTGTCATTCCTAACAGAATTTTACAATATCATAGACATCGGACTATTCGACCTGGCCTCACTGGTACTGATAGTCGGATACCTGATCTACGAGATTCCGCGGTCAATCAAGGTCATGGACGAGGAATACACTAAGGGATTCTATCCTGAAACAGGAAGGGTCCTTGATATTGCCCTTTTCATAGTGGGAATCCTCACTATCCTTTTCTACAAAATGAATGCAATAAAGATAATTGCATTCGTCAAGAACTCCGGCCTCATCGCCTTCTTCCTGATACTTCTCGTTGTGATCCCGCTTCTTATAATGGTGGGCTATCTCAAGAGGTTCTTTGCAAGGTTCGATTCGAACAAGTCAGTAACCCTTTTCCTTACCCATTCGTTCCTTGACCTTATGCACACGCTCTTTTATCTCGGTTTTGCAGTGCTCCTAATTCCGGAGATCGGATTCGTAATTTTTGGAAACCCCTGATTTTATAAAATTTTTCTTCTGAATCTTTTTAGGTGATCAAATATGGCTTCCAGAAAGAGAAGTAGTACTAAATCAAAGAAAGCTCCTACAAAGAAAGTTTCAAAAAAAGCGCCAAGCGATTTGCATGTTCCGGGATTCCTCATGATTGCATTCGGCCTTTTGGGTCTTGCAGTGAATTTCGACCTGATCGAAAGCATGGCATGGGCAAAGGCCTATCCGCTGCTTGCAGTCTTGTTCGGATTCGCGTTCCTTGCAAAAGTCATTATTGACGAATAGCCTATTCAAGCATAGGTTATTTTTTTAGATAACCTACTGCATTCTTGAATATACGAAGTCCCATTGCCTCAGTGACGTTCCCGCGCACCCAGTAGGGGCAGTTTTCCTTTATGTTGAAGGCTTCCGGATGCGGCATCATCCCGAATATCCTCCCGGTCTTGTCGCAGATGCCTGCTATGTTGTCTTTTGATCCGTTCGGATTGTAGGGATATCCTGCCATGTGGCCGCCAGGATCCGTATACTGGAATACGACCTGGCTGCTGTCAATTTCCCCAACGAATTTTCCCTCCCCGTGCCTTACAGGTGCAAGAAGGTATTCAATATCCTTCGTAAAGATGCATGGGGATTCCCTGTTGTTTTTCAGGATCACCCACCTGTCCTCGAATTTTCCCGAATCGTTTCCTATAAGGGACACCCTCTGCTTGAAATCCGGAATTGGAAGCAGTCCGAGCTTCACCATAACCTGGAAACCATTGCATATGCCAAGTACCAGGTTTCCCTCTTCCACAAAATTCTGAAGGGGCTCCTTCAGCCTGTACTTTATCTTGTTTGCAAATACCCTTCCCGATCCAAGATCGTCTCCGAAAGAGAATCCCCCCGGGAAAAAAAGCATATTGTAATTCTTCAGGACCTCAGGTCTCTCAAGCACCCTGTTTAGGTGCATAATGTCGGCATGGCCCCCGCTCTTCTCGATTGCGTATTTGCTCTCATTTTCACAGTTCACTCCGAAACCAGTAAGTACAAGGGCTTTCATAAAACTCATTTTACTCCCAATCTTTAAAATTCATACTTTCCGCAGGCCCCTTATCCCCTCGAATTTCCATGGGGATTTGGAAAAAACAAATGCCTCGTTTGCAAGGCAGACAGAAGCAAGAAGTATGCTGTCAGTAGTCTTTGGCATCTCCCCCCTGTTTTTCAGGTCCCTGTTGATCTTGTTGGCGATCATCGCAGATTTCTTGTCAAAAGGAAGGATTGTGATGCTGTTCGAAAAATGCGCCACCACCTCCTGCTTTTTTATGGTCTCAAGTAGCTGCATAAGGGTCATGCTTGTTATGCATATCTCCTCCGTATCAGAATAATACCTGAGCTTTTCTATCGTTGCCGGATCCCCCCGGAGGAAATCTATTGCCGTATCAAAGTCCAGACAAATCTTTTCCATTCAAAACCTACTCCTGCTCCTCTTACGTTGGTTTTGGATCCAACCTGAGTCAAAACCTGCTTCTGTATTCCCAGGTCGGTTTTGGATCCAACCTGAGGAAAAACCTACATATGCTTTTCCATTGTCGGTTTTTCAATTCCAACATGAGGTTATTTGTTCTCGAGCCAGTCATACTCCCCGCGCCTTATCCTTGTTGCAGCTCTCCTGTACATGTCTCCTTCCTCGATTGATCCTGCAAATGATATGATGCTGCTTTCGCTCTTCTTTTCTTTCAATAAGAAGCGGAGAATCTGGCTGAAGCTCATGTTCTTGGAACTCTTGAGTTCCCGCAGCTCATCATAGACATCGTCCATAATTGTTATGACCTTTACCACATTATCCCTTGAACCTGCTTTGATAAATGCATGCACTAAATACATTTATATAGATTACGTCGGAATTTTTGACTTTGTCGGTTTCAAAAGATTATTGTGATTTTGGCATCCACCTCATAAAAAGGAACTTACTTAAAGCGCGAAACAGCTTATTCGATACCCCCATCCACATTGGGAAAAGGCGACAAAAGGTGAAACTATGGAAGATTTGGTAAGATCCGTTATGGGCGAAGCGGCTCCAGAAGAAGGACCAGCAAAGGAATCAATGAGTTCTGAGACAATTAAAATTGTAACTGTAGGTGTCGGTGGTGCAGGAAACAACACCATTAACAGGCTGATCAAGTCAGGCGTTAAGGGAAGTGACCTAGTAGCAATCAACACAGACAAGCAGCACTTGAACATCGTGCATGAGCGTGCACAGAAGATCCTGATCGGTAAATCCGTCACAAAGGGTCTTGGTGCAGGTGGTTATCCTGATATCGGTGCAAAATCCGCTGAGGTAGACCGGCCACTTGTAGAAAAGTCACTTGAAGGTGCACAGCTCGTATTCATATGCGCTGGTATGGGTGGTGGAACCGGTGGTGGAGCAGCACCAATCGTTGCACAGATCGCAAAGGAGCAGGGTGCAATCGTAGTTGCGATGGTTACCTATCCATTCGCGTTGGAAAGAGCCAGAAAGAAAAAAGCAGAAGAAGGTATCAAGTTGCTCAAGAGATCCTGCGACTCAGTAATCATTCTTGACAACAACAGGCTTGTAAAATTGGTGCCGAACCTCCCTATGGCAGAGGCATTCGCTGTTGCAGATGAAATCCTTGCAAGGGCAATCTCAGGTCTTGTCTGGACAATCACACAACCCTCACTCATCAACATCGACTTTGCAGATGTAAGGGCGATCATGGAAGGCGGAGGAGTCGGTTTCATCGCAGTAGGCGAAGGCAAAGGAAACGACAAGGTCACAGGTGCTGCACAGGGCGTAATCAAGAACAGGCTTCTTGATGTCGACTTCGAAGGCGCAAAAGGTGCAATCATCCACATATCAGGTGGTTCCGACCTTACGCTTGGAGATGCAATCAAGGCCGGTGAGATCATCACCGAAAAGATGGACCATGAGGCAAACGTCAAATGGGGTGCAAGAATCATGCAGAACTACGAGGGCAAGCTTGAAATAGTTGCAATCGTAACAGGCGTGAAGGGCGCATCAGTTGCAGGTTCATCAATGGTTGAAGAGGAAGACACCTCGTCAATGATGCCTGAATATTCAAGAGACCTGGAGATTCTGGGTTAATTTTCTTTTATCTTTTTCCTTCTATTTTTAAATCGATTTTTCCCAATGCAATCTCCTTGTACCAGGAAAACTTTCCCCTTTGCGCTCTGAGATCGACCCCTGACTGGAACCTGCTTCTCATTACAAGTTCAAATACCGGGCTGGGAGACTGCTCGACCGCTAACGGCGGAGAAGGCGTAAACTGGATCACTTTTGCCAATCTTTCTTTCTCCACCACCCTTGGAGGCAGAGGCGTCAGATCAGGATCAAAATTCATAGCCAGGGGCGTTAGGGGAGTGGGGCCCATATCCATCCTTCTTGTCAGTTCAAACGGATCGGTGTTATCTCTGACTTCAAATTCCGGAGTCTTCTCAATCCCATCAAGCTCTGCAGGCCTGCTCCCGAATATCTGGATGACTTCTGCTTCCCTTATGTGTATCCCTTTCAGATGGTTCGCCCTAGAATCAATTATCTTTCGGGCCTCTTCCCTTGTTTCATCGGATGAAAGGGGGCTTGCCTTGAGCAGGATCACCTCATGCATGCATAGCTCGCTTGTCGGGTATCTCTTTGCATTTTGAATGGCGTTTCCTGCTGCAATGGGAAACAGTTCTACGACCGTCGATAAGAAATGCGATATGAATAAGTCCTCCTTGTTAAGTGCCAGCAATGAGCTGACCTCTCCCTTTTCTGCTGCCTTTCGGGCGAAAGTCATTATCTTCTTTTTTGCACTATCCCGCAATCTAAGGATTTCCGGATTCCCGTTCCTCGTTTCGATATCGCTTGCAAGCATAAATACGTACAAACCTGCTTCGAAAGGCGATTTTTCGGACTGGTTTACTAGTTCTTTTATGGCATCAAGCCTTGCCCTCTCGTCAACTGAGGAACATGCAAGGACAAAGAGCTCACTGGGAGTATTATTCATGAAAGTGTTTCTCAGAATAGCTATTTATTCCTTATGGAATGCAATTATCTCCGATGAAAATCAAGATAATAACCAACCCGAAAAAGGATTGGGCAATCAGGCTTGAACCTGAAGTAAAACTTTTCCTGATAGGAAACGGCCACCAGCTGGTCCAGAGGAATGCGGACGTGACCCTCTGCATAGGCGGGGACGGCACGATACTCTATTCCCATCATTGCCGGAGGATCTCCGGAATCATCCTAGGTATCGGAAGCAACACAAGCTACATCTGCCAGCTTCGGCATGATGACTGGAAGGAAAATATCCAGGACATCCTCAAGTCCAAAATCATAAGCATCATGACACTTGAGGCTGTCTTCCGGGGAAAGAAATACATCGCGATAAACGATTTTGTAATCCACGCAACGCACTACAGGGTGGCCCCGCTTAATGTAAAGTACGGAAACAATGATATCAAGTTCGAAGGGGACGGCATAATCATATCCTCTCCCATAGGTTCATCCGGCTATGCATATTCTGCAGGCGGGAAAATCCAGCAGCCGACTGAAAAAATGATCTCGATTGTTCCAATCGCCCCATATATGCGCAGGTTCGGTCCCCTTGAGGTGGTAGAGCAGAAGATAGAGATATCCAGCGACATAGAATGCGCCTTCATCCTCGACGGGATTTACATCTCCGGCATAAAAGCCGGGGAGACTGTAGCTATTAAAAGGGGATCTGATATGAAATTCTTTGAAGGAGTTGGTAAGTATCAGAGATGAAATAATAAAGCGCGGCTATGTAGATGTCAAGGTCCATGTACAGGGCCTCCGGCAGAACCACAGGCTTGCTGTTGAAACGGAGAAAACCCCGCGGGGAAACATAACCTATTTAGTTTCGAAATTATATATCCCCACGCCGGAACTTCTGAGGCTTGCAGAAGAACTGCAGTTCCCGATCAAGCACAATACTACGGTTGTGTTTCCAAAAGGAAAAATGCCGAAGGACTTCCTGGTAAAGCAAAATATCTCAGTTGAGGCGGAAGTAGTCGAAGCGGAGATTGAAGATTAGCTATTTATTTGTTGTTACATATAATCATTCATGTCCCTCGAAGCCAAGGTATTGTCTGCTGAAGAAAAATCAGAGATCACCGTTAGCGTTATCGAGCAGGTGGCTTTGAAATACGACCTTCCAAAAGAATGGGCTGGGCAGGAGTTTCGCGTTGCTAGAGATATCAAGCCCGAGCCGGAATTCAAGAAGGAGCTGCAGCGGGAACTTCTCTCGAAACTTTATGAGAAAAATCCCCAGAAGGCGAAGGCATTCGAGCTTGAACTAATCCTTTCGGAACGATCGCTGCTGGATCAGAGTTTTTTCCCGCAATCAGAGGAAATCAAGCCATTCATCTCCGGGACCCAGGAAACATTTTTCAGTGAAGACCGGGCATTCATGAAATGGGCAGAAGAAAACAGCGGGAAACTCGCGACGATGGGGATCACTGTCCTGAAATCCGATGACAACGTGGTCCTGCTCAACGAGAAATATGTCCCGGGCTTTGACAAGAGAACATCGGAAATCCTTACAACTGCCCTCCAGGATCCGGAGGCAGTTGCAGCAGTCACACTTTTCATCAGAATAGTAAAGGAACAGGAACGAAGCCCGGACAAGTTCATAAAATCCCAGTTCCAGTCAGTGCTTTCTGACATCCAATCCGGAGACTACGAAACAGCTGCCAAAAGGGCGTTCGCATTGAACATGTACCGTGAAATTTCGTTGCAGGATTTTGATTCTCCCGAGTTCCAGAAAGCAATGAAGCAGGCGCGCTCCCTCCTTCGCAAATCGAAGGTTGATGATGCTGTTGCCACACTCAACATTGCAGGTACTATGGTAGCGGTCCAGGGCAGCGTAGATGCAGATACGCTCACATCCTACCTTGAAAAGGCGAGAATACTCGTAACCAAGGGAAAGACTGAGAAGGCAGGCCGCATAAACCGCCTCGTCATCCAGCATATCCAGTTTTCCCAGCTGTCCTCACAGCTGTCCCTCCTGGTATCTTCTGCACAGGATATGGAACTTATCGGAGCAGCGGTCAAATCCCTTGACATGTTCAGGATAAAAGGGGAATTCAGTGAGGAGAGGTTCCAGGACCTAATGGGAATCTCCTATGAAGAATTCAAGAAGAGGGGCGCAAAAGCAATACTCGAATCCGTCTATAGGAGGGCATTGCAGTTCTGCGAATTCGGTATGGCCAAGGTGAAGGAATCCCTCAAGCAGGTGCTTTCCGGAAAGCCGGAATCAGATAAGGCAGACCAGGCCCTCTCAAAGGTCCGTGACCTTATTGCCAAGGGCCAGGACATCCATTCGTTCCTTTCGGCGATCTGGAGGGTCCGGGGAATGGCGGCAAGTATCGGTAAGATGGAATTCAGCGACGTGTCCGGCCTCCGCGCAAGAGGATTCCTCCAGAACGAACGATCAGACGCGGTAAAATCCTTCGGTTCGATCGAGTCCTCATATTTCATGGCGCTATTCCACCGGGTTTCTGACATGGATCCGGAAAAGTACATAAAGAGCATACCCCGCTTCGAAAAAATAGCAGCCTCAAAGGCACAATCCCTTATCAGGCACTACAACATCTCCGTAAATTTCGAGAACTATGCAAGGGCATATGCCAAATCCCTTGACGAATACCATACCTCAGTTGTCGGCAATTTCAAGAAGATGCGAGACCACGGCGCAGGCTTATACAGTGAATTGAAGGGAACCCCCACCGGGGTGGCAGCGGATTTTGCCAAAGGCATCCGCGACGAATTCGATGACAGTTTCATTCCGCTGATGGTAGCACAAGGAGAGTTCATTCAGCAGGCCCTTTCAATCACGATTTCAGGATACACCCCGGATTCCATTCAGTTCAGTGAAGGAAGGAACCTTGGGGAGATGTTCGGTGAAAAGCCCCAGTCTGTTTCTCCTTTGCTCAATGCAGCAAACAAGATCAACCAGATCGCAAGCGAGGCATCCGGGAAGTACAAAGGAGACATGAGGCAGATCGAGATCGCACTTTATGATCTTCCTGAATCTAGAAGCGAAGTAGAGCGGCTCCTTTCCGATCCGGTTTTCTGGGCCCCGATTGCAGTTGCCACGCTCGGAAAGGGGCCTGCAGCGGCATCTGCAATCTGGAGGGCGCTTCCGGAAACCCTGAAGTTCGGCCTGTCTGCCGGATCCTTTGCATACGGATCAATTGAGCTCGGATCCGGAACAGTGGATTATCTCTATTCGCAAACTGCCCAGGAGCAGGAAGCGGCTCTGGGAAAGATCAGAGGCGGCGCCATAACAGTCGGCATGGGTGCCATGGGCTTATCATCGCTCAAGCTGTTCGGAAGGGCGGCTATGACAGCTACCGAACTCGGAACGCTCGGAATCGGATCCTTCGTTCTTGCAAAGGACCTGCAGCTGATGAAGGCCCAGGGCGAGACAAAGCCCCTTACTATAGCAATGGACATGCTCCTTTTCCTTCCTGCACTCCCTCTTGCAACAAAGGGGATCACGGCTTACAGGGCATCCAATCTGAAATCATCGGCAGATGAACTCGGTCAATTAATCGAACTTACCGTAGGAACTACCAATGGCGAGGAGGTCCTTGCAGGCAACCTTGTCACGAAGTTCCTTTCAAGGTCGGAATCAGCACAGAATGCGATCCTCGAAAAGATGGTAGCAATGGGCCGCGGCCAGGCAGCGGCAAGACTGAACTACCTTCGCGGGCTCCAGGGCTTCAGCCGGTCAGGGATGATCTCGGATACGCTCTATCAGCGCGCCTCAGCGTCCGTGCTCCAGGATGCAAGCTTCGAGGTCTCGGAAAAAGGGATGCTCACAGTCTACGATGCAATGGCAAAAGAGGGCGCCATCGCAGGACTGAATGCAGCATACAAGCATCCCGGGGCCGATTACCTCGGAGTAATAAGCAGCAATGTCAACCGGCTTATAGAGGAAGGGAAAATCCTTTTCGGGGGGAAGCCCATCCCAGCAGGATCCATTTCGCAGATAGAATTCAAGTTCGGAGGAAAAGGGGCCTTCAACATCGTGATAAAACTGAACAACGGAAAGACTACCTCCGTGATAATGAAACTGGAAGACCTTGCAGCTGAAGGCTTCGGTTCAGCACTAGTATCTGATGCCGGCATCATCTCCCCGCAGGTCATGTCTGCCTCCGGAGGAAAGCCGCTCACATACATGACTCCGGAAGGCCCCAGGCAGTTCGGCCTTATCGAGCACATGGGCAAAAAGGCAATAAGTTTAGACGGCGTGCAGGTTGAGATAAGCAGCATGGAGACAGTTTCCGATCTATCCTCTTTCATTGCAAACAACCAGATCCTTGCAAGCCTGAAAAAGATTGATCCGCTTGCCCTGCAGAAACTCCTCATGCGGGCGCTCGGATATGTCCAGACCGGATCCATTAACGTTGGCGCGATTGACGGCACTGCAGTGAATCTTCCGGTTATGCTTGGGAAAATAAACCCTGCAGGAGCCCAGAGGCTGCTTTCATCTTCAAACTACCTCCTTTATGAGGAAGGAGCAACAGCGCAAGGGGCGCTATCGACAGCATTTACCAACCAGACACAAGGAATTGTGATGAAGGCGAAGGACGGCTCCTATTACATGATGTCCATGCGATCCGCTATCGGAAGGCTGGACTGCGAGACAAGCGCCATGTTCTACACTGTCAAGACCTCCTCAGGCTATGACATGTCACCGACACTGACCAGGTTCGCAAGGGACATGGCAGGATCGGTAAAAAGCATATTATCCGAATTTGGCAGTACGGCTTATTCTTCAGGAGAGATGCAGAAGGATATCTATCTTGGCGGGCAGCACTGGTATCAGAACATTGGAAGGTATCCTGAATTCCAGCAAAGGGTGGCAGCGCAGATTGCCGGACACAACGGAGGCCCCATTGGTCTTGCGACCGAAGGAAGGCTGCCCAAGGGATTTGTCAGCAAGTACCTCTCATTTTTGGAAAAGGGCAAGATAACCCCGAAGAATATGAGCCAGTTGGAAGAGTGGCTCCTTTCCCCGGCCGGAGGACGCGATGCTTATGATGATTGGCTGAAAACAACATTCAATATTAAACAGGTTGATGATTCAGTCAGGACGCGGTATCTTAGGGAAATATCCAACTTCATCCAACAGAAGCATGTCAATGGAAATACCGTATCAGTATCCCTGCCGGACGGAAGGCTCAGGCTCGATGCGCAAGCGGCAATAGATTCTTTCAGTTACACCTTTTCAGTGGGGCAGAAATCGCTAGAGTCAGGAAAAGGGTTCGGTTACAATTACTGGAAGGAGATATTCAGGCTTCTTCCTAATTATGTGAAGTAGTCAGCCCATGCAATCATGGATCGCAATGCCATCTTTTCCTGCAAGCTCCTTTATCTTTGAGACGACCTCGTTCCAGTACTTTTTTTTCGTCTGGAGGTTTGCAACCTGCTCCCTGTATAGTATTCCGCGGTCCTTGTCAGATATTATCAGGTACGTGGAATTTGCCCGGTCAAAGATCATCAGCATGAATCCATCTTCCATCTCACCTCCTTCAAAAGATGCAAGAAGTTTCGATGGGAACACTGATCCGGACGAGAAAATCATCCCATGTTCCGTTCGGTCAAAATTAAGGGTCTTCGGAAGGTTCAGTTCCTTTTCAAATTCGTCCTTCCATCCGTTGCAGGCGCTTTTGATCATCACGATCACGGTCCCGCGCTCTATCATCGGTTCATGGTTCGTCTTTCTTGGAGGACTGCTCGATCTTGATTCAGATGTCGTTAATGCCATAAAATATTGTTGCTAAGAAGAATTTATTATCCTTATTAATTCCACGATGCTCCGTTCGCTCAGATCAAGGTCGGCCTTTTTACCTGATTTTGCCTTCAGGAGAAACAACAGCTTCTTGGTATTCTCCGAAGGGCTGATCTTGATCGATTCCTCAAGGAATTTTATCCCCTTCCCGATATCGCCCATGCTGTAATTTGATACCGCGGCAATTATCGCGCACCTGCTGATATCAGCTTTGTTTTCCGACAGGTTGTATGCAAGCTGCGATTCCTCTGCCGCTTCCCGGAAATTTCCCATCCCGAATGCAATCTTCGAGCGGATGTAATGGGATATCATCTCCTTGTCGTGCTCAGCTGTGAACTTTATGGAAAGCTCGTATGCCTTGGGGTCATTGTTCTTGAGATACAAGGTTATCTGCTTCAGGTATGCTTCCTTCTTCATTTTTCCGCCTTCAGTATCATGATGATCTCTTCGCCGATCCTTTCCTGCGCCTCAGCTGTGCTTGCAGCAATGTGAGGGGTGAAATATACATTATCAAGTTCCAGGAGCTTCCCGCTGTACGGCTCATGCTTGTATACATCAAGTGCCGCTCCCATTATCTTTCCGCTCTTCAGTCCGTCATATAGCGCGTCCTCATCAACCACTTCGCCCCTGGAAGTGTTCACTATCAGCACGCCATCCTTCATCTTCGAGATCGATCCGGCATTTATCATATCCTTTGTCTGTTCTGTAGCAGGAACATGCAGCGAAATCACATCCGCCCTTGCATAAAGCTCGTCCAGTTCCACGAATTCGACATTTTCCCCGCTCCTTGGCGGGACATTATAAGCTATAATCCCCATCCCTAGTGCATGCGCCTTCTGCCCGAGGCTTTCCCCGATTCTTCCGTATCCGATAATTCCCAGGGTCTTTCCTGCAATCTCCCTTCCGACAAGCTCCTTCTTTTTCCACTGGCCTGTCTTCATCTGGTGGTGCGCTTTCTGCACATTCCTCATGCTTGATATGATCATTCCGAGAGCAAGTTCAGCCACTGCATTGGTGGATGCACCAGGTGTATTCATGACCCGGATTCCCTTCCCCCTGGCAGCTGCAACGTCTATATTGTCGATTCCCACCCCTGCACGGATTATGAGCTTCAATGAAGAGTCCTTGAGGAGCTCTGCCGTAACCCTGGTGGCGCTCCGCACTATCAGAACGTCGGCGTCCCTTATCTCCTCCGACAGATTCCCTGGCTTATAGACAAGGTTGCAAATTCTGCCGATCTCCTCACGAACTTCCTCCTTCATGTTGTCTGATACCACTACCTTCATGGGGATTTAAGCTCACCTCATGATTATATTGTTTTTGATACACTTATGTCCCTTCAATCCAACCCAATAGATGTAATTTTTACATAATTTCGGATTCGGTTGTTATTTTGCCTGGTGTAACATTTTTTTTGTTAAATTTTGAACAAAGTTTTTAAAATAAAAGTATATATCCACACATTTTTGTTCGAAACCTATTTATATAACCTCCTGACATACTATGATTGGGTAGGGGGTTGGTTATATATGCCCAATAATATTTGGGTTAGTTAGGCAAAAGCCCAGATTGAATGAAAATTTTGGGAATAATGTTCAAAAAAAGTTAAATTTCCGTACAAGGTGATAAAATGAAGTCAGTAACAATAGTATCAGGTGATCGTGTAGGCCTTTTGGCTGACATTTCCTATATTCTGGGGAAGTCAGGCGTTAACATAGAAGGACTCCATGTCGATGTTATCGGCGGCAAAGCCGTTATCAAGCTCGATGTCAAAGACACAAAGAAAGCAACCAATACACTAGAAATGAATGGATTCACGACCACGGATCCCTCATCGATTGTCATCAAGGTAGCAAACAATTCCAGAGACAAGATCGCTGAGATGCTTGCAGTCGAAAAGGTGAAGGTAAACGAAATGACTGTCCTCTCTTCGGATTCAAGCGACGGAATATTCGCAATATCAGTCGACAAGCCGAGGAAGGCGACAAAGATGCTCTCGCCCTTCATCCTAGGAAATATCGACGCGCCGTACTAGGTGGTAATTTTTTCTATTTCTTTTCCTGCATCCTTTATCTCCATCGCTATTCTTCTTCCGAATGAAACGCTTTCCCTGTGCAGGTAGCCTGAATAAGGGGTGAACCTTGTTCCAGGTGATCCCGGCATCCTCATCGAGATGTCGAAGCAGACGAACTGCTCTTTTCCTTCCTCGACGAACGCTCCCTGGAGTGCAAAAGGCCCAATTATGCCGTCCTTGTATTCGCTTTCACAGGCCCGTACGAACCTTTCTCCCAGGTCATATACCTGTTCAAGAAGGGACTCCCTCAAGGTACAGGCAATGTGCCCCACCTCGATAGTGGATGGTTTCTCAATCTTAAGGAGTTCCAGCTGCTCGTCAGCCGGCATCCTGAGGTAGCCGTCTATATTCGTCTGCCTCCTAGTATCTATTCCGAGAAGCTCCAGCTCCTGGTGCACCGGCGAATAGAAGAAATTGAAGTTGAAATGCGCTCCGACGATATACTCCTCGATGGTTGCCTTATCCAAGTCTTCCTGGGTGATTTTTCCCTCAGCAATCATTTTCTGGCTTGTCTTGTAGTAGTCGTCTGCCCCTTTTGCAAGGAAAAAAGCTCTCTCGTAACTTCTTTTCGCTTCATTCACCTTTACAATTACAAGCCTGTCAGTATCCTCAATTTTGCCGAATTTTTTCGGCGTCCTTATCCCCGCCTTTTCCATCAGGAAATACTGGTTCTTCGGCGCATCCCTCTCCTCTGCGCGAAGGAGGTACTTGTTTCCGAATACGGGGACTTTGAATTCCTTTTCTATCTTGTCATAGCCCACATAAACTGCAAAAGACCTGTTCGGGACGAATATGCTTCCCTCCAGCTCCTTCTGCCTCTCTATGATCTGGCTGAACCTGTCGACCAGGATCACCTCGTCAATGACCCCGATTTCCCTTTCGCCCCGTTTTCTTGTCGCATGGTGAAGGTATGACCTTTCCCTTCCTTTCTGACAGACAACAACGGTCCCGAATCCCTCTTTCTTTGCTCCCTCGCTTACGTCCAAAGCCGAATGGCTACCAAGAGTAGAAATTTTCATAACAATGTGTTTGATTAGACCTTTTTTAAAACGTCACTTTATATAATTTTACGTAGTGAAAAAACCATGAAATATCTACTTGTGATGCTACTCTTGTTCTCTGCATCTTTTGCGGAGTTTGTAATTGAGCGGGTAGATGTTAGCATAAGCGATATACAGAGCGACGGCTCGGCCAAGGTCCATGAATCAATCAAGATAATCATGTTCGGAGACTACTCAAAATCCGTCTATGACAGCGGAATCACCAACAACCGGCTCTCTGTATGGTCCAATAACACGGGCCTCAAGCAGATGAAGATACATACCAATCCTTCCATCGTGGACATCCGGGATTTCAGGATCAGGCCGCAGCCGAGGACCAAGTGCAATCCTATCCAGGATCTCTGCCACGGGGAGCTGATACTGGATTACTGGGCATTTCCTGCATTTGCAAATGACACGCAGAAAAATGGAACAGGACTATTCTCCATAGATCAATACAAGCCGCGGACAACCCGTTATACCATCAATCCGGAGGCGCTTTCATTCACAACGACGCCCGAGCAGAACATTGTATTGGAGGAACGGGTCTACCTTACAATAGATCTTCCCAGCGATTCTATAACCTATGATGTGAACCCGCTACCGGCCGGCGAATCGATAGATTTTCCGGCATATGTTGACCAGCTCTCATGGACCGATATTGTGCTTGTCAAGTTTTCGCTGATATTCGACGTTGAGGACAGCATCGACAAGGAGGTTACCGACTTCTTCTCAAGCATCGCCAAAGGGATAAGCGACACGCTCAGCAGTCCCCACGGGATTCCGCTTGTTGTCCTGATTTCAGCACTGATCGGCTCGTATCTTTATGTTTTGATGTCTAAACGGAGGGGCGAGGAATAATGTACAAAGGAGAAGATATAGTTATCGCAACACTCAAGAAAGGCGAGATGCCGATCAGCATCATCGCCCAGGAGTCCAAATTGAACGAGGATTCCGTAAGAAGGATCATCGAATCGCTCAAAGGCGGGGGATTCGTGGAGGTCACGGTCGAGTCCGTAAGGTCCCACGCCCCGACGGAAGAACTCGTCAGGTATGCAACAGGAAAGGAGGATTTTCCGGAATATTCGGTATTCCTCAAATCCCTAGAGAACATGGACATCTCAAGTCTCAGTCCGCTCGAGAAATCGATCGGGATCCGCTGGGCAAAACAGCACGGCTTCGTTGAAATAGAAAATGGCAGGCTCTCTGCCACAAAAACAAGAGAGGAAGTTGATGGCCATATCAGGAAACTGAAAAAGACCTACGACCAGCTTGCTGCAAATGGCCGGTGTGATGATGAACTCAAGCCTGTCAGGGAGGAATTTATACGAAGGAAGATGGTTGAAGTAAGCATCAGGAACGTCACCAGCGCAAAGCTCACCGGAAAAAAATACGAGCCTGGAGGTTTCGACATCAACGTCCCAGGACCAGATGCTCCGATTGGAAAAAACCACCCCATCACGGTCATAACGAACAAGCTGAAGAACATCATGACAGAACTCGGCTTCGTAGAGGTCGAGGGAAAGATCGTCGAGAGCTCATTCTGGAATTTCGATGCCCTCTTCCAGCCACAGGACCATCCGGCAAGGGAGCTTGCGGACACCTTCTACCTTGACCACAAGTCGGAACTTCCTGACAAGAAGCTGGTCGAACGGGTGAAGAAGGCCCATGAAGAGGGATGGAAATACAAATGGGATACAGAAAAGGCAACCAAGTCGGTCCTGAGGACGCATACTACCTGCCTTTCAGCAAGGAACCTTGCAGCTCTCAAGGACAAGAGCCCAAGGAAATACTTCGCCATAGGCAGGGTGTTCAGGAACGAGGCGACCGATTACAGCCACCTCGCCGAATTCCACCAGGTTGAAGGAATAATCGCATACGAGAATGCAACATTTACAGACCTGCTTGGTATACTAAAAGTCGTATATTCAAAGCTCGGATTCGAGAAAATCCGTTTCAGACCAAGCTATTTCCCGTACACAGAACCGAGCGTGGAAATCGAGGTCTTTTTCGAGGAAAAGGGCCAGTGGCTAGAACTTGGCGGAGCAGGGATCTTCAGGCCAGAGGTGTCTTTGCCTCTTTGCGGAAGATATCCTGTGCTTGCCTGGGGTCTCAGCCTCGAGCGGCCGCTGATGCTGGCACTCGAACTCAATGACATAAGGACATTCTACAAGAATGATTCAGATTTCCTCAAGGATTCAAGGCTGGTATTATGAATTTGAAGAAGATTCTTGTCGGCCTTGTTGTCCTGATGTTCATCCTCTTCTTCGGACTAATAGCAGTCCTTGCAGTCTTCTTCATTTCCGATGTGGAAGTGAGCCCTGTCATCGACAAGTCACCGGCGAACTTCGATGTTCTTGAATACGGCGCAGCAGGAGATAGCAGCTATGCAATATACAATTTCAGGGGGAGCGGAAACGTCACCGCACTTACGTACGAAGAAGCTCCAAAGACCGAAGTGGTAATAATTGACGACGAGCAGGCGATTGACGCTTCAAACCTTCCAAACCTGATTGATGACCTTCGAAGCCTCGAGGAATACGGGTACAACGTTTCGGTGAGGAACCAGACAACAATAGGAAACCAGATATATGTTGTCCCGACCGGAGCTATCCCGTCCTACGTGCTCTTCAACCTTCTTGGGAATTCCTCAAACGGCACAATAATCTATATCGGCGCAAAGGATCTTGTCATTAGCAGGGGAATAAAGCAGCAGAACTGGTACGACGCCCTTACCGAAGGCCAGAAGGAAAGGGTCGTATTCTTCAACGGGACGCTAAACGAGCTCAACCAGTCCCTGAAAAACCTTATCCTCTATCAGGAATGGGCTGTTGGCTCGAACCTGACAAAACAGCTGTCGGGCGACGGGACCAATACGGTAATGCTTGAGACCAATGACAGCTACATCCGGCTCATATACTCGCTCGATGACATGAAGGGATTCGCAGATTCCGAAAGGCTTGCGCGCATCGGCAGTATCCTGGCTCCGGACAAGAAGTCCGTATTTCCATGGGAGGTGTCCACATTGAGATTCGCGCTGAACAGGACCAACGGCACCGCAACTCTCAACATCAACAAGGATGGCAAGACGATCAGCAGCGAATTCCTCAGGCGCGTAACGGACCAGAACATCTTCGTCAAGAAGCTCCAGTTCAACGATCCGGGTGAGTATGTCATACTGGTCGAAGACAATGACGAACTGATCGCGAGCGGCACCCTGCACGTAAAGGACCTTGACGTACGCTTCGAGGAGAACTACGGCCTGACATACGTGTTTTCTGTTTCAGTTGACGGAGTACCTGTTAACAACGAGGAGGTCTACGTATCTCTTGAAGGTTCGGAACCGAACAAGTATTTTGTCAGCAACGGCAATGTTGCCGTGAACGCTAAACTCAACAAGGGGCTGAACGTCTTTGAATTCAGGATATTCGGCTCTACGGTCCAGTACAGGTTCGAGAATACAAGGGAAGGCTTCTTCGATATATATCTCAATTACGGTCTACCTGGCTTCGCGCTCGTGGCAGTAATATATGTTGTTGCAAGGATGTCGCGCAAACCCATGTACAGGCTCAGGTTCGGTGACAGCGCAACATCCATCAGGGAAGAGATCCTGGTTCCACTGAACCGCACAGTAGACAGCTTCATGAAGATCCGGCAAGACATGAATCTTGGCAATTCCCCAATAACGCCGCTTGAATTCTCCATATCCCTAAAACGGTATCTCACTGCTGGAGCGGATGTCACAGAAGGAAACGTGGAGGAGATTCTCAAGAAGCTCGTTTCAAAGGGCATACTCGAATCCCACCGGGACTATTATCAGCTCGTCGGTGAAGGCGATGTCAGGAAAAACGTGCTGCACCGTATTATCAGGGAAAAACTGATTGAATGCGGAACGATGTTCACATACAAGGACGATAAGTTCATAACAACCGACTATGAGATCGGATTCTTCGGCGCGAAATTCGCAAAGAAAGGAATAGTCGTTCTCGACAACCAGTCTGAACTTACTGACATCCGGAAAGGGATGTCGAAGAAGGAGCTTTCAGAACTGAACCTGATGCAGGCGAATGACAAGATCCAGTTCGTAACGATCGACAGGCTGCAGGATGTCATATGAGATTCCTCTTGTTACTTATCCCGCTGGTATTTGCCCAGGCTCCAATCAACGACGTAATCAGCTACAACCTGATAGGGAATTTCAATGACGCTGCAAATTCCACATTCGCGCAGAACTCGACTCTGGAGATATTCAACCAGACAATGTTTGTTCAGTCTAATCTGTCTGTTATCGGGACTACATTGAGGATAGACAATGTCACCTATCCGTCATACAATTTATCAATCATTTTGCATCCAAGCGTGAATTATTCGAATTTAAACCACCTACCAGTAAATACCAATATCGTCCCGTTTTTCTGCGACCGCGCCTGGTTCGATTCAGGAGCCCAATACGCCAGCTTCTGTGATTTCGACTATGATTCCTGCGCAGAGTATGTCAATGAAAACTACATTGTATATGACATGACCGCAATTTTCACATACAAGAACCAGAGCGAGGCAGTTAATGTAACCAGGAATCTGGTTCGAGTGCCTGGTTCCATAATGAATTCGCTCCGCAATGCCTCCGGATTCGATGGCCTGAATATCACCCTCTCAGGAAACCTCACCATTGTTTACGAGATCAACGACCGGAGCGGAACAGATTGCGGAATCAATAATCTTGTAAACTATTCAGCCAACCACAGCTACGAGATCAACGAATCGATCACTGTAGGAGGCTTCAACAAGATCTTCTTCCTGAGATCCCCAATTCTCCGGGAGCAGTGGTTCAGGAACAATCAATTCAACGTGGTCATCCTCTCGCAGGTTCCCCTTGAATATGCGGAGATCTACAGAAACGGGAACGTCACCAGGAATTTCACCCTGAGGAACTATTCGACTCCGCTCAACAGCTATGGCGTAATGGTTATCGAATCAGAAAAAAACGAGTCAGAATGGTCCGAGTTCTACAATGAAACGAGTCCGTTTCCACTGGAGAATTTCAACCATTCCTTTGCCTACATCTACCAGTTCAACTTCAGCTATCAAGGAATCGGGGAAAACAACCTCTCCATCCTTGTCAGGGATTCCTTTGGCGGAATCTCAAACTATACAGAGTCGATATCGTCAAAGACGCTCTCCTACAATAAGAGCTGGAATGAACTCGGAGGCCCAGCAGATGAAAATTCAAGGAACAGCGGACAGTATGTTCCCGGAAAGCTTTCAAACGTTGAACTCGCATTCGGATTCCTTTCAGTGCTTGTGCTCCTGATTTTCGTGAACTATTGGGTAAAGAAGTAAAAATATTTGTTGAGATATCAAGTCATGCTGGTGGGG